>NZ_JBHTHA010000004.1:0-86373 GCF_042676385.1 Paenibacillus sp. GCM10027628
TCGTTCCCTCATGATAACATGACGGTTTTTATTGAGTGTCTACTTAAAGGGGATAATACCAAAATCAAGAGACTCTGACGGTTTTACATTCATTTATGGATTATCTAGTCGGAGCTTCCATTCCCATGAGGGACCACTCTTCTTTAGAAGGACCGTATGCGCCGGTTACAGGCAGTCCGGCTTGGCGCATCAGAATTGTCAACTGACCGCGATGATGAATTTCGTGCTTGATGAACATGTCAAGTGTAAACCCATTTTTCCATGGTTGACCAAACATGTTCACGGTAACTTGCAGCGTTTCGTCATTCCATTGTGTGCGGACGGCTTCGATCAAGGACTGCGTCGTTTTCTTGTAAGCTTGAGCAATTTCAGCGGCGGATTGAGGTGCCTCTGCAGGGGGATAGTCCACCTTCAGACCCGTCGGTTCCAAAATACCGCCACTCGGGATTAAATGCCACGCAAGATCGCCCAATGTGCGGTAACCCGGTGCGATTTCCTGTTTAAGGGAGCCGTCTGTTAAGGCATCCAGCAGTTTTTGGGTTACGGTCAATTCGTTCTGATAATCCTCGATAAAGCTTTGTACAGTTACATATACCATCGTTATACGCCTCCATTAATTATAAGTTACTTTCTTATCCTAATTATATGCCGTGTACACTGACTACATTATGTCAGTATGAGATAATCCTAACTGATGACCAGGTCCTTATCTAAAGCTGCACGTTTGGGAACGAACCTGTCTTTCTCAATCTCCATCTTCTCGTCTGTAAAGATGAAAAATAACGTTATAAACACGATAGTAACATCCCCAGATATCTATAACGATGATAACCATCTTTCCAGCTTAGCTCAGCGTACAAAACTGCTTTTTTTCTCGTTTGTAAGCATTCAAAACATCGTTAGAGACACGACTTCATTTCCCCCGCGCCACTGTAACGATGAAAAACACCTTTCCAGCTGTCCACCTGGCAAGGATGAGCAACCTGTTAAAAAACAAAACCGCCAGCGCTTCTTACTTTTTTGCAAGAATGGCTAACGGTTTTCTTTCATTACTTCACCAGATCTTCAACAAATCTAGGCAGGACGAATGCAGCTGCGTGCAGACGCGGTGTGTAGTATTTCGTTGGGAATTCAGGAATGGAAGCTTCCTCTACTTGAAGCGGATCATGCTTCTTGCTGCCCATAGTGAATGTCCACAGACCGCTCGGGTATGTAGGGATGTTTGCGCAGTAAACGCGTACGATCGGGAAGATTTCTTTGACATCCCGGTTAACCGTTTGGATCAAATCGGCTTTAAACCATGGGTTGTCCGTTTGTGCAACGAAAATTCCGTCTTCTTTTAATGCGTCGAAAATGCCTTGGTAAAAGCCTTTCGTGAACAATTCGACAGCTGGACCTACTGGCTCTGTGGAGTCAACCATGATAACGTCATAGGTATTTTTATTGTCATGAATGTGCATGTAGCCGTCGTTCACGATAACTTCAACGCGTGGGTTGTCCAACTCGCCTGCGATTGTCGGCAGGTACTTTTTGGAATACTCGATGACCTTACCATCGATATCAACCAGAACGGCTTTTTTCACTTTCGGGTGTTTCATGATTTCACGGATCACGCCGCCGTCGCCGCCGCCTACAACAAGCACGTTTTCCGGATTCGGATGCGTCACGAGCGCAGGATGCGCCACCATTTCATGGTAAACGAACTCGTCCTTCACCGTTGTCATGACCATGCCGTCCAGAGTAAGCATTGTGCCCCACTCTTCGGTTTCGATCATCGCGAGGTCTTGGAAATCCGTTTGTTCTCTTACGTAAGTTTCTTTCACTTTTGCCGTAATTCCAAAGCTATCGGTTTGTTTCTCTGTGTACCACAATTCCATGTTCATGCCCTCTTTCGTTCTATATTGGATGAATAAATTCTGACATTCGTGTCGTTAAACAGTGTTCCACCAGATGGAAATGTCATGCAAAAATTTGTGGTTAATTTCCCCACCCTCATACACACAAATTGTATTATAGTTCATTACCCCCAAAATGCAATGATTTCCTAGGTTTTTTCCAGATTTATTAAAAATAATTTACAATTCGTTGAATACGGACTGCCATGCTTTTCCATACTGGGTAGTAACGACTTACAACTATGAAGGTATGGAGAAAGGAGAAATGGGACATGTCCGATAAAAACAGTCCGAAACCCGAGGGTTCACGGCCGACACCGAAAGAAAAAGAAGTTCCCTCCATGCGCTGGATGCGCCGGATCAAAAAGACGTTCTCATTCTTTTTTACAATCTCCATCCTGCTTCTTGTTAGTGCTGCCGCTTTCCTCGTGTACCTGCGCTCCCAGACGCTTCCCGTCACGAAAATGCTGCAAACTTCGCAAATGTACGACGCGCACGGCGAGCTGATCGACACCTTTTATTCCGGTCAAAATCGGCAGGTTGTCCCGCTCAAAGAAATTTCGCCTTATCTCATTAAAGCAACGCTGGCTGTTGAGGATCAGCATTTTTACGATCATTTCGGAGTTGATCTGAAGGCAGTTGCCCGTGCGGCCGTTGTGAATGTGCAGGCCATGGCCAAAGTTCAGGGAGCCGGGACGATTACGCAGCAATTGGCTCGCAATTTATATTTAAATCACGACCGAACATGGTCGCGTAAAATAAAAGAAACGGTCTACGCAATTCAAATGGAGATGCAGCTCAGCAAGGACGAGATACTTGCGGATTATTTGAATCAAATTTATTACGGCCATTCGACATATGGGATTGAAACGGCATCTGAGCTGTTCTTCGGCAAGCATGCCAGCGAGTTAACGCTCGCGGAGAGCGCCATGATCGCCGGCGTTCCGAAGGGACCGCGCTATTATTCGCCTTATTACGATCTTACCAATGCGATGGATCGGCAAAAGGTCGTGCTGCAGACGATGGTGCGCAGCGGGTTCATCACGCAGGAAGCTGCGGACGCAGCAGCCAAGGAAAAGCTGACAATTCAGCCGCTAACGAAGAAGAAACCCGCTGCAGCCCCATATTTCCGGGATTACGTTCGGACGCTTGCGACGGATAAGTTCGGCATTCCTGAAGAGCAACTGGATGAGGGCGGCATCAAAATTTATACGACGCTCGATATGAATGCGCAAAAGATTGCTGAAGATGTCATGGCCAAGCAACTAACGGGCAAGCCTGACATTCAGGCTGCGCTGGTCGCCATTGATCCGCGAACAGGAGCCATTAAGGCAATGGTCGGCGGGCGCGACTATGCGGACAATCAATTCAATCGCGCTATTTCCAACACGAGACAGCCAGGCTCATCTTTTAAACCATTCGTTTATATGGTGGCTCTGCAAAATGGGTACACCCCGGCAACGCTGGTCAAGAGCGAGCCGACGGTATTCACTTACGATCAAGGGCGTCAGACGTACACGCCACGTAACTTTAACGATCAATATGTTAACGCCAATATCGATATGCGACAGGCAATTTCCAAATCCGATAATATTTATGCCGTCCATACGATCCTTGATGTGGGACCCGATAAAGTGATCGATCTAGCTCGGAAGCTCGGCATTACCAGTCCGATGAAGCCGCTCCCTTCGCTAGCCCTTGGAGCTTTTCCCGTCTCTCCGTTGGAAATGGCGTCCGCTTTCGGCACGATTGCCAATCAAGGCATTCGTAACGAGACGACGGCCATTGAGCGCATTGAAGATGCGAACGGTAAGGTTCTATATGAAGCAAAGCCGAAGTCGGAAAAAATTCTCGATCCGGCTGTCGCCTACGTGATGACGAATCTGATGGAAAGCGTGTTTGAGGAAGGCGGTACGGGCAATCGCGTTGCGAGTACCATCAAAAGACCGATTGCTGGGAAAACGGGGACCACCGACACGGATGCCTGGCTCGTCGGCTTTACGCCTGAGCTGGCGACGGCCGTCTGGGTTGGCTATGACAAGGACCGCGATATCAGCAGCGTGGAATCTCACCTCGCATCGCCGATCTTCGCCGAGTTTACGGAGCAGTCGCTCGATGCGATACCGCCGAAGCTGTTCCCGATTCCTGACGGTGTAGCCAGTGTGTATATCGATCCGGCAAGCGGCAAGCTGTCCAATGAGGACTGCCCGAGTTCGCGGATGGAGGCCTTCATTGCAGGTACGGAGCCGACCACGTACTGCACGGGCAAACCGGCGAAAGAAGCATCAAGCGACGGTAAAAAAGGTACACCAAAAGGTCAAAACGATTCCTGGTGGAACGATTTGAAGCGTTGGTGGAACAATTAAGCAGCCCTCTTCCGGGCAACACAAAAAGGCAGAACTAAGCGCGTCTTAGTCTGCCTTTTTGCTGTCCTAGTATATGAGGTAACATACACTAGGGTCTAGTATACTCGGTTCACCCTACCGTCACAATGGATGACACATAATGTTCATATTTTGAAAAGGGGGCTGTTCAGCCTTTATGAAAGCGCATCCTTGAGCGTCTGATCAGAACGGTTCCACCATTCTTCATTGTGTTCGATAAGTTGATTGCGGAGCGCAGTTTTCTCTGCCTCATCCAGCCCGTCGAAGATAAATTTGCGTTTCATAGCCGCATCCATTTTATTGACGTGGTCGGCTAGAATTTTCCACCCTCTGCGTGCTTCGGTGTCGACCAACATCTCACATGCTGTCATTCCTGCATAATAAGCGCCCTCTTCGGTACGATCTACCGCAACCCAGACGATCCAACACTTGCGGCCGTTCGGCACGTCTTCTTTGTTCATGGAGAACTTGATGCCCTTCTCCACTTTACTTTTGGCATGCAAAGCACCATCGTCTACATAGGCTTCGCCTCCATCTATAATGATGCTGGAAACGTTGCTCAGATCAATCGCACCTGCGCCAAAGCCCTTGTGGTTCACTTTGGAGCTTACGATATTCAAGGCCAGCTTCTTTTTATCTGCTTCCATCTCGGCACCTTCCACTCTTTTACTTAATGAATACACTCTGATTGTATTGTAGCCAATGTCAGCGATGAGAACAAGGGCGCACGGAGTCAAGAGGCTTTTCATATCTCCCTCGGTTTGGTCGGCGGGTTTATTTTCTCTTTCCAGAAATAATCCACACCTTGTCTACATATACATGCTGTAGATGCTTGTCAACGGGGTGAAAATCATGAGTGTTTTGTTCAAAAACCGCAAGGTACAGTGGTTTGCCGTTATGCTCCTAGCAGCTGGCGCTGTCCTGCTGTCTGAAACTTTGCTCCCAACCGCGACCAGGCCAGTCGTGCCCGTCTCCCGGGTAGAGCCGTCTGCGCCCGCACCGGACATGCAGAAGCCTGACTCTGCCAAACCGTTAGACCAGCAAGCCGCTGAGCCGCTCAGCTACCGGATCTCCGAATATCATATGAATGTGGCTTATTTGGCGGATGCCAAACAATTAAAGGGACAACAAACGTTAACATGGGAAAATCCGGGGACTGCTCCCGTTCAGGAGCTGTATCTGCATTTGTATCCGAATGCTTTCGCATCCAAGAAGACAACCTTTATGCGCGAATCAGGCGGCAAGCTGCGGCAGGATGAAGCGAAGGCCGGGAGCATCGGGAGCATCGACCTGCTTTCGGTGAAAGCCGATGACGGAAGCGATCTCACCAGACGGATGGAATTCGTTCAGCCCGATGACGGAAATAAAGATGACCATACTTTGCTGAAAATCCCGCTGCCTAAAGCCGTTGGGGCCGGTGAGCGCGTCACGATCCAAACCGAATTTCTCGTCAAACTGCCTTCCGCTTTCGCCAGGATGGGCTATGTCGGCGACTTCGTCATGGCAGGCCAATGGTTCCCCAAGGTGGCCGCTTATGAGAAGGCAGGCACTCGCGGACGCACAACGGAGGGTTGGAACCTGCATCAATATCATGGCAATTCGGAGTTTTATTCCGATTTCGGCATCTATGACGTGAAAATCCAAGTGCCGGCCAGCTATACCGTTGCCGCTACCGGATTCCCGGTAAAACCGGCCGTGACGGATAACGACACGAAAACGTATCAATTCTACGCCGAAGACGTGCATGATTTCGCTTGGTCGGCATCGCCGAACTTTATCTATGCGGAAGAACCGTTCTCCACCCCGCAAATTCCCGGTGTCAAAATCAAGCTTTATCTTGATCCGAACCATAAAGATTTGAAAGACCGGTATATGTACGCTGCCAAAAAAGCGTTGGCCCGTTACAGCCAGTGGTACGGTACATATCCGTACTCGACCTTATCCATTGTTGTGCCGCCCCCTGGCGGCAACGGTGCCGGAGGGATGGAATACCCAACGCTGGTTACGGCTTGGGGGGCCAATGACAAGGATCCGGATCTCGAACTTGAGCGGGTTGTCGTTCATGAAATCGGCCATCAATACTTCTATGGGCTAGTCGCCACCAATGAATTCGAAGAAGCTTGGTTGGATGAAGGCTTCACTTCTTACGCCGAGGATAAAGTCATGGAGGCCGAGTACGGCGTATCGCCGAATCTGCCTGTGGAATCCAGCTATATCACATCGCCTAATGCGCTGCAGCTGGATGCCTGGAAGTACAAAGGGCACGGGGAATACGCAGATAACGTGTATACCCGGGCTAAGCTGGTGCTGAAAGCGATGGAAAAGCAGGTCGGCAGCAAAACGATGGATCGCATTATGCATACCTACTTCCAGAGATGGGAATTCAAACATCCTTCAACGAAGGACTTCCAAAAGGTTGTTGAAGATGTCACCAAAACGAAATGGGACGATTTTTTCAATCAATATGTGTATGGCAACATGATGATGGACTATACGGTCGAGAGCATTCAAGTCAAGCCAGACGGGACCAAAGGCGCCGGTTCTTACGAAAGTACGATTCTCATCTCGAAGCGCGGCGGCAACTCTCCGGCGGTCCCCATTCACTTCCATTTTGCCGACGGCACCTCATTGGACAAAACGTGGGATGGCGCCAACAGCAGCATCGAATACAAGCTCACCCATACAGCTCCAGTCGATTGGGTACGGATTGATCCGAATTATTCGCTGGTGCTGGAAAACAAGCATATTAACAATTACATGCAAACGGAAGTCGACCCGAAATGGAAAATTCGCTGGAATCTCGGCATCATTCAGCTCATGCAAACGATTTTTGGCTGGGTCGCTTGGTAGTTATCACAATATTTTAGGGGGGGACTGCCTTGAAAAGTTACATGAAGACCGGCTTAAGGGCGGCCTTGCAGCAGCCTTTCGCTGTCATCGCCTTATTTCTTTACCAAATGGGCTGGGGCGCTCTGCTCTATAAGCTGGTGCAGTCAGTGCTGGTACCGCTGATGCATCGCTTCCCTGGCGGCGGTCAGCCGAAGCAGGCGATGCAGCTCTTCCTGGCCGAAGGACAATTTCAACTGCTCAAAACGGATCTCAGTCACTCTTACCTCTGGTGGCTGGCCGCGCTCTTAGGCGCTCGCATGCTGCTTACACCCATGCTGAACGCAGGTGTCTATTACTCGCTGACACATCGTCACCAGAATGCTGGCTATCGCTTTTTCAAAGGAATCAAGGAGCTCACACTCCCTTTCCTGATCACTTACTTTGTGCGGATGGTCCTCTCCTTACTGCCGCTCCTCTGGCTCCTCCCGAAGGTGCAAACGATATACGCTCATACGACTTCTTACGAAGAAGCGGCTCTACAGATGCTCCCCTGGCTTTTGGGGCTGCTCAGCTACGGTTTTCTATTAAACTTGCTTTTCATGTATGTGCAATTCGCGATTGCTGCTAGAATCGGCATTATTTCCACGTTTATCACTTTCATACGCTATTCGCTGCCGATCCTCGGACTCGCACTTCTTATCCTGCTCATATCGGGACTATTGACGGGGATTACGGTCACAGCGACCTACATCTGGGCCGGCCTGGTGGCACTACTCATCTATCAGTTGTATCCGCTGTTCAACATGTTTTTGCAAATGTGGGCGATCACATCCCAATATCAGCTCTGGACTGCCAAAATGAACAAATAAAATCAGCGAAAAATGCCCAAATTTCAAAAGATATGCCAGTCCCTTGAAAAAAGGGGCTTTTTTTTGTCTATTTTAAGAAATATTTCACATATTTTTATAGAATAGCGCATAGAGAAGGAGGAATTTCGATGTTTATGACGAATCCTTAGGACTAGCATCAAAAAACCAAATATTTCATGCCGAATTCCCACTTTTTGTGGGAAACGGGGGAACCATTCCGGGTGAATTGATCTTGCCAGACAGGGATCATAGGGAACCTTCAACCGAACCCTCCAGCTAACCTCGTAGGCACCGGAAGGAGACAAGCAGTTGAAAAAGGTTGTTGCTCTCGTTTTCAGTCTTGTTTTGTTTTTGAGTATAGGTGCAGGTAGCGTTTTTGCAGCAGAATCCAAACTGGATGAAACGGTAGACGGCTTAATCGGAACCCCATATAAATTTGCGGGTACTACGACCAATGGCTTTGATTGCTCCGGCTTCACCTCTTATGTGTTCGAGCAATTCGGTATCGATCTTCCGCACAGCTCCAAATCACAAGACCAAGAAGGCTACTGGGTTGACAAATCCGACCTTCGAAAAGGCGATCTCGTCTTTTTCAACACCGATGGTAAAGGGATTTCTCACGTAGGCATCTACCTCGGAGACGGTGAATTCATTCACTCCGCTACCAATCACGGTGTTGTAAAAAACAAGCTAAGCGAGTCCTACTACGCGAAGCGGTACGTATCAGCCAGACGTGTACTCTGGGATGATATTTACAACCAATTGACTGCCGTCCAATCCAAGTAAAATTCTCGCAATACTCAAGAATGAAGCCCAGACAAGCCCAGCTCGATCGAGCCGCCGTCGGGCTTTTATTCATTTCGGAAACTTGCACTAGATACACAGGTAAGATCTGGTTATAATGGGGCATAGATCTTTTTGAAAAACTCGAAGGAGGTTCTATATGGAACCGTATCTGAACGGCACGCAGCCCCCGTTCCAACAACAACCGCAATCATCACAAACTAACGGTAAATCTATCGCCGCTATGGTGTTGGGTATTTTATCCATTGTCATTCCTTATGTGGGCATCATCTTGGGGATCATAGCCATCGTGCTTTCACGCATTGCTTCGAAAGAAATACAGCTTCGCGGCGAGCAAGGCAAAGGCTTTGCAATTACAGGTCTCGTATGCGGAATTATTGGAACGGCGTTGTATGCGATCATTATCGCATTTTTTGTCATTATTTTTATATTTGCAATATCGACGTCCAATTTCCCCAGCACTTTTTAGCCGGGTTTAGCTGTAACTTGAACTTGACATGTCATGTGAGGCGTCATATAATAACGCCAAGTCGTTTTCTAGGGTTCCGTGGCGTTCGCGCCAGCCTGGTCCAAGGGAAAACACACAGCGGATACGCTGTGGTCACGGAGGGGGAAAAGCCCGGGAGTCTTATCGCTTTAGCGATATTGCTTCCAGGCTTTTTCTTTTTTTGTGGCCAAATTAATTGCTTTATGAAAAGGAGTGGATAAAGTGGCTTGGTTGCATTTAGTTATTGCCGGCGTTTTTGAAGTCGTGTGGGCGATTTCATTGAAATTTTCCAATGGATTTACTCGTCTTATCCCTACAAGCATCACGATCGCCGGGATGGTTGTAAGCTTTTATTTTCTCGCTATAGCGACTAAAACGCTGCCCATCGGCACAGCCTACGCGGCTTGGACAGGAATTGGCGCCGTAGGGGCGATTATTGTCGGTATACTGTTTCTCCATGAACCGGTTAGTTTGATGCGCATTCTGTTCATGAGTCTAATCCTGGTTGGCGTACTTGGTCTGAAATTCACTTCGGGTCATTGATGGGTGGCGATCGGAACCCATTTGTATATTTACGCGACCGTGTAGCTCACATACCAGAAACTGCTTCCGACGAAAATATTCAAATGCTTCGCATATGGCTTGAAAATGTCTTTCAGCTCTTCGTAGCTGAAATAGTTTTTTATGATTTCATGTTGGGAGCCGTCCGCAAGTTCGCGCCTTTTATAGGTGTCCTCACAATCGTCCTTGCGGATCAGCTCTCCGCCCCGTCCGGGAACATACACATTGTCCCCCAGGAAAACCTCAGCTCCTGCCCCCAGTCTGCGATGGAAGCCTTCCAGAAATTCATCGATTCGGTTCCTTGGTACATGCGAAAACCAGAAGTTGGCCACACCGCAATCGAAAGACCCTTCGACTTGCTCCAAACGATAGGCATCACCAACGCAGAAAGACACCTTATTCGCAGGCCATGGCTTGGACTTCGCGATCTGAAGCACCTCGGGTCGAATATCCACACCTACAATGTGATCGGCAGCTTCCGCTGCGTATTGGGTCCAATATCCCGTCCCGCAAGCCACCTCCAAAACACGCTGTCCCCGAACCACATTCGTCATCGCCTGCGCCAGCATCGTCAAACCTTGCTGATAGTCGGGATCTTCACGTTTGTAGATACGTTCATATTCGTCCACTCTCGCCCCGTAATAGTCTTGCAAAGTCTGTTTGTCTTGATCCAGCAGGATCCGTTTCTGCTCCATATCTTGGCCGATTCGTTGTTTAGCCGACAAGAGGTCCGCGAAGATAGAGCCGCCGACCGCGCCATAATTGGCTAGCAAACCATGTGTTGCCATGACGATTAATTGAGTCATCGAAAGCCCCGTTTCCTCAGCCATCCGCTCCAAATCAGCCTTGACCTTCTCAGGCAAGTACACCGAAAGTCTCTTTGTTTTATCCTCCGTCATCTTAACAGCACCTCCTGCGTAATTGAACTAAAATTAAAATAACACATATTATATGTTAAAACAACACGATTTATATGTTTTATCGCTACGTAATGTAAAAAGGCCCCCTTTCTCTCATTTGAGAAGGAGGCCTCTTTATTGAAATCACACGAATTCCCGTTCGCTGCCGTAGCGGCGTTTCAACTGGCTTAAGAAGAATTGCAGTGACAAGAGAAGCGCTGCAAAACTGCCGCCGACACTTAGAATGACCCACGGCTGCAAGCGGATATATTTGGCTCCGTAAGCGATCAGCGAACACCATTCCCCAGTGATGGTAATGTTGATTGAATAGCCAACTTCATCATCGCCGATCGTTTCCGTACCGCCAAGCACGATGTTAAAGACAGCAAGTTGCCCCATCAAAAAGAGCACCTGCATAAATTCGCTGAGGAAGACAAACGACAGCTCATTTCGCATACACGGAATGAGATGACGGATCATCCGATGCAGGACTGAGCCTCCCATCAAACGCGAGGCTTCAATAAACATTCTTTCATTATAATAGCTTGTCCGATCCGCTACTTGATGGGCGAGCGGAAAGATACCGATGAAAGTAACCATGATAAAAAAGAGCACAGCAAACAGAAAAAGATAATGCGGATCTGCATTGATTCCTTGATCAAGCCGAAGCCCATAATACATCCCTGCCAAAGGGGGGAAGAGAAATAGAAAGGCTGGCACTGAAGCGATAACCCACTGCAAGGAGCTCAGTGTGCCCCTGCCTTTTCCGGTGATTCCGGTCCATAACCCCACGGGGAGAGCAAGTGCAAAGCGGAGCAAGGTCAGCAGAAGCGCAGTTCCAAGCGTATATTTCAGTCCGTTCAGCAGCAGGCTGAGCATGTCGTAGCCCCGATGATCCGTGCCCAGCAGGAACATGCCGTTCGGTGCGAAGGGTGGCTTGGCGTACCGTGTCTTGCCGTCTTCTTGGTATTGGATCATGTTAATTTTATGATCAGGTGTTATCGCATGCGGCTTGAGCCAGCTTCCAAAGAGCATCACAAGCAGGAATAGGACCATAAGAGCGAGAGAACAGTAATAGGCTGTCGATGAGCGTCTCATTATCGTTGTGCGACCTCCCGTGTACGAACGATAAACTTTTTGCGCAGCAGTGCATAAATTCCCTGGAATGCCATCGCGATTAGTGCGAGCGTCATGCAAATGACCGATATCGAGGAAACGCTCTGCATGACTGGGGAGATAATAAAGCCGCCTAATCCAAAAATGCCGCAGATAGCTTCCGCGACGGCCATGCTGGCTAGTGCGAGCGTTGTCGCCTTCGGCAGAATCGACAGCAGGTCCTCCATCACATTACGCAGTACATGGGACAAAAGCACTTCGCGGCGAGTTAGCCCTTTGGCCAGTCCGGTAATGACATAGTCCTGACCCAGCTCGCGAGCCATCGCTACGCGCAGTGTGCCGTAGATCGTAACCGACGGAATGAGAGCGATGGTGAGAAAAGGGATCAGGAATGGAGTTCGATCCCCGACTTGAACCACGAGCAAAACATAGTGACCGAGAGCTCTTGTTGCATATATCGCACCAAGTTGAATGAGCACGATGAGGAAAAAGTCCGGCAAACCCACGAGCAGCACATGGATGCCATCGATGACTTTACCGATACGAGGCCAAATCGATGCCGCAAGCGCTAAGAGCAAGCTAAGCAGAATGGCCAGCAGCAGCCCGGGAATAAAATAGGTCAATGTGCGCAGCAGCATGATCGGCAGTGCAGTGATAACCGGCGTTTCTTTCATATTCGTCGGGCTGCGGAATTTACCGAAGTCGCCATGGAGGAAGCCAATTGCCTGTTCTTTTAAATGGAATGCGTAATAACGCCAAGAAATGACGGGGTGCTCAAGAGGAACAGCCGTCACGCGAAATACGCCCCGGATCATCATGGCGGTACCGGCATATTCTTCGGCTTTACCGTAAGGAACGGATAGCAAGCCTGCCTTCTCATTCAACACCTGACTGCCGGGCAGCTTACTTGTCAGCGTTTGAATGCTCATATCCGGACCTAAGGCTACACGCATCTGATCCGGCTGCACAGACATGAACAAATTGCGAATATTACTTAACAAGAAGATACAGACGAGCGTCAACAATCCGATTAACATCCACTTCCATATCGGCTTCAAGATCAGACACCTCAATCTATTATTTTACCATTGGTAGAAACTATTTTTCATAGTTTAACATGATTTTATTGGGAGTTCTACGATTAAATGGAAAACAAAAAGAAGATGACCGCCAGCTAGTATAAGCTGCCTCACGGCCATCTTCGATGTAAATTTTAGGAGCGGAACTGGGCTTGGTGCAGGCGGCTGTAAACGCCCCCCACAGCCAAGAGCTCGTCATGTCCGCCCTGCTCGGTGATCCCTTGCTCCGTCACGACGACGATGCGGTCGGCGTTCTTGACCGTCGCCAGCCGGTGCGCAATGACCAGCGTCGTGCGCCCCTGCGACAGCTCGGCCAGCGATTGCTGAATCGCGGCCTCGGTCTCGGTGTCGAGCGCCGACGTCGCCTCATCGAGGATGAGAATCGGCGGATTCTTGAGGAACATGCGCGCGATCGCGAGGCGCTGCTTCTGCCCGCCGGAGAGCTTCACCCCGCGCTCGCCGATTATCGTATCCAGTCCCAATGGCTGCGACTGGATAAATTCCTCGAGCCGCGCCCGACGGGCGGCTTGCCAGATCTCGGTTTCCGTCGCGACGAGCTTGCCGTACGCGATGTTCTCCCGCATCGTGCCGGCGAAGAGGAACACATCCTGCTGCACGATGCCGATCTGGCGGCGCAGCGATTCCAGCCGGATGCGGCGGATGTCCATGCCATCGATGGTGATGCTGCCGGCACTCACATCGTAAAATCGCGGCAGCAGGCTGCAGATCGTTGTCTTGCCGGCGCCGGACGGGCCGACAAAGGCGACGGTCTCGCCGGCATGAATGGCAAGGGTGATGCCACTGAGCACCCTCGCGTCTTCTTCGCCGCCATAGCCAAAAGAGACATTCTGGAAGCGAATCTCGCCGGCCAGCTTCTCGATGGTTATGGCATCTGGAGCGTCGGAAACCTCCGGCTCTGTGTCGATGACTTCGACGTACCGTTTAAAGCCGGCGATCCCTTTGGGATAGCTTTCGATGACGGTATTGATTTTCTGGATAGGACCAAGAAAAACGTTCGTCAGCAGGACAAAAGCAATAAACTGCCCGTACGTAATCTCATGCTGAATGACGAACCAGGTGCCGCAAATCAGGACGAACACGGTAACCAGACGCATCAGGATATAACTCAGCGATACGTTCCACGCCATGATTTTGTAGGAAAGCAGCTTCGTTAGCCGGAAGCGGCCATTGTTTTCTGCGAATAGCTTCTTCTCATAAGCTTCGTTTGCAAAAGCTTGGACAACGCGAATCCCGCCGATGTTGTCTTCTACTCTGGCATTAATGTCGGCCAGATCGGCCATCATCCGGCGAAAGGTTTTTGTCATTTTTTGATTGAAATATATAGCGATCCATAGGAGGAACGGGACAATGAGAAACGTTAGAAGCGCAAGTTTCACATTGATGACCAGCATGAGTGTGAACGCGCCCACTAACGTCATGACGGCGATGAACAGATCCTCGGGACCATGATGTGCAACCTCGCCGATCTCCAGCAGATCATTAGACATCCGTGACATGAGTTGGCCCGTTTTGTTGTTATCATAGAAGCGGAATGAGAGCTTCTGCAGATGATCGAACATCTTTTTCCGCATATCCGTTTCAATATTAATCCCCAGTTTGTGCCCCCAATAGGTAACGACAAAATTCAAAACCGTATTCAAGCCATATACCGCCAGCAGCCCGACGCATGCCCATAAAATCCAAGCCCAATTGCCTGCCGGAAGCAGCCTGTCGACGACCTGGTTGACGGCAAGCGGAAATCCGAGCTCAAGCAGCCCTGCTACCACCGCACAAGTAAAATCCAAAATAAATAAATGCTTATAAGGACGATAATACGAAAAAAAGCGTCGTAACATGAATATTTGCCTCCTGCCTTCCTGCCCCATTGCAGCCATGTAGATCATTTCCAATTTTTATGATACCACAATTTTGAAGGGCGCTTGGAGGGAAGCGTTAGTTAAAAACGATTTTTCCGGCTTATCCGCCTCAGAATCGGCGCGTTTGCGGAGTTAAGCCGGTTTTTCCGCGTTAAAGTGCCGTTGATGAGCTCATGGGACTCTCCACTGGACTCTAACGCGGTTTTTCCGGCTTATCCGCCTCAGAATCGGCGCGTTTGCGGAGTTAAGCCGGTTTGTCCGCGTTAAAGTGCCGTTGATGAGCTTATGGGACTCTCCACTGGACTTTAACGCGGTTTTTCCGGCTTATCCGGGCCGGGCTTGGCGCGTCAGCAGAGTTAAGCTGGTTTTTCCGCGTTAAAGTGCCGTTGATGAACTTATGGGTCTCTCCACTGGGACTTTAACGCGGTTTTTCCGGCTTAACCGCCCCAGATTCGCAGCGTCAGCAGAGTTAAGCTGGTTTTTCCGCGTTAAAGTGCCGTTGATGAACTTATGGGTCTCTCCACTGGGGCTTTAACGCGGTTTTTCCGGCTTAACCGCCCCAGATTCGCAGAGTCAGCGGAGTTAAGCCGGTTTTTCCGCGTTAAAGTGCCGTTGACGAGCTTCTGGGACTCTCCACTGGGGCTTTAACGCGGTTTTTCCGGCTTAACCGCCCCAGATTCGCAGCGTCAGCAGAGTTAAGCTGGTTTTTCCGCGTTAAAGTGCCGTTGATGAACTTATGGGTCTCTCCACTGGGACTTTAACGCGGTTTTTCCGGCTTATCCGCCTCGGAATCGGAGCGTCAGCGGAGTTAAGCCGGTTTTTCCGCGTTAAAGTCGCGTGAGATGCTCCGAAATGCCTGGTCGTCCCAGAGATTTCCCAGATTGCAGGCATTACAAGTGACTTTCGTGTCCCCGCAGCAGACTTCTTCCGATCACATGCCGCTGATCCCTGTACTCTTGCGGGCTAACGCCTTCCATTTCCTTGAAAACGCGGCTAAAATGCTTCGTATTCTCGAAGCCGGCCAGTTCACTGATCTCGTAAATTTTGTGGTCGGTCGTGGCCAGCAGCTCCCGCGCCCGGTCGATGCGCAGCTTTTTCAAGTAATTAACGAAGCTTTCCCCGGTAAACTCTTTGAAGGCTTGGCTGAAGTACGAATAATTCAACGACACATGATTCGAAACGATCGTCATATTGATGTCTTTATGATAATTCTCCTGCATGTACTGCACGGCTTTTTTCATCTCTTTATGATCGATGTGGAACGTCTTCATGCTTCGCACATAGTCATTGAGCCTATGCAGCAAGCCTTCAACGCTATGAAAATAGTCATGAAAATAGGCAAAGTTCGAGATATCCCCTACCTTCTTAAATAAGCGAAGAATTTCTACGGACTCGCCCCCGTACACATGAAATACTTTATCGAATACATGCTCGTTCAATGCACGACTTACCGCTTCCATATAGCCGATATCGAAACGAGCCACGGTCTTGATATCGAGCACCTCCATAAGCAACGCCGTCATTTCCTTATCGCGGTCTGTGCCGAGCATATTGGCGATTTTCTTGACGGTCTCTGTAGGCACTGCGAAATTGCGGATCTTTTGGCTAACGCTCTCGAAACGCACAACGCCAGGCACAGATAACAAAAACGTATATTTCAACGCCTGCTGCGCCTCTCGATACGCTTCTTGCAAACGAGTCACGCCTAGCGTTGGCAGGCTTAAGCCCATGCTATAGGTAAAATATCCCGTTCCGGCTATGCGATCCGCCAGGTACTGGAAAAGCTCCCCATGCTCGGCGATCAGCACCAACTGGTTCTCCTTATCCCAAACATGCGCGTACCTAGTGCGATAACGCTCTGGAACGTTCCCAACTTCGGCTTGAATGCGGCGCAGAAATTCGGCATGCCCCACTCCCTGAATGGTTCCCCTGTACTGCAGCACACCGACTTGAAACCCTCCATCCAGCCACTGCATCCCAATGCCCTGCAAATGATTCAGCAAATCAGCTTCGCTCAAATGGTCCGTTCGGAGCAAGTAACTCAGCTGACTTTCTTGAAAAGCCTCTCGCTGCTTCATAGAGCTGGTCAATCGCTCATTCAGCTGCTCCTTCTGCTTGAGTTCTTTCTCCAATCGGAGCATTGCGCGAGTCAGCTCGTCCCGGACGATAGGCTTCAGCAGGTATTCCTTCACTTCGCAGCGAATCGCTTCCTTCGCGTAGTGAAAATCGTCGTGCCCGCTAAGAATAATCACAACTGGCTTCGGGTCCAGCTCTTGAATCCGGTTAATGAGTGCGATGCCGTCCATGACGGGCATGCGAATATCCGTAATCACGATGTCCATAGGCGAATTTGTCAGTAGTGCTAAAGCCTCTTCCCCATCGCCGGCGAATTCGAAGGCATAGGTATCCGGAAATTCACGGGCGATCATCGCTCGCAAACCGAGGCGAATATTTTTCTCATCGTCAACGATAAGCACTTTTCTCATCAGCAGGCAGCCCTCCGGATAAAATTAGATAAGGCAGCTTCATCCTCACACGGGTGTAAGCGCCTTCCTCACTTTCGACATGAATCCCGTACTCGTTTCCGTAATACATTTTAATTCGCTGCGTCACATTGCGTAGACCAATGCCGTTCCCTTCATGTTCACCCGTGGACTTAGATCCGTATTTGGCATAAAAAAGAGCATCCTCCATACCGATCTTCTCGTGCAGCTCCCCAAGCTTCTCGCGGGACATACCCGCACCGTCATCGGTTACTTCGATGATCATCGCCACATCCCTCCGACTGGCGCGGATCAGGATTACGATACCCTCACGTCTGGCCCTGTCCGTATTCATGCCGTGCTTAACGGCATTCTCGACGAGAGGCTGCAGGGACATTTTCAGCACTTCCTGCTCCTGATACCCTTCCGGAATATCCAACTTCAGCGCCAGCTTATCGTCATAGCGGATATTCATGATGGCAATGTAGTTCTGAATATGCTGAATTTCATCCTTCAGTCGGACATGATCGTTCGCCCATTTGAGGCTGTAACGCATCAGGGCGCCGAGGGAGGTTAAGGCATCTGAGATCGTATATTGCGCCTCGACTTCGGCCAGCATTTTCAAATTTTCGAGCGTGTTATAAAGGAAATGGGCGTCGATCTGATTTTTGAGCGAGTTCAGCTCGGCTTCCTTCGTGGCGGCCTGCTTGTTCACGGCTTCGACGATGAGCTCGTTCATTTTCTTCAACATTTGCCTGAAATGATGGGCCAGCTCGCCTACCTCTCCCCCAGCGTCCATATCGATCTGCACGTTCAGGTCGCCACGACGCACTTTTTTCATCGAATCCCGAAGAATGTGCAGCTTTTTCAAAATTAACGATTGTAAAAAGTAAGTGATGATCGAGACAAGCGCGATGAGGACGACAGCAGCCAGAATGAACAGATTGCGGGTTTTCTGGATCTGCGTCACCGGCTCTTTTAACGATACGACATTCAGCAAGTAAGCCCCCAGGTCGTCGATAGGCGTGGTCAGGCATAAATAGGGCGTATCCCCTACTTTAAAAGTAAAGTTAGAGCCCTGCTGATGCGAATGAGCCCCCCATGTTTCGTAGAGCTGCTTCATATCCATTGTTTTAAAAAATGGGCTCTTCGTATCGGTAAAAATGCGCCCCGACCGGTCGACGACCAGCATGTGAGATTGCCCGTCCTGTATCGGGCTAAAGGCCTTTTGAAAAAACTTATCTATCAACATATCGACTTCCAAAATGCCGACATGATTCGGATAATTAATTCCCCTTAGCAGGGATACATAAGTCCACGTCGCCTCGCTGTCGGTGTTATAGCGATTCATGATATCCTTCTCGTCCTGCAAAATTTCCCACCTGACAGTGCCGTTGCGCTCCAGCACATCCTTATACCAAGCTCTTTCCGCGATCCGGCTCTCTTTGAAAATAATCGGCCAAATCTCCTGCGTATTTGGATTATCCGAGTACAAACGCACGTTGGCAATATTAGGATTGCTGAACATAAGGCGCTGTAGATAATAAAAGGTATTCGTATTGAATTCAACGAGTTCCGGAACTTCCCATTCCTGAGTCATGCGCAAATAATTGAGGACCTCCCGGTCGGTTATCGAAAGTTCTGCTGCACGCCCCATGACCTCAATATTATTGAGAATGCCCGATTTCTCGCTCTCCAGCACATTTTGATTCTTTTTCACGGTATCTTGAATCGTATTTTGATAGAATTCATTAAACAAATACGACGAGAACAAAATGATCGGAATTAAAATAATCACAATATACGCGCCGATCAGCTTCACCTGTATGGAAGTGCGATTGGTCAGCTGTGTAATCCGCATTCTCCATTTGCGCAGAGCATTTCCCATAACACCACACCCAGTCCCTCACTCTTTCTTTATATTTTAATACATCCGATTCCGGACGTGGGAAATATTTGGAGATGCAGGCGAAAAACCCGAAAACCCGAAATGTTTCGGGCTCTCGGGCTGCTTAATCGTTACTTCGAGAACTGGGCAATCTTTTTGCTGTTCGCTTCGAATTCTTTTTGCTGGTAGGCCTGAACCTTATCTAGTCCAGCCGCTTTGCGGTCGTTTTGATATTTCTCGAAAAGCTGGTCGAACTCGGCGTCCGATTTGGCCAGCAGCAGCTTCGGCAGCGCTTTGCCCCAGGTCTTGGCGATTTTGTCGTTGGCGATTCCCTCTTCCGATGTCCCTGTCGGCATGATGTTATCGTACTGCGAGAAGCTCTTCGTCTTGCCCTTGGTCCATTCCTCAGGCTGCTTAATCGGCTCCACGCTCGGAGGTGCCCACTGCAGATTCATATTCGTATCCATCAGCATCCAGAAGGTGTAAGAGGATCCGTATTTTTTGTCAAAGGCGGAGCGGTCTTTATTCAAAAGATCAAGCACTTCCGGCTTGAATTGATCTTTGCCGTTAATCGTATCGTAGCTGACGCCTTTCTCGCCCAGGAACAAATCTTTGTTGCCTTCCTCACTGATCAGGTAGCTGAGGAATTTAATCGCTCTTGCTTTGTCCTTCACGTCTTTAGAAATCAGCGTCACCGTCCAACCGGAAATGCCAGGGCCTGCAAGTGTAGGTGCGTCCTTCTTGGCGTTAGCAGGGCCGTCTACGGCTATATAGACTTTGTTCGGATCTTTTTGATACAAGGAAATGTTTTGATTCGCCATATCGGAACGTTGGTACAGCATCGCGAAGTAACGGCCTTGCGCAATCTTTTCCTCCATTTGCGGGCGTTTATCGATAAAAATATCTTTCGCCAGGAGTCCCATCTCATTCGCTTTGCGGAATGTTTTGAGCCAGCTCACTAACTCCGGATCAGTGGAACGGTCGTAAAGCTTGCCGTCTTTTTCGTAAGGAATGGCTAGAAAATTAGCCAGCATCGAAGAATTCTGCGATGCATCCAGGAACGAGTAGTTGCCATTATCCCCAAACTCGTGCAAGCCAAGCGGGATCAGCGGTTGTCCGTTCACTTCAGGAAACTTCTCTTTTGCCGCTTTCAGAGCATTGAGGAACCCTTCAGGCGTTCTCATATCCGGCTTGCCGATCGCTTCATACATATCTTTGCGAACAAGGAACGTCTGGTTGGATACAAAGTTTTCCCCGTACTTTTTGTAATCCTGCGGCGAGGACGAAGCATTCGGGTAGCCGTAGAAGTTGCCGTCTTTTTGCGTGTACCAGGAGAGCTTGGCAGGATCGGCCACTTTAAAGAAATAGGGATCGTACTGCTTCGCAAGATCATTCAGCGGAAGCACCATTTTACCCTCGATCATTTTCTTCACGGCGTCCTCCCACCATCCGAGCGTTATGAAATCAGGCAGCTTGCCGGAGGCAATCATCGTATTCAGCTTTTCGTTCTCATTGCCGGCCGGCACGATGAAATTAACATTCACGCCCGTCTTCTTCGTGATGTATTGGGAAGTCGGGTCCACGCCCCATTTATTCGGGAACCAGGAAAAGTTCAGGTACCAATCGAAGGTGATCGGCTTCGTATCGGATTTCCAACCGGGCTCATCAGCATTAGCCGCAGGGACTGTTGATGCTGCTGCCGCAGTTTCCGTCGCTTTCGTCGGCTGCGGACTGGCCGTGCTGCTCGCGCCTTTATCCGTGGAACAAGCGGAAATGGATACGGCGGTAAACAAAGCAAGTAAAGTTGTCCATGTTTTGCGTGATTTACTCATACTCATGTACGTTTCCCCTTTTCTGCATCATAATCATTTATTCTATCCCTGTAGTCAAAAACAGAGTTAGTCACTTGAACGGATAGGCCTTACCCTTTAATCGAACCAATCATGAAACCCTTTACAAAATACTTCTGCAAGAACGGATATACGATAACAATCGGCAAGGTTGTCACAACCATCGTCGCCAATTTGATCGACTGGGAGGAGACGGACTTCGCTATGCTGCCGGTCGTAGCAGCCGCTATCTGGTTGGAACTGGACTGTGCCACGACCCGGTATAAATACGTTTGGATCGGTTGAAGATCACTTTTGTTGATGTAGATCATCCCGGTAAAATAATCATTCCATTGGTAAACCCCGTGGAATAGCGCGATCGTAGCGACTACTGGCATAGATACCGGTAGAACGATTTGGTAAAAGATTTTGAAATCATTAGCGCCGTCGATTTTGGCCGCCTCTTCCAGGGCATCGGGAATTTCCCGGAAGAACGACAAGAAGATGATTAGGTCGAAGAAGCTGAACATCGCCGGAATAATGTACACCCAGAAGCTGTCGAGCATGCCCAGGTCGCGGATCAACAGATAGTAAGGGATGAGCCCCCCATTGAAAAACATTGTCACGGTGCCGATGACCATGTAAACGGGACGGCCGATCAGCTCCCGTCGTGAGAAAGCATATGCTACCATCGCGGTAAAGAGCACGTGGATCACGGTGCCGACGAGCGTTTTGGCGACGGTGACACCCATTGCCAGCATGATGCCGTCGTTAGCGAATACGGCCAAATAACTGTCGAAGCTGAACATCCGAGGCCACCAGTAAATGCCGCCCCGCATAGCGTCGTTGCCGTCATTAAGAGAATTGACGAGCACATACCAGATGGGGTATAGCGTAGCGAAGCATATGGCCAGCATCAACACATTGTTAAATTGGTCGAAGGCAACCTCTTTGAAGGTTCTGCGCTTGAGGGAGAGCATGAAGTGCCACTTCCTTATTTAGAATAAAGACGTATTGTTTAAACGCTTCGTAATGAAGTTCGCCGACAGCAGCAATATGAGCGAGATGATGGACTTGATCAGGCCAACTGCAGTCGCGTAGGAATATCGGCTTTGCAAGATACCTACTTGGTATACGTAAACGTCGATGACGTTGCTGGCGCTTTCGTTGAGCTGGTTCTTTAGCACGAGAATTTGGTCAAAGTTGGAAGTTAGGATGTTGCTGACCGCGAGAATGAACAGAATCGTAATCGTACCTTTAATCGACGGCAGCGTGACATAGAACATTTTCTGAAAGCGTCCGGCTCCGTCGATGGTAGCTGCCTCATACATTTCCGGGGAAACCCCTGTGATCGCAGCCAGATAAATAATCGCTGACCAGCCGAGCTCTTTCCATATGTCCGACGTAATGATGATGCTCCAAAAATATTGCGGCTCCGCCAAATAGCTGATGGGCTCATGGATGATATTCAGCGCCATCAGGATGTTGTTAATAATGCCGACATCCGCCAGCCATGTTGCCAGAATACCGCCGAGAATAACCCAGGAGAGAAAATGCGGCAGATACGAGATCGTCTGCACCAGCTTTTTGTAGCGGATGGAGCGAAGCTCGTTCAAAAAAAGCGCGAAAGCAATCGGCAGTGGGAAGCCAATGAGCAGCTTGAGAACACTCATACCCAGCGTATTCTTAATGACATAGCCCAGATTGTCATCTTCCATAAAAGCCTTAAAGTGCTCGAATCCTGCCCAAGGTGCTTCAGAAATGGATTTGATGATATTAAAGTTTTTGAAAGCAATGATGATCCCGTACATCGGCACATAGTTGAATACGATCATCCAGGCGACACCGAGCAGCGCCATCACCTGCAAATACCTCTGTCCGTATAGCTTGCGCAGCAGTCTTGCTGCCGATCTTCTAGCGGCCGTTGATGGTTCATTCTGGATAGGAATATCCGTCTCCGCATTCATCCCGGCTGCACCTCCGACACTGACGATTTTGTAAGCATTTTCATATTACTCATTGTAGGCGTTATCCGCCTGTGATGTAAGGGTGCAAATTTTAGCTGTGGTTTCCATTTTTCAGGTGGTGTTCCACCGGCTGGTTAATGGTGCTACGATTACTTGTGAAAGCGCTATATTTCGTGACTATGGAGGCTGTTAATATGGTAGATCCGGTAAATGCGACACTACAGCGTACAGGTTTTATACGTTCTAAAGGCAAACAGTTGGTCGATGGAGATGGCAGGCCCTTGCTGCTGCGTGGCGTAGGCCTCGGCAATTGGCTGCTTCCGGAAGGCTATATGTGGAAATTTAGCGGAGAACGTGGGGATCGCCCCCGGCGGATTGCACAGCGGATACGCGAGTTGATTGGCGAAGAGAAAGCAGCTCAGTTTTGGAACACGTTCTACGAACGATATGTGACTGAAGATGATGTGCAACGCATTGCTGAAGAGGGTTATAACTCCGTGCGCTTGCCCATTAATGCGCCTTTCCTTTTGGAAGAGACAGAGGGTGGTTGCTATATCGAAAGTCATTTGAGGCTGATCGATCAGTTTCTGGACCGGTGCCGTGCTCACGGGCTCTATGTCGTGCTCGATCTGCATGGTGCACCCGGCGGGCAGACCGGCGCGAACATCGATGATTCTGTGAACGATCACCCTGATCTGTTCACCGATCCCGTGCAGCGGAAGCGCACGGTCGATCTATGGGTGATGCTGGCGAAGCGGTACAAGGATGATCCGATCGTGGCCGGCTACGACCTGCTGAACGAACCCCTGCCGGATCACTTCAGCCGGTATTGGGATCGGCTTGTCCCTCTCTATCGCGAGCTGATCGCTGCCATTCGACAGGTGGACCCGCACCATATGATCATCATTGAAGGCGCCCATTGGGCAACCAATTTCAGCATGATCACGGAACCGCTCGATGACAACATGTTGTTGCAGTTCCACAAATATTGGAACGCTCCTGACACGGAAAGCATTCAGCGTTACTTGGACAAAGGCGCCGAATTAAATGTGCCGTTATATATGGGCGAGGGCGGCGAAAATAACACAGAATGGTACGCCGGTGCCTTTCAGCTGTTCGAGGATCATGGCATTTCATGGAATTTTTGGCCATGGAAAAAGTTAGATACATCGAACAGCCCCTGCTCTATTCGAGCGCCCAAGGGCTGGGAGAAGATTCAGGCCTATGTGGCCGGTAGCGGCGAGCACCCAGGGGCAGAAACTGCCGAGGCGATACTATGGGAATATCTCGATAACGTCCTGATCGAGAATTGCGAGTATCGCCGGGATGTCGTGAACAGCATGCTGTGTCGCGCGCCGCTGCGGATTGCTGCGCCCTACTATGGCTTTAAGGGCGCCGGTGTGGATCATGCCGTGGTGGAGCGGCATGATCACGGGGCTATCCCGCTCCGCCCTGCGGACGGCGTGGCGTTCGGGTTTGCCTTTGCGTCGGCGGACAACGTCGCCGACTTCTCGAGTCATGGCGGCGCTGTGCGGCAGCCGCATACGGTCATGTGCGCGCAGCTCGCGGCAGGCGAGTGGCTGCGCTATGAATTCAACGTCGCGGCGGAGCGCGCGTACGGGGTTGTGGTGTGCGCAGCAGCGGCAGGGGCGGAGCCCGGCGCTGCTGCGCTGGAGGTGACGCTTGGCGACCTCGGGGTCAGCCAAGCGGTTGCCGTTGAGGGCGACGCGTGGACGGACGTCGTCGCCATGGAGGCGGCCGTGCTGCCGGCCGGCAAGCAGCACGTGGTGTTGAAGGCGCTTCACGGCAGCGTGAAGCTGCAGTGGGTGGAACTGGTGTGATGACTCTTGAAGAGGGGCTGTCCCACAAGGGTGGCCCCGAATGCTAGTCATTGGATTTCATACAGCAGAAAAGAAACTTTGATGTGAATTTCACGGTATTGTTGGAAAATATCCAATAGTTTCGGCCGAAAACAAGGCCATTGCCTCTCTGGACGGTAAATGATTGGATGAAATCCAACGAATGTTCGCAACAAGTTCCAAGGAACGATTTTCGTTGGATAAAATCCAATCTATTGCCCCAGTCATGTATCAACGAATCGTAGAGTATTGACCAGTTATTCCCGCCATACACTGCAACTGTTCCTACTCGTCTCCCCATCCTACTCTTCCCTGCCTTTTAACCCCCCCCCCCCCCCAATTTGCACTTCACTTCTATAAACATGAAATCTTCATCTAAATAGGCACCTACCGGAGGACAAGTGCCCCTTCTTTTCATATATATAGTGAAACGGCAACTGTGTCTTTTGGGGAGGGGTCGCATGAGCGTTAACTTATTTAATAAACGAACGGCTATTTTTATGGCTGCAGTGTGCAGCCAAACGTATCATCAATTTGACAATGACGACGGCACTTTCATCGTTCCCCGGAATTACCATGTAAGTGCCACTTTTAAAGCCGCATCCTTCCTGGGAGTAGAAGAGCTATTTGGTTTTATTTTGGAATCCAACGACCGGATTATCCTCGCATTTAGAGGAACGAATACGAGTTCCGACTGGATATCGGACGCGATTGCCCGGCAGAATGCATATCCCTATGTGCAGGATGGCGGATGGGTCCATCGTGGTTTTTTGGACATTTACCGCACCGCCCGAAAAAAAATCCTTACATCCCTTAGCAAGCTGTCAGCTCAAAAACAGCTCTATATCACCGGACATAGCCTTGGCGGGGCGCTTGCCACACTATGCGCCATCGATGTTGCACTCAATACGAAATTCAAAGCTCCCATTGTATATACCTATGCCTCACCGCGCGTAGGAAATCCGGAATTTGCCAGTCGGTTTAGCAATTTGCTTAGTAACCGTCATCGTGTCTATAATCAACATGATCTTGTCCCCCAGCTGCCGACCGTCCTTTACAAATCCCCTAACACAGATCAACTCTACCACTACCTACATGTGAAAAAAGGATTCGAGTTATCCTTCCAGAAAGGCTCTTTATCGGCCAATCATGCGATAGGCAACTATTTTACAGAACTTGCGAGGCTGGATCCTACCTATACGCTGGAGCTGAATAGACGAAATCCCGGATTTTGTCCGGGATAAAAGCATACCAAAAAGACTATGGAGCCTGCCCCATAGTCTTTTTGGCTTTCAAGCAGCGCCTCACAGCAACTGCCGCAGCTCTTCGGTCAATGCCTCAACCAGCTCCGGTCTTCCATGAAACTGAGCCGGCGTATTCTGAAAGAGCATGATGCGCCAGCCAGTTTCCTGCTGAACGGCAATCATTGTATGCAGGGTATTCAGTTTCGGATTAATATCCGATTGCCCCACAGGCACCATCCCGGCAACCGCACGGAGAACAGCGACATCGGGAGCGAGGAAACGTACATTTCTTATTTTTCCGTAAAAAGGAGCCGTTGGATGGTTGTCAAAGATCGGGCTCAAATGTTCTTCGATGGCAGCTCGTCCGGCAACTTGGCTCCCATCGAATCCGATGAGCTCGCCCTCTTCGGCGAATGTTCCCGCCATTGCACCTGCATCGCGTTTGTTCCACGTACTCAAAAGCTCATGGTAAAGCGATCGAACCTCATTATCTTCGTTGGTTGAAGAGCTCATTCTCTGCGTCCTCCTTTGACTAATACTTACACAAGTATACCATTTCAAATTCCATCTTGCTCCTCAGGTTACGTGAGGTTATATAGTTAAGACAGTCGGCACTCGCATTTATAAAAGAAGCTGCCACAGGTCAATACTCCAGACCTGAGGGTAGTTTCTTTTTTATATGCATTAATAATGAAAAAAATATATTTTTGCCCAATAACCCTGACACATAGTTGTCATGAAAAGTGCTTTATAATTCAGTTATAAGATGAATTCAAACAAGGAAGGAATTGAAACCAATGAAGAAAATGCAAAACAAACTCGGGATTATCCTGGGAGGGCTGTTTCTCTCCATTCTGATGGCTTCCATGGATAATACCATCGTGGCAACGGCCATGGGGACGATTGTCGGACAGTTAGGGGGTCTCGACAAATTTGTTTGGGTCACCTCCGCCTATATGATCGCAGAAATGGCCGGTATGCCGATTTTCGGCAAATTGTCCGACATGTACGGACGCAAGCGCTTTTTCATCTTCGGGATCTTGATGTTTATGATCGGCTCTGCGCTTTGCGGAACAGCCGAATCCATCGTGCAGTTAAGCATTTACCGGGCCATTCAAGGCATCGGCGGCGGTGCTTTAATGCCGATTGCTTTTACGATTATGTATGATGTTGTGCCGCCCGAGAAGAGAGGGAAGTTGATCGGTTTATTCGGAGCCGTGTTCGGGATGTCCAGTATTTTTGGTCCGCTGCTGGGTGCTTACCTCACTGACTATATCAAGTGGGAATGGATTTTTTACATCAACTTGCCGCTTGGGCTGATCGCTTTTGCGATGATCGCATTTTTCTACAAAGAATCCGTTCAGCACACGAAACAACGTATCGATTGGTGGGGAGCTATTTTGCTTGTCGGAGCTGTCGTATGCCTCATGTTCGCGCTTGAGCTCGGCGGCAAACAATATGCGTGGGGATCTGTTACGATATTGAGCTTGTTCGCAGGATTTGCGCTTCTCGCCGTTTTGTTTGTCATTGCTGAGCGACGCGCCGTGGAACCGATTATTACGTTCCCGATGTTCCAGAACCGTCTCTTCACGACGAGCAATCTGATCGGCATGTTAAGCGGAGCTGCGTTCATTGTGGCATCTGTATACATCCCGATATTTATACAAGGGGTTCTTGGCGGAAGTGCGACAAACTCAGGGCTTGTTTTGCTTCCGATGATGATCGGTACTGTCGTAACTGCGACTGGAGGCGGTATTCTTATGAATAAGCTTTCTTATCGGACGATCATGATTCTGACGCTGTTGCTTCTTGTTGTCGGCATCTCGCTTCTGACTACTTTATCCGCGGATTCTTCCCGTTTGACTATTACCGTCTATATGATACTAATTGGATTGGGCATCGGCGCTTCCTTCTCGGTGTTAACCAATGCAGCCCTTCATGCGATCCCTGGAAGCCAGCGGGGGGCCGCAAGCTCTACGCTCAACTTCCTGCGTTCACTCGGCATGACGTTAGGGATTACTGCATTCGGTATCATTCAGAGCCATACGTTGACGAGCAAAATGTCCGATGCGTTCTCAGGCGGCGGCCAAGGCGCTATGCCGAAGAACTTTAATTTCAGTGATCCGCATGCGCTGCTCGATCCGGCAACCCGGACCCAAATTCCCGATCAGGTGCTAGGTCAAATTACAGATGGACTCTCATCCTCGATCGTTATCACCTTTGCCTGGGGACTCGTCCCTGCAGTATTAGCACTGGCTGCGGCCTTTATGATGAGCAAAGAGAAAATGGACCCTGTCGCACAGACGGAAGGGTATGCCGCTTCACATTAAGTTTGTAAAACCCGTGTATCCAACCGGATGCACGGGTTTTTGCATATTTAGGAAGCATCTCCCTGTACGGACAATCTTCTCTCCGCCTTGCGAACATACCCCAGCGTCATGACCAGAAGGAAAGTCACAACCGCAAGAACCGTAATGAGTACCAAGGACGATTGCAGGGTTTCGATATAGACTTGGACTCGCGACCCGGCGCCGAAATAACTCAGCATACTTTGGAATAAACTGCCGATGACCGCTACGCCGACGGCTTGAGCTACCTGAGAAAACGTATTAAGAACCCCTGAAGCCGCCCCCGCATGAGCACCTTTAACGCCTGCCAGCACGGTATGAATGAGTGGTGAAGCAATCGCGCCTTGCCCCGCTCCGGCAATCAGCAAGGGGATGAAGAATGCTGTCCAAGCAAACGTTGTAGAACCCTCAATAATCCCTATCAGCAATAGGTATCCAATTGCCATAAAGATCGCTCCGGCCAGCAGGACCCGATTGCCGAAACGTTTTTTCATATTCGGTGTTAATAAGGATGCAATGAAATACCCGGCTCCCAGTGGAATAAACGTATAAGCCGATTGCAGCGGAGCAAAGCCCAAACCGGACTGCATGAATACGGAGAGAATGAAGTAGAGTGCCGCATTCCCGCTATAGAAAGCAAGTGCGATGAGCATTCCTCTGCGAAAAGCCACATCTTGAAATAAAGTGATCGGAACGAGCGGCGAGGCGCCTTGGCGTTGCAGCATCTTTTCGAAGAGGACGAATCCGGTCAAGACAACAGCGGACAATGCGATACTGAAATAAACCAACATGGGCCAACCTCTTTCCCGCCCTACCACAAGCGGATAAATCAATAAGATAAGCCCTAGCGTGACAAGGCCTACCCCTGTCAAATCGAGGCGTTTGCGTTCCGTGGCGTAGGATTCGCGAATCAACCAAAACGCTAGCAGAAAAGCAACAATCCCTACAGGGATATTAACGAGGAAAACCAGACGCCAGCCCATGCCCCACCAATCTGCCTCAAGCAGCAGTCCTCCAACGACTTGCCCTGCGACTCCACCGATCCCTAACACCGCGCCATAGATGCCCAGAGCCTTGCCTCTCTCTTCAACCGGGAACAAGACTTGAATTAACGAAAGCACCTGCGGGACCATAGCGGCTGCTGAAATTCCTTGGAAAACCCGTGCCGTAATCAACATCTCCGAGCTTGTCGAGAATCCGCACCAGGCGGATGTAAGAACAAATCCTGCAACTCCTAACAGGAACATCTTCTTTCTGCCGAACAGATCCCCCAATCTTCCTCCTGTAATCAATAAAACGGCATAGCTCAATACATAACCGGCTACGATAAACTGTAACTTGGTAAAGTCGGCATGCAGCATTTGTTGAATCGATGGCAGGGCCACATTGACGATAAATACATCCAAAACGACCATAAACATCGCCATAATGATGATAGAAAGCGACAGCCATCTCCGCGAATCATACGTTTGACTCATTAAATAAAACACCTCTTTCTCAATATGGGTGAACCTTGACAGTTGGTACCGCCTCTTTTAAAATGGAGTAGACAGTTCTGTCTCATTTGGTGATTTAATGATACAGACAGATCTGTCTCATGTCAACCATGTTTTACCACTATCGAGATAATGAGGGTGATCCGTATGGAAAAGAAAGAAACCGCGAAAGAAAAAATACTGCGGGTGGCATCCGATTTGTTTTATCGGGAAGGTATACGGGCGGTGGGAATCGATCGAATTATTCTGGAGTCCGGGGTCGCCAAAGCAAGCTTTTACCGCAGTTTTGCAACGAAGGACGATCTGGTGGTTGAATATTTGGATTACCGTCACAACTTGAGTATGAGCAATCTGGAGCGAGCACGGCTTAAGTACCCAGAATCACCTAATCGTCAGCTGCGATTCCTTATGGAAGATGTGGTTGAAAGAATGAAGAAACCGGATTATCGGGGATGTCCGTTTATGAATACGGCCGTGGAGTTTCCCGAAGCTGATCATCCCGGCCACGCGAGAGCTGTTCAGGCCAGAAATGAGCTTTTTGGCGGCATCGCGGAGATAGCCCGGGCAGCCGGTGCTAAAGATCCTGTAGAGCTGGCGGAACAGATAAGAATACTTTACAGCGGCGCCATCATGGTGGCTTACATGAATAAATCAGACTTCAAGCCGGAGTATTTCGCCATTGCTGCCCAAACACTACTGGACAAACAGCTGCCTTCCCCGGCTTGATTTGCCTTTCCTTTCTTCTCCAGCCAAGCCTCAAAAGTCATAAGTTCAGGATGAAGCTCCCGCAAACACATGGATAAAAATGTAAAGAACCCTCCGAGTCTGGAGAGTTCTTTTATTATGAAGCGAACTACAATGTAAGTATAACTAGTGGACGCATGATAAAAGGCTTCCTAATCAAATGCGGCAAATGGAAGCATTTTGGAGGCATACCCTCGGGGAGAGTTCAGCTTATTGCCGATACGCCTTTATCAACGTGTCTGCTGCTTGAACAATTTCCGCCGATGGGCCTTCGGAGCCCATAAACCGCGAGGACATACAAAATCCCTCCAGAAGGACGAACAACTGTCTGGCAAGGAGTTCTGGCGACTTTAATCCGGCTTGCTCGCAAATAGATTCCAAACGAATAATAATCGATTTTTTATGATTACTAGCTGCCTTGTTAACGATATGCTCCGGAAATGGGTATTCGACGGCAACCGCCTGATAGAGACAAAACGTCGATTGGGGTGATAATGAATGCTGATGGGCTACGGCCTCGAAAATAGCGAGGAGCTGCCGCTCCGGTTCCGTTATACCCTTGATAGTGTTCTCGAACCATCCCCAATATAACTCGCTGGATCGCTCTAATATTGCGACGATCAGATGATCTTTGGAATGAAAATGCTTGTACAACGTCATTTTTGTAATTCCCGATTCAGCTGCTATTGTGTCGACTCCTACAGCATGGAACCCTTTTTCAAAGAATAATTTGCTTGCAGTAACCAACAATCGCTCGCGTGCCGCTGATTTATTTTCATTCGATTTGCTCATAATTATCGTCACCTCGTATGCTTGACATTATACAGATCGGTATGTATACTGTCAATGAAAGGAAAAGTATACTGACCTGTATGTATATTAAAGGAGGAGAGCAGATGAAAATTGGGTTTATCGGTTCTGGAAACGTTGGGCAAACATTGGGCCGAACACTTGTCAAACGGGGGCACGAAGTTAAATTAGGTGCAAGAAGTCCGGAGAAGTTGAAGGAATGGCTCGATTCATTTTCTCAAGATGAGAAAGCAAGCGTAGGTTCGTATCAGGAGGCTGCAGTATTTGGCGATATTGTCATCAATGCGACTCCGGGAACGGCATCTCTCGAAGCCTTGCATGCAGCAGGCTATCAATCTTTAAAAGGAAAAATATTGATCGATATTGCCCTCCCTCTAGATTTTTCAAACGATGAACTTAGCCTGTCCGTGGCCAACACCAATTCTTTAGGGGAGCAGATTCAACGCGCTTTCCCTGATGTAAAAGTGGTAAAAACGTTAAATACAGTAAACTCCGCTTTAATGGTGAATCCGCTTAGTCTTGCAGACGGGGAGCACGATATGTTCATAAGTGGTAATGATACGGAAGTTAAAAACGAAGTCACCCGGTATCTGAAAGAATGGTTTGGGTGGAAAAACGTCATCGATCTGGGCGACATCTCTTCCGCACGCGGAACGGAAATGCTGCTGGCGCTTTCTTCAAGAGTATATGGAGCTGTTGGCCACTCGAATTTTAACTTCAAAATTGTACGTTAAAACCATTTCTTAATTATGTTTTTCGAAATAGGGCAGTCGAATGATTACATTCGGACTTGCCCTTTTCTAATCTCAGAGTTGGAGGTTATTGTTCATATATTTCTGTGCTATGGACGGTTACGGGTTATGATCTAGCACTGATAAAATCATAATGATCCTCTCTTTATCGATTAATTACTGTGCCTATTATAAGCACAGTATATAGAAAAATAAATTGCAGTTCTCTTCAAACTGCAATCGCAATAAGGACATTATAACAGCCAGCTTTCAATCAGAGCATTTTACATAGGCGCAAAGTTCGGCAATATTATACTTTTTCAAGTACTCAATCGTTTGCCGGTCCGCCAATTTCATAATTTCCTCTAATGCCGCATCTAATTCTTCCGTTGGCTTACCGCAATCACTCTTAACTTCCGATTCGGCTGCCTCCGCTTTGACAGCCAGATAAACCTTATCCAGCGTGATTTCCTCGGCACGCATTTTTAATGTATACCCACCATCTCGTCCTTCCCGCGCCTCGACCACTCCAGCTTGAGCAAGTAAGGCGAGTACACGGCGTAGAAACGTGGAATGGGAATTAACTTGTTCGGCAATCATAGCGCTCGAAAGCACACATCCGCTTTTGGCTAACCAGACGAGGATATGAATGGCGATGTTGAATCTTGGTGGACCGATTTGATTAAATCGATTAGGCGCACTCATGATAATTTCTCCTTACTAAAGCATAACGGTAAGCTTTTCCCTTTATTGTAAATCATTCTGTTCCAGCTATTCAACAAAAGGAAACCAGTAAGAAGCAATCATCCTCATTGACCTATTTCAGACGCAATCCGCCATCCACTTCCAGCACGGTTCCCGTAACAAATGTATTGTCGATCAGATAATACATCGCTTTAGCGATATCTTCCGGCTCCCCAACCCGGCCGACTGGTGTATTTTCCGCAAAGTAACCAAATGTAGCGGAACGCTGCTCTTCCGGCATCCAGTTCCACCATGAAGTATTCACAACGCCCGGGGAAACTGCGTTTACACGGATAGGTGCAAGCTCAAGCGCCAAATTGGGAACCATAGCCTCCAACGCGGCGTTTATCGCGGCCAAGCCGGAAATGCCAGGCGAGATATTGCGAGCGGAAATAGCGGTAATGAAGGTAATGGAGCCATGGCTGTTCAACGTTTCCAGGCTGAACTGGGCGGACATTACTTGCGGCCAAAATTTGGCTTCGAAGCCGCCGCGCAGCTCGGTGAGCGATAGCTCGCGGAAATTTCCCGCTCCCTTCGCACCGGAAACGGATATAATTAAATGGTCGAAGTTGCCTTGGCGTTTAAAAAAGGCTTTTAAGTCTTCCGGAGAAGCAGCGTCCAGTTGTTCTCCACTCGCATTGGGACCTAAATGCTGCAAGGCATCGTCGAGCTTAACTTTATCGCGTCCTGTAACGATGACCTCTGCTCCCGACTCGACGAGCAAGCGGGCCGCTGCCAAGCCCATGCCTGATGTTCCACCCATAATAATTACACGTTGCCCTTGTATCCGTTTTTCCATTTTGCCTCCGCCTCCAATAAATGATTGATTTCATTTCATAGTCGAATTATAATACGTTACGTAACGTAATGTAAATAGATTTTTTAATTTTTTTCCAGGAGGTCCCCTTATGGATGTTCAACAAGAAAAGACGACGCTTGGTCGCCCCAGGAGTCAACAGGCATGGGAGGCCGTTATGCATGCTACACAGACGCTTTTGCGATCAGACGGGTATAAAAATCTGTCCATGGAGGGAATTGCAAAGGCTGCAGGGGTAGGTAAGCCGACCTTATATCGATGGTGGCCAAACGTACCTTCCATCGTGATGGAGGCGCTCAAAAAGCAAGCAGAAAATGAAATCGGCGCTCCGAACACGGGGTCGCTAAAATCCGATTTGCTGCTCTATTTGGGTTCTACCTGCAAATCCCTTTCCGAACAATCCGGTGAGATCATGCGTTGTCTTATGGCCGAAGCGCAATTCAATCCTGATTTTGCGCAAACCTTTCGGGAGCAGTTCATCGCTTCACGGAGAAATACGCTTATTGGCATTTTGAAGCAAGGCGTCCTACGGGGAGAATTGCAGCAGCATGCCGATTTGGAGCTGTTGGCCGATCTCTGTTACGGACCCATTTGGTATCGATTGCTCAACGGACACTTGGCACTGGACGATGACTTTGTGCAGGCCTTAGTAAATCAAATAATCCCAAGTTGATACTTCGGCAAAAAAAGGGCCGCGGCAGGTTACCATACGGTACCTGTCTCAGCCCTTTTCTCGTATCAGACACGGCCTAGCTTATTTTAAACAATGTGCGAATTACTTCTGTACGCCTGTGTAAATGCGGACGGCATCCCTTAGAAACTCAGCCGTACCCGGCTGTATTTCATCGTAATACGCCTTAAACCGCTCGTCATCCACATACATTTGGGCTAGACCCGCGTGCGCTTCTTTGCTATACTCGCTCCAGTAGTAAGTTAACCATTGCTTATGCAAATCAGCGGCTTTTTGAGCCAATTCACTGGCCGGATCGCCCGTTTTGAAAGCCTCGGCCAAAGTGGTCGCCACTTCGCTTGCCAACCGCGTTACCTCATTATGCTCTTCCTGTGTCATGTTTTTCAGCTTTTCGTTGGACTTATTCACGGTGTCTTCGCCAAACTTCTCACGGATTTCTCGGCCATACTTTTTTTCGTTATCATCTATCATCTGCTGTTTGAAGCCTTCGAACTTTTCTTTATCGGTCATGGTCATTCTCCCTTCGGATAAGGCAATTGTTTTTTCCACATTCGCAATCAAGACATCCAACTGCTTTCTCTTGTCGAGAAGTTGTTCACGATGCTCTTTCAGCGCTTTGGCTCCGTTAAAGGATGGGGCGGTGATGATTTCTTTAATGTTATCCAGACTAACGCCTAGTTCTCTGTAGAACAGGATTTGCTGCAGCCGGTCCACTTCCGCCTGACCATAAATCCGGTATCCGGACGAGCTCATTCTTGCCGGCTTAAGAATGCCTATCTCGTCATAATACCGAAGCGTTCTGGTGCTGATCCCTGCCAATCGGCCTAGCTTCTGCACGGTGTATTCCATGTGATTCCCTCCTGACAACTATAACGGTACACCTTTACGTAGCGTAAAAGTCAACTCTTATTTCAAGAAAATTATCATATGAGAAGAATGACTAGCGAAAAAGGGCTGCAGCAGCATGCCCGCAGGCAGCCTACTACAACCCTCTAATTATATCCGGTGCAATCCGGAACATTGCTTCTTTATAGCTTATTTGTTGGTTACCAGCCAAAATCCAATGTTTTACCCGTTTCTGCGTAAGTCTTAACATTACTCAATATCATCGGCCAACTCGATTTCGTATTCTCGTAGGACGGGTGGTCTGCCGGCCATAGATCATTAACCAGCGTGAGTTTCGTACAAGCACCCACCGTTTCTAAAGTAAGCGTAACTCTCGTTTCCAGTTCAGCGTGGTTCTCACGGTATGACGGTCCGGGATGCTCCGTATAACTCATGAGCCGATTCTCTTCGAATGCCAGCACTGTACCGTATACATGGACTGTCTCATCTCCATCGTTGCCAGGGCCAATATACTCATAAGGCGCGCCGATTTCGAATGTCGTTTTGAGAATGCTGCCGAAAAATATCGCTTTCGTCCCTTCAGGTGACGTAAATATTTTCCAGATATCCTCAGGTGTTGCCCCAATATAGAGTTCGTACTTGAGATCCATGAATAGTCCTCCGTTCAATCATTTTATTAGATTGCGTAAATTGCTTCAGACTGCTAGTCTCAATAATAGAATACCCAAAACGGAAAGTATTGTAAAAACGCGACAATACAGCTTGAGTGGAGGAATGAATATGAGATCAAACATAAAGCCTTCCGACAAGGGGATCCTGAAAGCAGCAGCAGGCATGCAAAAATTTTCTCTTATGCGCTATCTGCCTGCTCCGGATTTGGACCCCTTTATCGAGCATTACTGGATGGTCCGGTGGGATTTAAGGGGTCAACCTCCTTATCGCCAAGCCATTTTGTCTTATCCGAACGTAAACCTGGCTTTCGAGCAAGAAAATACAAGCGTCTTCACAGGAATCTACGGCGTCCCGAAAACAACATATACCCGCCTCCTACAGGATGAGGGCGTAGTACTGGGTGTCAAATTTCGCCCCGGAGGCTTCTACCCGTTTTGGCAGCAACCTGTTTCCCTGCTTACCGGAGAAATTCTAGGTATCGGGGACGTGTTCGGGGTAGACGCGAAAGCTATAGAAGAGCAAATGTTTGCCCAGGAGGATGGGGAGCACATGGCCCGACTAGCGGAACAATTCCTGCGGGAGCGACTTCCGGAACCGGATGAGCAAGCTGAGCTTGTCAATCAGATTGTGCAAACGGCTATCGAGAATCGGGAGATTACCAAGGTGGAGGACATTGTACAGCTGTTCGGCATTAACAAGCGGACCCTGCAGCGTCTGTTCAGCCGTTACGTCGGCGTCAGCCCGAAATGGGTCATCCAGCGTTTTCGGCTGCAGGAAGCGGCGGAACTTATGGAAAAAGGCGGCATTCCGGACTGGCCGAAATTGTCGCAGGACCTGGGCTATTACGATCAGGCCCACTTTATCAAAAGCTTCAAATCCATGATCGGCAAATCACCGGAAGCGTACATGAATGTAAATGTTCTGTCGTAATGTGAGTTTTACATCCCACTCTATTCTTGTTGGTATATGCTAATCTAGATTCTCAAACCATCTCGGCCAATTTTGTTGGCCTACATTTCCGTTGCGCCTCCTACCATTTTGTGGCACACTATAGGTATCAAGCAGAGCCCAGTGGCAAAGAATGCCCCGCTTCCTTTCGAATTGGAAAGGAGTCGGGGTTTTGTGTTTTTTTAAACGAATTTGGAGAGGTGAGGGGATGGGTTTCGAAAGCGAACACGATAAGTGGATGGGCGATCATCTACGGCGAAGAAAAGGGGAACGTCTGGACGCTCTGAAACGCGGTCATGGATACGGAAATCGATTGTTCATTGAGCGAATCTGGTGGGCGCTAGTTGGACATTTTCACGGATTGCATCCTGAATATGAAGTAAAGGACTGGCGGGGGAGATCCTACTTTGTTGATTTCATGTGGATTGTAGGGGCCGTTCGAATTGTGTTTGAGGTTATGGACTTTGGCTCGCATGGCACGGACCGCAGCAAGTATCGAATGGATTTAAACCGAGGACTTTTTCTCCAGACTCAAGACTGCACTGTCTTCTATATCTCTCTGGATGAGTTAAAGGAGAATCCAGCATTCATCCACTCTGCTCTGCTGAACATCTTGTCCCCTTATTTGTCGGCTGGAGGCGGGACCAAAAGAACGGTTGAAAGACTCTACTCAAAAATCGAACGAGACTTGATGCGGGCGGCAATTCGCCACAATCGGGTCATTCGCCCCACCGAGGCGGCGAAAGAGTTGGAGTTGCATAAGATGACGGTCATTAAGTACTGCCGCAAACTGGTGGATAAGGGGAAATTTCGGGCCGTGGCGAGAGGAGCGTCTGGGAAGATAACTTACTATGAATATGTTGGCTCTATCCAAAGTCCGGATTTGGTTTGACTATTACGATTCGTGAAATTCTGTATGAATTATCATATAGAAATTTCCCTAAGATCGTAAATCCGAAAAATCTGTATGAAAAATCGTATAGAATCTCTCATTTAGCGTAAATCGCGTTCATTCTATCCGAAAAATCATACAGATTGGCGGAATGGGGAGTGAAATAGTTCAGATTGGCGGACCGGAGAGTAAAATAGTTCAGATTGGCGGAATGGGGAGTGAATTAGGCGAGTTGAGGATGGGTCGTGGACTGGCCAATTCACTTTGGGTGGCAGCGATAGTGCTGTAACTGTTTTCGGCAAGTCCTTGTTTGTAAATTGTTGAACGAAAAGCCCAAAGAGGGCTGTGACAGCCCAGCCCACGCCAGCCTGTCACAGCCCTCCAACCCGCGTCCAACGCGGTGTCTCCGTTCTCTTACTCCTCGCCCTTCGCCACCGGATTTTCCTCGTATGAAATCCAGTCGCTCCAGCTTCCGCTGTAGAGCTTCACATTGTCAAATCCGGCTTCCGTCAGTGCAAGCACGTTCGGGCATGCGGTCACGCCGGAGCCGCAATAGACGATGATCTCCTCAGCGTCGCGCAGGGAGGCGAAATGCTGCTCTTGCTCCGCAGCGGACCGCCATGCGCCAGCTTCATTCAGGACGCCTTTCCAGAAGAAATTCCGGGCACCCGGAATATGGCCGGCTACGGCGTCAATTGGCTCTTCCAAGCCGAGGTAGCGGCGCTCCTCGCGTGAATCGACGAGCACGGTGCCTGCGCGACCGAGCTTGTCCTTCACTTCATCCATGCTCGCGAGCATGGAGCGATGCACCTTCGGTGAGAATGTGCGCGGCAGCGGCGTCGGCACTTCGTCCGTAACCGGGTAGCCAGCCGCTTTCCAGGCTGTATACCCTTGATCTAGTACATAGACCTCGGAATGTCCGAGGAACTTCAGCATCCACCAAAGGCGCGAAGCCATGGCCCCGCCCTGATCATCATAGGCGACTACCGTTGTGGTCGCATCGATGCCAAGCTTGCCGACCAGGATGGAGAACGCGCCCAAATCGGGCAGCGGGTGCCGTCCGCCGTGCGCCATTTTCGCACCAGACAAGTCTTTTTCCAAATCAACGTAAACCGCCCCTGCGATATGATCTTTGGCATATAGCCCCCTGCCGGATTCCGGTTGTCCAAGCGCAAAACGGCAGTCCGCAATCACGATGTTCGCGTCGCCCAGTTGTCCGAGCAGCCATGTTTGGCTGACGATATTATCCATTGTTTGTACCCTCCCCAAGAAACTAATAATAAAAATGAATTAATCCCCAAGACCAATGGTCGGGTTGATCGAATAGCTCAGCCATTCGCCCAGTTCTCCACCCATTTTATCGTAAAACTTCTGAGCACGGAAATTTTCCTTATGTGTTGTCCATGACAAGTTAGCGTAACCGTGTCTGGCCGCATAGCCTTTGCAAGCTGCAAAAAGCTTCTGTGCCACTCCCTGTCCACGCTCTGCCTCTGACACAAATAAATCGTTCATAATTGCAATTTTGGAAGCTCGCAGCGTACTGAAAGTGAAGTATAAAGTGGCGAAACCGACCAGGACGCCTTCTTCGGTCTCTGCAACGAACTGAATACCTTCTTTCTGCTCTAGCAGTAAGTGAATCAAACTATTCAGCTTCTCATCCTCAGGCTGCCGATACTGGTAAAAGTCCACAATATAAGCAAGCATCAGTATTCTCAGCTGAGGGATGTCTTGTGTAGTTGCCTCACGAATTATAACTTGGGTCATCGCTATGACCTCCTATTCCCATTTAGAGTATAATTCCTATTGTACTTTATCTTTCTAAAATCTGAAAATTGGCACATCTCAAACTAGTTTTCTTCCATTTCTTTTTTAAAAAGCAGATAGAGGATCCATATCAGTAAACCACAAAAAACCACAGCGAAATAAAAAATAGCCGCCAAATGCAGCGTTACTGCATAATACGTCAAAGAGAACAACACAAAAGTGAGGAGAACTACGCTTGTTAAAGCATTGCTGTGCGGATAGCGAAGGTTCCTTGGGCTGATTTCTATTCGAACAGTAAAACCCAACCGCCTCCGGATGAGGACATAGCTGGTCACAAAGGCGAGGGATGCAGCGATTAGCTTCAAAACCCGAGAAGACAGCACCATGTCATAAAAATAATCGTTCAAAGATATTGCAGTGAGCAGCGGTGCAAGAAATAGAACAATGGCCAAATAAATAGAATAGCCAAGCGCGCCTAGAAAGGCTACCATTAGCGAATGGAGCTTGCGAACCTGAAACAAATAATGAATGAGTATCGCTTGCATAATAATCACGAGCATGGGAGTAACCGTTTGTGCATGCAGCTTCGAAAGTATGTATGAAAAACAAGAAAGTCCTAATGAACCCATTACTAATAGCGGCCATTTCACTTTCAGCGATATCCGAAAAAGACTCAGCCCTAATACGAGCATAGAAAATATTGTAACCGTGCTGACTGGAATATCAAGTTGATGTAACATACAACCTCCATAACCAAGAAAGGGTGTTCGATTGACGATGAACCTTTGCTTACAATGGCGGATAGTTCCACTTACCGAATCCCATGGTAGAGAATTGTGCGCGTGGACCTATCCTCCTCCATATGATCTATACAATTTGCCAGCTTGGGAAACGATGCAGCGTGAATCTTTTGAGTTCGCTGATCCCCTTATTCGCATTGAGCAGTATAGTGCCGTAGTGGATGAAGACGATTCCCTTTGCGGATTCGTTCAATTTTTCCCCATTGTCGGTGTCACGCGCCTAGGGCTGGGTCTTCATCCAAATTTATGCGGCCAAGCCGAAACGCAAGGAAAAGGGAAAGGACTCGGAGCTGCCTTCGTCAAGCTGCTTGTTCAAGAAGCCAAACGCAGAGCACCTCTGAACGAGATTGACCTTGAGGTGTTTGTTTGGAATGAACGAGCCATTCGCACCTACGTGAAGGCGGGTTTTGCCATCACAGATACCTACGAAAGACAGACGCCTACAGGAATGGCCACTTTCCACTGTATGGTGTATAACGATCAAGAAGACCAATGACCTGATTTAGCCGCGCCCGGTCGCTTCGTTGTAGGCCTGCTCAAACTGGGCTGCCGTGCTGAAATCCAACTCGGTCAAGCCCCCGGCATGCCAAGAGGTGAGCCGCAGCGTAATCAGCTTGTAGTCGATGGCAATCATCGGATGATGATTGTTCGCCTCTGCAAGGCGGGCAACTTCGTTCACGAACCTGATCCCCTGCAGAAACTCGGCAAAACGGTATTTGCGCATGATCCATTTATGATCGTCGGTCGTCCAGCCTGCCACGGCTTCCTGACCCAACCTCTCTTCAATCTCAGCCATCGTAAGCTTCAAGCGAATCCCATCCCCTCAATCAAAATCATAAGCAGCGACGCCGATTTCGCTTTCCCCTGCATACGTGCGCAGCAGTTCGAGAAACGGCATGCCGTAGTTGCGGAATTTCACCTCGCCGACCCCTTTGATCTTCAGCATGCCGGCTGCCGTCGTCGGACAAATTTCGCTCATCTCACGCAGTGTGCTGTCGGAGAAAATAATATAAGGCGGCACCTTCTCGCGCTGCGCAATTTCCCGGCGAAGCAGACGGAGCTGCTCGAACAAGGTGTTGTCGATGGCGGCAGCTTTTTGCTGCTGCTTGCGCACCTTCTGATACACCTGCAGCTTGCCTTGGAGCACGTCCGCAGCGGGCTGCATGAGCTTCACCACCGGATATTGGCCGTCGGACAAAGCCAGATAGCCCTCCGAGATAAGCACATTGATCAGGTCGGAAATGTCCTTCTCCGCCAAATCCCTCATAATCCCGTACGTCGGCAGGCGGTCGAAGCGGTAGTCGAGAATCTTTTTGGCCTTGGATCCTTTGAGGACGGAGGCTACCATCGAGATGCCAAATCGTTCTTGCATCCGGCGGATGCAAGAGAAGATCTTCTGAGCCTCGACCGTGATATCCACGGTATCGCGATCATCCTTGCAAGAGCTGCAATTGCCGCAAGTATCCTTAATATTCGTCTCGTCAAAATAGTGCAAAATCACATTGCGCAAGCACCTTGGCGAATAACAATAGTCGATCATCGTTTGAAGCTTCTTGTACTCGTTTGCTTTACGCTCAGGCGAAAGCTGATTTTGCTCGATCAAAAATTTCTGCGTCATGATATCCTGCGCGCTGAACAGCAAAATACACTCGGACGGCTCTCCGTCACGCCCGGCCCTGCCTGCTTCCTGATAATACGCCTCCATGTTTTTCGGCATATTGTAGTGAATGACATAGCGCACGTTGGACTTGTCGATGCCCATCCCAAAAGCGTTCGTCGCGATCATCACGCGAATGTCGTCGTACAGGAACGCCTCCTGCATATAGGAGCGCTCCTCGTCGGACAGACCGGCGTGGTACTTGCCGGCGGCGTAGCCTTTTTTGCGCAAAAGCTCGTAGAGGTCCTCTACGTCTTTGCGCGTCGCTGCATAGATAATGCCCGGTTGGTGCGTGTGATCCTTCACATAGTTCTGGATGTAGTCCCGCTTGTTCTCACCACGTAGAATGGTCAGCTCCAGATTGTCCCGGCTGAAGCCGTTGACGAAGATGCCTGCTCCGTCCAGCTCCAGCAGCCTGGCGATATCTGCGGTCACCTCGGCCGTTGCCGTTGCTGTAAACGCCGCCACAATCGGGCGGTTCGGCAGCTCGCGAATAAACGGTGCGATCGACACATAGCTGGGGCGGAAATCGTGCCCCCACTGCGACACGCAGTGCGCCTCGTCAATCGCCACAAAAGGCAGATTCAGCGCATGCATCCGCGCGCGGAACCGTTCCGATTCGAGCCGCTCTGGCGCGATGTACAGAAGTTTATATTTGCCCTGCATCGCACCTTGCAGACGTTGTTCCACTTCTCTGGCTTCCAGCGTACTATTGATAAAAGTGGCCGGAACCCCCAAGCTCGCCAAGGCATCCACCTGATCCTTCATCAGCGAGATGAGCGGCGAGATCACCAGCGTCACGCCTTCCATCAGCAGCGCCGGAACCTGATAACAGATCGACTTCCCGCCGCCCGTCGGCATAATGCCCAGCGTATCCCGGCCCTCCAGCAGGTTGGTGATTATATTTTTTTGGCCTTCCCGGAACTCGGGATAACCATAGACTTGCTGCAAAACCTTTCTAGCTTCAGAAAGCATAGCTTTTGTACACCTTTCTATATCTAACTAACATTGTAGCGGAACGTGGATCCGTAATTTGCCGGAAAACGTCTGATTTTCATGCTCCTGAGGAACAGGGATGCTTTATTTACTTGATTCTGCATTCATAGATCCCCATTTTCCTCAAATAGCGCACTCACGATCCGCCATATCAAATTTTCGGGCACTTTTCTCTCATTAGAGGATTATCGTTCCTCTATTGTATAGTAGCGTTCAGATAATTCCGCCACACAACTTCTCTAAACCAAATAAATAACCGACACCAGCTTCTCGCCGTCATGTACTTTGAGTATATGGTTGTTCGGATCATGGCGAACCGATCCCAAGCCTACTTGAATGACAGGCGAACTGCCCAGTCCGTAAAAGATATCGTCAGCCAGCGTCCGCAGGCATTCTTCCTGCTCTTCCGGCGTCAGCTCCTGCCATTCTTCCTCCGTCATTTCGAACAAATCATAGTAGCCGTCCACGAGTGCGATACCACGCATGAAATCGGCGACAATATCCTTGTATTCCCTGCCAAATTTAATACCCATTCGCAGTACTCCTTTCAAGTAGTGGAGTTTATTTATCTCGGTCATCATATCTCCGAGAAATATTTTAAATGGAAAACATCATGTTAATTGCTGCATTAGACAGAATAGCTGGTCATTTACATGGAAAACCTCACGTTAATTTCACGATATCCCCTTCATTCTTGCAAACAGTCACAAAATAGAGGGAGGTTTTCCAGTTCATTGCGGTTTTCAATCGAATCGTGGGTTAATTAGAAGGAGGTTTTCCTGTTACTAGGCTTGCCAACTCCCTCTGATCAACGGATTGGGATTGTAAAACTTCCTTAAGGTTCACTTTATCACATTATTGGCAGAAAAGCAGGGATAACTACCTCTACACCGGATAAAAAAATACCAATTGGCATAAACTATGGAAATGGGCAATTTCGGAAAAAATCTGTTACTATGGAAGAAGGAATGCACCGCTCGGAGGTAGGATAGCAATCATGCTGAAACTGCAGATTCCCAAAAATCGAATGAACTACCTATTGAAGCAGATCCAGCACCATTATGATGCGGTCATCTTGGAGAAGGGCTGGGAATATTACCATAAAGGCCGTGTAGGCGAGATCGATTTGGTCGGCACGAACATTCACGCGCTGGTCAAAGGCGATAAGCTGTACGAAGCGGTGCTGAGCTTGGAAGATTTCACGCAGAGCGAATGCAGCTGCTCCTATGATGGTTTTTGTAAACACATAGCCGCGGCTTTTTTCAGTTTGTATACGCCCTATGGGCGGCCGGAGCTGCTGCTGCAGCAGTTAAAACAAGCGATCCATACCCGGAAAAAGCCTGTGCGCGGCGCTAGTGCAACGCCTGAGCGCAAAGCCGCGAGCGCCAACGTGCCGCTGGAAGAGGCCATGCCGACGGAATGGCACCGCTTTTTTGAAGGCAAATTCCATGGATTCTCAATCTCGCATCAGCACTCGATTGAAACATTCTATGAGTCGGCATTGGAAACCCTGCCGGGTTACGCCGCTAACTGGCGGGTCACGACCAAGGAGCTTTACATGTTCCATGTCGCGCTCTTCATGATGCGCAAGATCGAGCAATTTTATCAAGATACGAAAAGTTCCTATTTATCCCATTATCATGAGAACGGCTGCAAAATTGCCGCAAAAAATTGCGAAGATAAGTTCGTGGAATTCGTGGAACGTATGGATGTGAACCGCTCCTACACCGCAGAGCCGAAACACTGGCAAGCAACGATGAAAATGCTCGGAGAATACGCTTTGCAGGGTAAAGAAAGTCCGATTGACTGGTTGTTCGTCTACCGCTTTTTGTGGTGGAAAATGACGGCGCACGAGCAGGTGCAGTCTGAAGAAATCAATCGGCTGGAGCAGCAGCTTAACAAGAAAGAGCTCCTTACCCGCAAGAAGGATACACTTCTTGTAGCCAGGGCACATTTCGACATCATCCAGGGGGATACGGATGCCGCTTTCCAGCGATTGAAACAGCTTACGCATCCGAATGCTAGAGATTTTTTCCTCTATCTCAATTACTACTACAACGAACGGCAATGGGAGCAGACGTTAGTCTGGCTGCGCTGGTTGCTGGCGCCGATTGCGCTGGCAAGTCATGATGATTTTCGCTCGTTCTGCCAATATTGGCTCGATACGACCAAGCATTTAGAATCTGACAGCGAATGGGTGCAGGTCATGGAGTCTCTGCTGCCTCGTTCCTATTATTATTATACGGCCTATTTGCTGCAAACAAAACGCTATCGGCAATGGGTCGACCTGCAGCTGGCCAACCGGATTTCACCGCTGAGCCTGTATGCCATGGAGCTGCGAGCCATCGAAGATCACGATGCGGGGCTGCTGCTCCCCCTTTACCACCAAGCCGCAGAACGGGCTGTTTTAGAGAAAAATCGCGCTTCCTACAAGACAGCCGTCCGGCTGCTAAAGAAGCTGCATGCGCTCTATAAACAGCTGGATCAAGCTGACCGCTGGGAGCATTACATCTACCGGCTCTCGGATAAATTCTCACGCTTGCGCGCGTTCCAAGAAGAACTGAAGAAAGGAAAATGGATTCGATGATCGAAACCAGCGCGCTGACGGTTCACGTTAGCTCCACACCGAATGGTTCTTTATTCCTCTGGGGCACCCGCGGGAACGGCGGCATATGGGATGCTCTGGATTTAAAAAATATGTTGTTCGCCTGGCATCGCACCTCCTTTTACGGCACGTTCATGGAACCGAGCGAGTGGCAAAATCGCGAGGGCATCGAGCTGCTGCCGCTGGAAGCGCTCGATTATTTCGGCGATCCGCAGCCGGTTCAGCACCTCAAGCTCGGCTGGGATGCGGAATGCGCCGGGCTTATTCGTCTCGCTCCGGCCATCAAGGAAGCTTTGGCAACGGGAAGTTTTATGCCCGATTATGAGAAATGGAAAGCGGGCGAAATCGGCTGGAAGCTTCAGCTCCCCGAGGAGCTGCAAGATTTGGAGACACCCACTATCACTCGCTGGATCCATGCGCTTATCCCGGAGTGGGTCGACGCGGACGGGGTCATGAAAGAGAACCTGCGGAAGCTCGAAGCGGCGTATCCGCTCATGCGGCGCAGCGAGCTCGGCGCGGATGTGTGGCTCGACGAGGAAGATTGGCTCGTCACGATCGGCTGGCGCCAGGACCGGACGCCGATGCGCACGTGCCTGCAGCTCGTTGAGCCGGATCTGGCGCAGGACCACGGCTGGCACCTGCGCATCGTGCTGCAGGACCGGCTATCGCCGGACGTGCTGCGTACGGTGACGCCGGACGGCACGCCCGTGCCGGGCGAGCTGCCCCTGCCGGAGGCGTGGCAGCCGGAGATTGGCCGCGTGCAGCGTGATGCGGCCAAGTGGGTGCGCATCCTGCCTTGGCTGGATGCGGGTGGTTTAGAGCCGACCCTCCGTCAGACGCTGACGGAGGAGGAGGCCTGGCGCTTCCTCGCAGAGGGAAGCGTGCGGCTCGTGGAGGCCGGGACGAGTGTGTTCCTCCCGGCCTGGTGGGACCGCATCCGCAAGCTGCGGCCGAAGCTGCGCGCGAAGATCAAGTCTTCCGTCGGATCCGGACGGGAGACGATGTTCGGGCTCAGCCAGCTGATGCAGTTCGACTGGAAGCTGGCTGTGGGCGATATCGAGCTGACGGAAGAGGAATTCCGTCAGCTGCTGGAGGAGAAGCGCAAGCTCATCCAGATTCGCGGCAACTGGATTCAGCTCGACCCGCAGTTTATGGCTCAGGTCGAGCAGATTATGAAACAGGTCGCCAAGAAGAAGGGACTGTCCTTCCGCGATGTATTGGAGCTACATTTCGCTGGCGAAGCCGCCGGTCTGCTGCCGGCGGAAGATGATCCCGATGCACTGCGCTATCTCGATATGGAGGTCGAGCTGAACGAACAGCTGCGCCACATGATCGATCAGTTGACGCAGACAGAGAGCATCCCTATCGTTCAGCCGCCGGCGAGCTTCCATGGCTCTCTGCGCCACTATCAGGTGGACGGCATCTCTTGGCTGCTGTTCCTGCGCCGTTTTGGCTTGGGCGGCTGCCTGGCCGATGACATGGGTCTCGGCAAGACGATCCAATGGATCACTTATTTGCTCACGGTCAAAGAACAGGAACAGCCGGATACGCCTTCGCTGCTAATCTGTCCGACGTCCGTACTCGGCAACTGGCAGATGGAGCTCAAGCGCTTCGCGCCGTCACTCAAGGTACATTTGCACTATGGGCCGCAGCGGCTAAAGGGGCCTGCTTTTAAAGAAACCGTTGGCAGCGCCGACTTGGTGCTTACCTCTTATACACTTTCTCATCTGGACGAAACGGAGCTCGCCTCGGTCGCGTGGAACTCGATTTGCCTGGATGAAGCGCAAAATATCAAAAACGCATATACGAAGCAAGCATCCGCCATCCGGCGACTCGAGGGTTACCATCGCATCGCCTTGACGGGAACGCCCATCGAGAACCGGCTGACCGAGCTTTGGTCGATTTTCGATTTCGCGAACCCGGGTTATCTGGGCACGATTCGTGAGTTTACGCACCGTTACGTCAATGCCATCGAGAAAACGCAGGACAACGAAACCATCGGCAAGGTGCAAAAGCTGATCCGGCCCTTCCTGCTGCGCCGCGTGAAGAAGGATCCGGCCATTCAGCTGGATCTGCCGGAGAAGAACGAATCGAAGACGTTCATCTCGTTGACGGCCGAGCAAGGCTCGCTGTACGAGAACTATATCCAAGACATGTTCGACCGGCTGGATAAGCTCTCGGCCATGGAGCGGCGCGGTCTCATTCTCGCCGCGCTGACGAAGCTCAAGCAGGTGTGCAACCATCCCGCTTTGCTGCTTAAGGAAGGACCGAATGCTCCGTGGAGCGGACGTTCGAACAAACTGGAGCGGCTGCTCGAAATGGTGCACGAGCTGCGCCAAGAGGGCGACAAATGCTTGATTTTCACGCAATTTGTGGAGACGGGCAATCTGCTGCAGCATGTCCTGCAGCAGGAGCTCGGCGAGCCCGTGCTGTTCTTGCACGGGGGCACATCCAAAAACGCGCGCGATGAGATGATCGCGCACTTCCAGAACACTGATGACCAGCCGGTAGATGAGCAGCGATCGGTGTTCATCCTCTCGCTGAAGGCCGGCGGCATCGGCCTCAACCTGACGGCGGCGAATCACGTGTTCCACTACGATCGCTGGTGGAACCCCGCCGTCGAGAACCAGGCGACGGACCGCGCCTTCCGGATCGGGCAGACGCGGCACGTGCAGGTGCACAAGTTCGTCACGCTTGGCACGCTGGAGGAGCGCATCGACGAGATGATCGAGCGCAAGCTCGGCTTGAGCCAACAGATCGTCGGCACCGGCGAGAACTGGATCACCGAGCTGTCGACCGACGAGCTGCGCGACCTGTTCTCGCTGCGGCGCGAGTGGGTCGAGGCGTAGCTTCGTCCTGGTCCTGCGCCGTCTTGTGATTTCGCTTGTCTCTGCGCCTTTAACGCCGAAAAACAGCGCTAACTCTCCGCTTCCTCGCTCTCGCGGCATGTTAACGCTGTTTTTCGCGCTTACGGGTGCATTTTCATGTGATTTCGCTCGTCCCTGCACTTTTAACACTGAAAAACAGTGTTAACTCTCCGCATCCTCGCTCTCGCGAGTAGGAAACGGTTGTTTTCGAGGGTGGGGTACCTCTATCGAAAATTGGAGTCCATTTCCGGTTTTTTAGGCCCGTCGTTCTCTAATAAGACACTCAAGAGACTCTAAATAGGAGTGATTCAACCGCCAGAGATAGCACAGAGAACAAGATTCCATGTTTAACGAATAGGGTTCTTTAATTATAGACTTTTGTTCTATCGAGCTCGTTTTTGACCACTTTTCATTAATTTAGCGTCAAAAAAGTACACTATTAGCGCCTCGTATTCTCTGTTGCAAACCTTGCCTCAAGTCATGACTAAACCCGTTTACACCGTTAAAATAAAAATGCATCGCATCCTAATAACATCAAGAAGTTTGTCTATTTAGGTTTGAGTATCCATCGGAGTGATGGATGCAAATATTTGTAATTTTGGTGCACAAACTTTTTTTCTTCATCCTTTCTCTCCGCATTCTCACTCCCGCGGCACGTTGATGCTGTTTTTCATGCTTACTGTTATGGTTTTGGTTACTGCTGATAGTGACTGCACTTACCTCAAATCTCCCAACTCAGAGGCAACCTCAACAATTTCATCGTGTTCACAGCGTCAAATCCAAAAACAAATAACAACCCTCGCCGATGGCGCAGGAGTAGGTTTGAATTTGGCAGGATGTGTCCAGATCCGTGTAGACCTGGGAGAGGATGCCCTGCTTTTGCAGGTTCATCGTCAAAATATTGGAGACGAAATGAGGCCTCCAGATCCAGTTCGCTCCGCGGAAACGCTCATCCTTACGCCAAGCGGCCTCGAACCGCGTGTAATTGGAAGAAAGCTGGGAGCCGTCTTCCCTGCAGATGTACATGCGTATACAGTTATCCGATACCGTACCGATGGCCTGCTCGATAACATGATCCGCGTCTTCTGCGTTTTGTATGGATACCGCCGCGTTAAGGAGAGGATTCAAACAGTCGCTGATGGTGAATAACCGGCTGTAGCGTTGAAATTCTTTTTGACTGAACAGGTTCATCTCCGCTTGTAACATGGCTTTGAACGCATCGCGATCCTGCAGCTCGGCCTCTGCCTTGGAGAATAGATAACCCTGGACATACCTCGCCCCAACTTGTAGAGCGCTTTGCAGTTCCTGCTTCGTTTCCACGCCTTCGACGAGTAGTGACGCCCCCATCTGGGCCGCTAAGATCGAGAATGATTGCATTAGCGCTTTGTAACCCGCATGCGTAGCGCCTTTTTTCAAGATGTTCAGGTCGATCTTCAGGATCTTTGGCTGCAGGCTCGCAATCCGGTCGAAATTACTGAAGCCGCTTCCCACATCATCAATCGCAATGGTGCAACCGAACTTACGGTACAACTCCACGATTTGTGTCAGCTCCTGCAGCTTTCCGGTGAACTCCTCTTCCGTGATCTCGATCACGATACGTGCCGGATTGATGTTATATTTCCTCAATAGCTCAATGGTAGGCAGCATATTGCTGCGCTTATAGGTCCGATATATCCAGGACGGCTTTAAGTTGATGAATAATGAACACTCATCGTCCGATGCTGCGATCTGCTCGATCGCATACTCTCTCAAATACCGGTCAATTAAGAGATGCGTGTCCTCGGAAATGTCCGGATCTTTGAAAAAGGGGCCCAGGCTCTCAATGCCGCCCTGCCGCATTCTTCTCCCCAATGTTTCATACCCTACAATTTCTTGATTCTGCAAGGACAAAATCGGCTGAAAATACGGCCTCACCTCGTGCTTCAACGGAATCTTGCTGTCTTTTACTTGCACAGTACAGCCCTCCTTTTGGCGGAACAACGCTGACAACACCACGTCTCTCTTCATCACTTTTGAATGTATTGTAAACGACAACTACGCTTCTTGCAATCGATTCATGTCACAAAAACTAACATCAGCGAAAATTGAAGGACTTTGGCCAAACTTGTCGAATTTTTAAATCGCAACTTCCATCCTTTTAGAATTTAGGTGACTCTATCTATGAAGAACTTTACGAGATCGCGTATCTCCATGCTATACGTTGTTCTGACCGTGGTGTTGTTAGCCTTCGTAAGTATTTCGAGCTATGTCGCTTCGCGCAATATGCAAAGCGAGAGCGACGCGATCGTGAACGACTCCATTCCAATTACCCAAACAGCCAACAATCTGCTTACCGATCTGATCAATCAGGAGACTGGCATTCGAGGTTATTTGCTAACCAGTAATGAACAATATTTAGAGCCCTATACGACTGGTAAAAAACAACTTGAAGCCGATCTGGAGAAGATACGGCAATTCGAGCAAAAATACCCTACGCTCCAGCTCATCATCGATACCCAAGCGATTCCTGCGATTGCAAATTTGCAGAAGCACTATGATGCGCAACTGGAATCCATTAAAAGCGGTAACTCCGATGATGCCAAAGCACGGATACCCAACGGCAAAACGATGATGGATCGTTACCGTATCGTACATAGCAGCATCGAGAAAAACATCGCGCAAATTACTACCGACGCGTACAATGCGTCTAACCAAGCGGGAGCTACGTCCCGTGCAATTACGATGATCGGCGGCATTATCGCGCTGATCGCAGGCGGCATGTCTGTCTTTATCTTTATCCGCGCCAACCGCGCCGAAGAAGAGCTGCGTAAAAGCGAGGAAACCTACCGTTACATGGCGGAGAGCCTGGAAACGCAAAATGAGGAAATCATTGCTCAGCAGGAAGAGCAGCAGGTTACACTGGCCAAGCTGTCCGAGCGGGAGCAAGAATTAGAACTCATCACCACTTATCAGGAAAAACTGACCGGCTATGTGGAACTGAAGGATTTCTTGAAGCATTCACTGCCTGCTCTGTTAGACTCCTTAAACCAGGATGCAGCGCTTGTAGTGATGGAACGCTTTGAACGTAGCTCAGCTGCCTATGAGGTTATTCACTCTAGCGGCTTTCCGGAGGAGCATATTTCCCGCCTGCAAAGCGGTCTGTTCGGACCTGCGAAGCGCGTCTTTGAAGAAGGAATTCCTCTGCTTCATACTCGCGATGTGTCTGGGCATGAACGCGGTGTGCATGGCGGCGTGATGCGCGCTGTCGATCAATATTTCCCATTGCTCGATGATAAACAGAAGGTCATCGGCTTTCTGCTGCTCACGAGCTATCAAAGCACCTTCCATCAAGAAGAGAACCAACGACTCACCCGCGGACTGGTGCGTCAGTTCGACCTCGCGTTCTACGCCCAGGTTATGAATGATGAGCGCCGCAAACAGGCCTCAAGCCTGGCGGAGCTGAATGATCAATTGATGATGGAAAAGCAACTGATTGAAGATCAGCGCGACCTTATCCAAAGCATTCTGGAATCCGCCCATGAGGGTATGATGATGTGCGATTCACAAGGCACTTTGCTCTTTGCGAATCAACGCATGAGCCGTTATTTTCATTTGCAGGAGCAGATTGGCCGCAATCTAGTGACAAGCTGCCACGAAATCGCTGCGGTGTCCCCTAACTTTAACGGGGTCGCCTCATCCATTGAAGCGCTTCTTGATGGCTCTCTCACTCATCTCACACAACGCTTCAGCTTCGAAATGGAGGATCTGCAGCAGCATGCCGAACTGTATGCCACCGTCGTCGGGGAAGATACCGAACAGAAAGGCTACTTATTCGTATTCCGCGACCGTACGGAGGAAGAACGCATTGATGAGATGAAGAATGAGTTTATCAGCATCGTTTCCCATGAATTGCGTACGCCTCTGGCGAGTGTGCTCGGATTTATAGAGATTTTACTGCATCGGGAGCTTCCGCAAGAAAAGCAGAAGAGATACATGGATACGATCTATAAAGAAGCGCAGCGCTTATCGAATTTGATTAACGATTTTCTTGATTTGCAGCGCATGGAGTCGGGCCGGCAAGTCTATCACTTCTCTCCGGTTAACCTGCTGCCCACTGTGCAAGAGATCGTGGATCAATGGCAGAACAAACAGCAGCATCGCATTGTTGTTCAGCATCCGGATACAGAGTTGTGGGTACGTGCCGACGTAGATCGTATTCGTCAGGTGCTCCACAATTTGCTCAGCAACGCCATCAAGTATTCACCAGGTGCGGATCAGGTCGATATCCGTCTAGCTGCCTTCGATGGTCGAGTCGCCATATCGATTCAAGATTATGGTCTTGGGATTCCTGAAGAGGCAAATGCGCACATGTTCTCCAAGTTTTTCCGGGTCGATAACTCGGACCGTCGGCAAATCGGCGGCACCGGCCTAGGTTTGGCCATTGTGAAAGAAATTATCGAAGGACATCACGGGCATATTTCCTTCACCTCGGAAATGGGAAAAGGAACCACCTTCATAATCGAGTTGGAGCAATACGAACTCTCGGCCATGGACGGTCAAATCGTCATTTTCGAGGACGACGACAATTTGGCCAAGCTGATTCAAGTGGCACTGGGTAAGCTGAATCTACCTTCCATGCAGCTCCGCTCAGCTGAAGAAGGCATTCTGGCGTTGAATCGGAGTCAAGGCGAAGGCCCGATGTTGTTTATTGTGGATATTCACCTCGAAGGCGCAATGACAGGCTGGGATTTCCTTGCCGAGCTGTATCGTCACCCCGTTCATTATCAAACACCGGTCATCGTATCGACGGCGCTCGATCCGCCTCATGATTATCACGAGAAAGAGATCGAGAAATATTTGAAAAAGCCATTCACGATGGAGCGCCTGGTTCAAGTGGCTAAACGCTTGTTGGATAACAAGCAAAACAACGCTTACGTATTCCCGGCTCAAGACAAAGAGTCCCTCTCTTCGACCTTGCAGCGCAACGGCATCGGCGTGTCGGAAATGAAAGAAAACATGGATATGATCGAGGTCGAAATTAAAAAACCGAATACGGAATCTTGATTAAAACGGCTCCCTTGTCTCATCGCAAGGGAGCCGTTCTTTCGTTCATTGAATATCTACCCTGAAATTTTGCCGCAATGGCGCTGGGTAATCCTCTAGCTTGAAATGCAGCATTCCCTGATAGCTCGCATAAGGGATTTTGAAATAAATGAACTGCTTCTCCGCGCTCGTAATTCTCCTATCGCCAACGGGATACACAGCTCCACTGTCGTCAGTAAAATTGCTGGTTAAGGAGTATGCCATTCGATCCCATTCCTCCAAACCATCTAACTCAAAGAACATGCCCATTTCATCGTCGTTGTGGTCCATATGGGTCAAGCGAAGCCGCTTGTCAGGCGATTTGACGATTTCTTTCTTCACAGGATCGATAATTACCTCAAGCTGATCCTTATCCAGCGCTGTTAGGAGGCTCCCTTCCAGATGCAAATGCTTCGGAACCGAGAAAAAGCTGCTTTCAAAATATAAGATTCTTTGGTCCGGCGAAACGATCGAAGCCATATTGGTCGTTAGGGACTCGCCTTTTTCATTCACCATCCGGATATCCCGAAAACCAAAAATTTGTTTCGAATTGGCCTCGTCAAAGGTGACCTCGACCATCGTACGGGTCGGATAAATGGTCACTTTAGAGAATGTGATTTTTTGCCCATCCAGGCTTACGGTCTGATTCAGATCGAAGGTGTGCTTCATCTGTTTGAAACGTTCGTGATCAATTGGGAATGTGATCCTCCAAGGCTCTTGACCCTCTTTATCTCGAATTTCGAATACAGCCGTTTGCGGCATTTCGGATTCATGGATGAATTGAACGTCAATTCGCCGGTGAATGGATCTACCGTTAGTCTGGTCGGCAACCCCTCCGCTCGGCTCCATTCCATAACCGATGGCGGCTTGCAACTGTGCCCCGCTTCCATCAGTCAGTCTATAGTTGCTCGGCAGCCCGGCAATTGGTATTTCCTTGGAGAGCGGAGTAATCGTAAATAGAATGTTCATCCGGACTTCATCCACGATAATCCCGTCCACTGTAACACGAATGCCATCATGCTCATCCGATATACCCACAGGCTGTATAAAATCATGCTCAACAGCTAACCGAAGGGATTGATCTTGACTAATTAATTTCACGATTCGATCCATTCCCGGTATGCTTCCCACCCAAGAAGCAAAGGCGGGGGAGATTCGGATCGTGCCTGACAGCATGAAAAGCAGGATGCTTGAAGCTATCGCGACTGCCCACCGATTGCGACGCAATTTTCGTTGCTCGGCAGCGCCCTTTTGAATGCCGCGCTGTACATAGCTGCCTAATGATTCAGGTATCCGGATTTCCTCATACTCATCTTTTAAAATATGCAACGATTCCCATCCCTCATCCTCCTGCCTAGTCACCCAAAATCCCCCTCCTTTCTAACCAGCCCTCGCAGCTCGCGAAGCGCTTTATGAAGCAGGGTTTTGATGGTCCCATCCGGACATTCCAGCATTTGCGAAATTTGTGTAATCGTCAAATCTTCATAGTATTTCAAAATAATCACCTGCTTCGATTGAGGCTGTAATTGATCGACAGCTCGACGCATATCCATAGCCAGGATCCTATCATTCTCCCCTTCGGAAGGCGGAGGCTCCATCTCGCCGGACCAACTCGAGACCGATCGGTCTCGCCGCTTCAATTCATCCGCGCAATAATTCAGCGCAATTCTCGTGATCCATGTAGAAAAATACTGCGGAGCTTTTAATTTTTTAATTCCTTTGAACGCTCGGAATGCAACCTCTTGCATCGCTTCTAAGGCATCCTGCTCATTGCGAAAATGCGCAAATGCAATGCGATACAGCTTGTTTTGATGCTCCGAAAGCAGTTCGGCGAATGCGGATGCGTTGCCTTTTTGCGCTGCCTTCACGAGCAAGTTTGTATCCAAGTCGGCCTCGCCTCCTGCTGAGTCTTTACTGATTCATTAGACTGCACGGAGGTGCAAACGGTTTTGGTCATGGTAAAAAAATGCAATATTTTCCCATTCAACTCGTCAAACATGATAAGATCAGCGATGTGGAATATAACACCAATTACAAAATGGCAGGAGCGAAAAAATTGAAACCTTATTCCAAATTTTTCTCTATTAGCGTTTTATCCATCTGCAGAAAGGATGATTATCAATCCATGTTTAACGATATCAAGAGCATTAAAGCCACTTTCAAGATAAAAAAATAAGTTGAAACTGAAGCAAACTTGCTCCATAATGGTTTGAATTATCATCGCGGGAGGGATCACATTGGTTAGCTTCAGTACTTTGATCGCTTTTGCATTCGTTTCGCTCGGGATGGTTTGCTCTCCGGGTCCCAACATGATTTACTTGATTTCCCGCTCCATTACGCAAGGGCGCTTGGCGGGGGTCATTTCATTATTAGGCGTTGTGCTGGGTTTCGTTATCTACATGGTCGCCACGATGTTCGGTCTTACCGCTCTCTTTCTTGCGGTCCCGTTAGTCTACGAAGTCGTAAAATGGGCGGGAGCCGCCTACTTGCTATGGCTCGCTTGGAAGGCGGTTAAGCCTGGCGCAACCTCTATCTTGGAGCCTCGTACACTCACTATTGAACCGCCACGCAAGCTATTTCTAATGGGGCTTATGACGAATCTGCTAAATCCCAAGATTGCCATATTGTATGTGTCTCTGTTGCCACAATTTCAAGATCCTTCGAGGGGATCGTTGCTACTGCAAGGGATGACATTAGGCCTGACGCAGATTGCAGTTAGTTTCACCGTCAACCTGCTCATTGTGCTCGCAGCGAGCAAAGTTGCTGCTTGGTTCGGCAAACGGCCAACATGGCTGAAGGTGCAGCGTTGGCTTATGGCCAGCGTTCTGACTGGCCTTGCGGCACGCATGGCGTTTGATCGTCGGTAGGAATCCCTCAAAAATTAGCCTCCATACAAAAATAAAATCTCCTTCCACTTTCTTGAGGGGAGATTTATTTTTCTTGTAAAACTAGAGGGATTTCCCCGCATGACAGCCAATATACTTTTACTGGATCCGTTGTAATGCAACTTAACATTTTTATACACTGACTCTAAGGAAAGGTGTGAACCCGTTGGCACAACTTGAACCCGCTTCCAGCACGATACACGCGCGTAAAGTGTGGACGTTGTTCTTTTCTTTGCCTATTTTCGCATGGGCGATGTACGATTTTGCGAACACGATTTTCTCATCCAACATCGTAACCGTGTTTTATCCGTTTTATTTGAGTGAAACGTTGGGTAAGAGCGAAGAGATGAATCAGATCGCGAGCACTTTCATCACCTATTCCAATGCGCTTTCCAGCTTGTTCCTCGTGCTGCTGTCCCCTTTGTTCGGGGTTTGGATCGACCGCACCGGGAAGAAAAAAGCTTACCTCGTTCCCTTCACACTCGTCTGCATCGCAGCAACGCTGCTCATGGGGGCCTCCGCCATCTGGCATACGGATCAGCAATGGATGGGGCTCAATATCTCGATCATCGCCGTCATTTTCTTCTTCATGATTGCCAAATTTTTTTACAATTCCAGCCTCATTTTCTATGACTCCATGATTTCAGATCTGGGCAATCAGCGCGAGCTGCCAATCATCTCTGGCGTTGGCGTCGCCGTTGGCTACATCGGCACTTTGGTCGGACTTGTGGTCTTTCCTTTGATCGACGGCAAGCATTATGAGAATACGTTCATTCCAAGCGCACTGCTTTTCCTTATCTTCTCCCTGCCGATTATGCTTTTGTATAAAGAGAAACCTGCTAAGATCGTCGTCGGCGCAAAGAAGTCGCTCCTCAGCGGATATCGCGAGATCTGGGAAACGTTCAAGGAAGCACGCACCTACAGGGCGGCCTTCCAGTTCATGATCGCCTACTTCTTCTTTAACGATGCGATTGCCACGGCGATCGCCGTCATGGCCGTCTACGCCAACACAGTTATGGGCTTCACGACCGGACAATTCATCCTGCTGTATCTCGTCTCTACGGTATCCAGCATTATCGGATCGTTCCTTTTCGGCTATGTCACGAGAGCGCTCGGCTCAAAAAAAGCCGTCACCGCCGTAGCGATCATCCTGATCATCGCCATTGCCATAGCCTCGCTTGCCACCAGCAAAAGTCTGTTTTGGGTCGCCGGCAGCTTATACGGGGTATCAATGGGCGCCATGTGGGTAACGTCCCGCACACTCATCGTGGAGTTGACGCCAGAGGCTAAGCGAGGCCAGTTTTTCGGACTATTCGCATTCTCGGGCAAGGTATCGTCCATCGTCGGGCCGGCTCTTTACGGATCGATTACTTGGGCGCTTGCATCTTCAGGCAATTTGGCCAGTCGAGTAGCACTCGCCTCCCTGCTCGTTCTGGTCATTATCGGACTGTTCGTTCACATGCGCGTCCCACAAAAATGACAATTATTGCAATTCTCCTCCCGATTCGGTAAAATACAACTAATCTTAATTGGAAGGTGTGAGAATATGAAGGTGTCGGTGAAGAAAGGTTTTGCGATTCGGAATCGGCTCTTTCATATTTCTTATTCGTTGAAACACTAAAGCATTTATTGCTTTAGTGTTTTTTTATGGGATCATGAGAGAGGAGAGGTGACCATGCGTTATAAGAGAGTGCTCATTAAACTGAGTGGCGGCGCCGTAGCCGGCGAAAGTGAGTTTGGATTCGATCCTAGGCAGCTGGACCATATTGCGAATGAAATTATGACCGTCGTCAATCTTGGCGTCGAGGTGTGCCTCGTGATCGGCGGAGGCAATATTTTCCGCGGCAATATGGGGGAAAGCTGGGGCATCGAAAAAGCGGAGGCCGATAATATCGGCACACTCGCAACGGTGATCAACAGCTTAATGCTGCGCGGCGTCCTCAAAGCGAAGACGAATGCGGAAGTGCGCGTCATGACTGCCATCCCGATTGCCTCCGTAGCGGAGCCTTTTATTCGGCTCAGAGCCATTCATCACCTGGAAAAAGGCTACATCGTCATTTTCGCAGGCGGCAATGGGCAGCCTTTTGTGACAACGGACTATCCATCCGTTCAAAGAGCCATCGAGTGCAACTGTGAAGCCATCCTAGTCGCGAAGCAAGGAGTAGACGGTGTCTTTGATCGGGATCCTAAGCATCATAAGGATGCGCTGCAATACAAATCGCTCCACTACAATGACGTGATTCAGAATGATCTCAAGGTGATGGATCAGTCTGCCTTCATCCTCGCGAGGGATTATCACATCCCGATTCATGTGTTCAACTTTGATAAGCCGGGGTCGATGAAAGAGATTTGCGAAGGCAAGAATACAGGAACGATCATCAGCGGTTCATCGGAACTTATTTTTCATTGAAAAAAAAGATAGAGAAGCAGTTCCGTGACTGCCATCTCTATCCTTTTCTTTTTAGAGGAGCAAAAGTTCGTAATAGTCGTTCGCATTCAACGTCTGAAAACCGCACGATTGATAAAGGCCCAGCGCTTTCTCGTTTTGGGCGGCGACTTCGAGCTTAATCCGGCGCGCCTGATACTTTTCTTTCAGGTCTACAACTGTCTGTTGCAGCACTCTGCGGCCAATGCCTTGGCTGCGATACTCGGGGGATATGCAAAATCCATATATAAACCCTTGGTTATTCGCTTCGATCATTGCGCCTATCTTCCCGACGGGCACACGGTCTTCCCCTAGCTCAGCAACCCATGTCCGTTCTTTATTGCCCTCCAGCGTCTGGACCACATACTCCCTCGCATCGTCTTCAGGCATGGCGAAACCAGACATATTCAATGAAACAAGCAGCTCGGTATCATCGCGATCAGCCGGACGAATCCGAACTTCTTCGCTCTCAGGGAGCTGAATCATACCTTCCCGCTCCTGAAGCTCCATCACGTACTCCGAAAAGCTGTAACGCGCACCAAGGTTCGTCAGAAAAGCTTTACCGCTCGCTGAACCGCGCTCACTAATAAAAATCAGTTTCGGAATCGTTCTGCGCCGGCACTCCGCAATGGCTGCTTGCACCAATTGACTGAAAATACCTTGACGGCGAGCCTTCGGATGCACCATCCCGCTAATTTCAACTTCTGTGGACAAAAAGCTGTATATCGCCAAGAACCCGACTAATCGATCATTCTCGTAAAATAAAAAGTCATTCGTTACACCTACAGGCCTGCTTGATAACGTACTCCAGTTCAGCTTGATGCTGATCTGCTCATGATCGTTGCAAATGTTCCACAGCGCCCGGATTTCTTCCAGCTCTTGCGGCGATAGACCGGCTCTAACATGCAATCCTTCTCTCATATCGATCTCCTCCGATCTTTCAAGTGAGTTTATCTACTCTGATTATACATGTCCATGAAGTATGCTGGTAAGCTAAACATTGATTTTAAAAATAATTTCATCTCCTCCAAAAAATAAACCCGGAGCCAGGGCTCCAGGTTCAAGTACCATTTTCAGCTTATAGAGGCAGTAGCGGGAGATCATCTTTTTGTTCTAAAGCTTCAATCATTTCATGCCATGATTTAGGCTTATTGGGTAAAACCGCATAATACCTTTTCAGGAATTTAACAACTAGCTCAGCCTGAAGCTCCGTTTGTTCTTCATCCGTCGGAAGGAAGCAAAGATCCAGCTCCGATACAGCCTCCCCATCATTTTCCCAGGACGGATGCACGTAAGTGAAATCCAGACGCTTGTAGCCAAGGTGCGAGAGCACCTCACGGCGGACATAAGGATCCATCGGCTTCACGCCGCCGAAAGCATGCCCCTCGATCCGATACGGATCATAAATTTCGGCGAACATGCCGAGCATCGGCTTGCCGGAGGCGGCCGCCAGGGCCTGAAGATCATCCCATCGTTTACGTGCCAGGAAACGTCCGATCCCAAGCCCCGCTTGACCAATAATCGTGAAATCCGTCATCGCTACCTGGAAATCGTCATAATATCGGTATTCCGTCGTGCCTACAACCTTACCTTCGTGTACGGCGACGAAAACCCGTATGCCCGGGTCTTCAAGCGGCTCCTTCCATAATGAAAATTCCAGCACTTCTTCCGGCGGGAATACTTCTTTCATCAGGTCATGCATCGAACGAAACAGCGGATTTTCTATACTTTGAATACGAATATATTCCATAATAGCGTACACTCCTTTGGTAAAGCTAATGGGATCGAAATGGATTGCGCCACTCCATGAGCAGCGCGTAATTGCGAGACTCTTCATCTTCCAAATAGTCCGGTACGACTTGTACCGGCGTGCGCCCGCAGCTCAACAGGAACGTAATGACCGGATCTTTTAAACGGCCGTTCAGAATCGCTTCTCCGTAAGCCTCGATACTCATCGTGTCGGCCACCTTATGGTAGCCGGGCATACGTCCGCCTCCGAGCAGCCGGTCTAACCCGAGTTGTACGACAACCTCATACATCGATTGCATCATCCATTTACCAAGTCCGAACTTCCGGTAAGCGGGGCGAATGCAAATATCAACGATATAGAGGGTATCTCCGTCCGGACTATGATTGCGAATGTAGCCGTTATCCGTGATTGTCGCCCAACTGTGATCTGTTGCATGTTGAGGATCGTACTGGACGCGAAGTCCCGTAATGGAACCGGCGATCTCGCCGGCAATCTCTACGCATAGCGCTCCCTCCGGAAAGCGAGTGACGTGTTCCTGAAGCTGCTCCTCGTTCCACCACAGCTCCGAGGGGAATGGCGGCGGAAAGCTTTCCTGCTGCACGCGAATCAATCCTTCAAAATCTTCAGTCTTATAGTTGCGAATGATCGATGAAACCGGTTTTTCTCCGTCGAAAACGTATAAGCTTTTATAATATGCCATGGGTGATAAGCCCCCTTAACGGTTAAGACCAGTCCGTGTAAAGATCCGTCCGGCGATCGCGCCACGTGGTGACGGAACCTTTTTCCCGAACTACATGCAGCAGTTCCAAATCGAGATCGGCGGTGACGATCATGTCCCCGTTAATTTCGCCTTCCACAAGAATCCCTTTTGGCGGAAAAGGCACATCGTTCGGCGTAATGACTGCCGCTTGACCGAAGTTCCCTCTCATAAAATCGACCGTTGGCAGCGCACCGACTGTACCCGTCGTTACGACGTAGATTTGGTTCTCGATCGTTCTGGCATGGCAAGTATAGCGAACTCGATGGAAGCCATGCCGATCATCCGTGCAGGAAGGCGCGAACAAGACGTCGGCTCCGCGGGCTCTAGCCATCCGTACGATTTCCGGGAATTCCACATCATAGCACACAAGAATGGCGATCCGTCCTTTGTCGGTATCGAAAACTTGCAGGCTATCCCCTGCCCCCATGTTCCATTCCTTGACTTCGGTCGGCGTGATATGCAGCTTCTTCTGCTCGGCTATGCGTCCGTCCGGATAAAATAAATGTGCGGTGTTATAAAGTTTGCCGCCCTCCGATGTGATATGCGTACCGCCGATTAAATGCATGCCGGTTTGCCTGGCCAGCCCTCGAAAGAGCGCGCGGTACTGGTCCGTGTACGTTGGCAGCGCCTCAACCGGCAGCGCTTTACCCGTGCCGTCGCCAATGGACATCAGCTGTGTCGTGAACAGCTCCGGAAACAACACAAAATCCGACTCAAACTCCTGCGCCGTTTTCACATAATGCTCGACTTGTGCGGCGAACTCCTCAAAGCTATGTATCGTATGCAGATGATACTGCACCGCGGAAACTCTCATTTTCATCGATGTAACATGCCTCCTCTAATCGTTCAATCGGACGAGCACGCGACCTCTGACTTGTCCTTGCAGAACTTCCTCGGCCGTGTCAGCAACGTCCTCAAGTTTAATTTCTTTATATACGGTCTTCTCAAGCTCTGCCGGCTTAAGCTCGGTGGCGATCCGCTCCCAGAGGAGCTTTCTGGCAGCCATCGGATAGTAAGCCGAGTCTATTCCCAGCAAATTCACCCCTCGAAGTATGAATGGAAAAACGGAAGCCGGGAATTCGTTGCCGCCAGTGAGCCCGCTCAGCGCGACGGAACCGCCGTATTTCATTTTGCTAAGCACATATGTTAGGGATGTACCGCCGACAGGGTCTACCGCCCCCGTCCAATATTCTTTGTCCATAGGCTTAATCGTTTCCGGCGAGAGTTCCTCCCGCGTCAATACACGTTTAGCCCCGAGCTGCAGCAGGTAGGCATGATCCGCACTTTTCCCGGTACTCGCCTCCACTTCATAGCCAAGAGCGGCAAGCATGGATACGCTGCTACTCCCTACACCGCCGGTTGCACCACGGACAAGGACAGGCCCTTGTTGCGGGCGAAGCCCGTTCTCCTCAAGCCTCTGAATGGAAATCGCTGCGGTAAATCCGGCGGTCCCCAGGATCATCGCCTCGCGATGCGTAAGTCCATGAGGCAACGGTACGACCCAATCGGCCGGCACACGCGCATACGCACTAAACCCACCGTAATACCCGGTACCCAGCTCGTAACTGGTGACCAGCACCTCGTCACCTTCGCGATAGCGGCTATCTGTCGACGCCACGACTGTACCCGCCAAATCGATGCCTGGTACCATCGGATAGGAACGCACCACGCGCCCATTCGGGCTGCAGGCCAGAGCGTCTTTATAATTAATCCCGGAGTATAACACACGGATCGTCACTTCACCTGCAGGCAAATCATCGATCCTCAGTTCCTTCACTTCCAATGCAAAAGAATCCTTCGTACGATCTACCACCAAAGCGTTAAAGCTGTCCATCCTGCTCCACATCCTCGATTCATAATGACCAAATGATAGCCAAATGGCAAGACTTCCCATACTTATCCAGTGTACTAAATTACGACTTGAGTTTCCATTCCGCTCCCTCACTGAGGCAGGTTTATTCACGCATCAAGACCTTGGCCGGGGAATGAAATCAGTCTACAGAACGAAGACGGGGCACAAACTTACCTTGTAAAATAGTGTAATGTACATCAGATCGTAACAAAGGTGGTAATACTCTCTCATGAATCAGAAATCGCTATTCGGCATAGGACTTATTGCCCTCGGCATCCTACTGTTTACAACAAGAGACCATGCGCTAAGTACAGGCTCGTTATTCGGATACTTCTGGCCCAGCCTGTTCGTGATGCCGCTCGGCATCTTCTTTCACTGGCTATACTTTGGCATGACCGGTCGGCGCGGTACGGGACTGCTTATTCCCGGCGGCATTCTGCTCGTTGCCGGTATCTTCTGCCAGCTGTCCATGCTTTTCGACCTGTGGGGCGTACTTTGGCCTGGCTTCCTGCTCGCGGTATCGGCGGGACTGTTCGAGTTCTATTGGTTCGGTGGGCGCAACCGTTGGCTGCTCATTCCAATTAATATTTTGTTCGTCCTATCGCTGCTGTTCTTTGCTCTCTTCTCCGTTGGCGCTTTATGGAACGGACTGTTCGGCAGCAGCCCCATCTTGGCTATCGTGTTGATTGCCGCCGGCGCGCTGTTGTTCTTATCGAGCGGGCGCAAGAAAAACGAACCTTTCTGAATCGGCGCCTCCTGCCTGTTAAGACTGTTTTTCAGTCTTAACAAGCTCGGACTTGGCGAATCAGGCACGTTAAGACGGTATTTCAGCGTTAAAGCCCCAGATTGCTGCAGATATCTCCGGCTTACTGTACTTTAACGCGGTTTTTCCGTCTTATGAAGCCTAGAACCTTCACTTCCTGCGACTTAAGACGTTTTTTCCGCGTTAAAGTCTTGGGTTGCCACAGAGTGCCTACGAGGATATAAGAAAAGCAAAAGCCCTATGAAACATGTTATAGACTCCTAACATGTTCCATAGGGCTTTTATTTGCTTATTCTCTTGCAAAGCCGGAGGCTGCAAGGAAGCGCTGAAACGCCGCCTGCCCAGCCTCGCTGCGCTTGAAGACGCCAGCGTCTTTCAGCACGTCGAGAAACTTCGCGCCGACCTCGTCCTGCAGCGCTTCATTCGCCTCGGCCGGCTGCAGCGTCGTGCCGAACTTCGCGAGCAGCGCCTCGATCCACTCGGCGTGCTTATGCAGCGGATGGCTCGCGTCCTCGCGAATCTCGCCGCCATAGACGGCTTCGCCGGTCAGGAGCTCCGCGATATCCGCCAGCTCCGCCTGAAGGCGGCCCGGCAGCACCGCGAGCCCCATAACTTCAATCAAGCCGATGTTCTCCTTCTTGATATGGTGCAAGGGCTGATGCGGATGGAAGATCCCATCCGGATGCTCTATGCTGGTGCGGTTGTTCCGCAGCACCAGGTCAAGCTCGTACTCTCCCCGCGCGTTGTTCCGGGCGATCGGCGTAATCGTGTTATGCGGGATCCGCTGTCCGTCCTTCTCGCCGAAGGCGAGGACGTCCGCTTCCGCATCGCTGTATGCGCGCCAATCGTCGAGCAGCTTGCTGGCGAGCTTATGGAGCGTCTGTTTGTTATGTCCGCTCAGACGAAGGACGGACATCGGCCATTTGACGATGGCCGCCTTCACGCCGGCAAATTCAGGATGCGAGAAAGCCGTCTCGCTCGGCGCTTTTTCCATCGGGAATTTGTGACGCCCGCCCTGAAAATGATCGTGGTTCAGTATGGAACCACCTACGATCGGCAGATCCGCATTCGACCCGATGAAATAATGCGGGAACTGATCAATAAAATCGAGCAGCCGGTAAAACGTGTTCGCTGTCGTTTTCATCGGAATGTGCTGCTCATGGAAGATGATGCTGTGCTCGTTGTAGTACACGTACGGCGAATACTGGAAGTACCACTTCTCGCCATCCAGCTCCAGCGGAATGACGCGCAGGTTCTGTCTCGCCGGGTGATCGACACGGCCTGCGTAGCCTAGATTGTCGGCGCACAGCAAGCATTTCGGATAGCTGCTCTGCGGCAGCGTCTTCAGCAGGGCGATTTCCTTCGGATCCTTCTCAGGCTTGGAGAGGTTAACCGTAATCTCCAGATCTCCATACTCCGTACCTGCCAGCCAGTAGGCATTCTTACGAATACGATCCATTCGAATGTAGTTGGAATCGATCGATTGTTTATAAAAATAATCCGTAGCCGCCTCCACACTCACGGTCTTCGCCGTATGCCAAAAATGATGCACGACTTCAGAAGGACGAGGCATCAGCAATCCCATGATTTTCGCGTCCAACAAATCCCGATAGGTCATCGTGTTATCCTGCAGCATGCCAGCCTCGTACGCTTCGTCAAGAAGCTGCTCCAGCAGCTCTACCGGGCTGTCCAGCTTTTCCGCCGGAACCTCTCCCGGATATGGCTCTGCGATACCGAATAAATCCAGCAGCGCATTGCGCGAAGTATAGACATCAAGCTGCTCGATCAGTCCGTTTTGCCTGGCAAATTGCAGCAATCTCTCGATAGTGAGCGCCGCGTGCTGCGGCGTTGTGTTTGTCCGTTCCATTTGCCCAGATCCTTTCTGCGATAGCCGAGGAGGTTACTTCTCATACCCGCCCGGATGATTTTGATGCCAATTCCACGCGCACTCGATAATCTCTTCCAGGGAGTCGCGCGACGGTTTCCAACCAAGCTCTGCTCTCGCACGCTCGGAGGATGCGATCAATTCCGCAGGATCACCGGCTCTACGCGGCTCTATGACGGCTGGAATCGGATGTCCGGTTACCTTACGGGCGATATCGATGACCGCTTTAACCGAGAAACCTTTGCCATTGCCCAAGTTGAAAATGTTACTCTCCGCGCCTTGACGCAGCTTCTCTACAGCAAGCACGTGTGCGCTCGCTAAGTCGCTGACATGAATGTAGTCGCGAATGCAGGTTCCGTCTTCTGTCGCATAATCATCGCCGTAAATCGAGATGTGTGCTCTTTGGCCCAACGCGACTTGGAGAATGATTGGAATCAGATGCGTTTCCGGACTGTGATCTTCACCGATTTTGCCGCTAGCGTGAGCGCCGGCCGCATTGAAGTAGCGAAGCGACACATATTTAATACCGTGTGCGGTGTCGAACCATTTCATCATTTTTTCCATGGCAAGCTTCGTTTCGCCGTATGTGTTCGTTGGCAGCGTACGATCGCTCTCCAGGATCGGGATGTTTTCCGGCTCGCCGTAGGTAGCTGCTGTGGAGGAGAAGACGATTTTCTTCACGCCGTATTGCGTCATTTTCTCCAGCAAGCAAAGCGTGCCGTAAACGTTGTTATGATAATATTTGGCAGGGTTCGTCATGCTTTCGCCTACCAAGGAATTCGCAGCAAAATGAATGATTGCTTCGATATCGTTTTCCTTGAAAACCGTATCCAGAAACTCGCCGTCACGCAGATCCCCAACGTACAGCTTCCCGCCCAAAACAGCATCGCGATGCCCCTGCTGCAAGTTATCCACAACGACTACATCTTCGCCTCTAGCCAGCAGCTCCGCTACCGCATGAGACCCGATATAGCCCGCTCCGCCCGTAACTAGTATCGCCATTTACAACGCCTCCCCGATTTGCTCAACGCCATTTCCGATATCGCATACGTAGAAACTTGGTGTCAGTCCTGTTTTCTCTGTGTATTCTTTACCCACCTGATCAATGAAGGTTTGCACGCTGTCCTCATGCACGAGGGAAACCGTACAGCCGCCGAAGCCTGCACCTGTCATACGCGCGCCTAGCACGCCTGGCACCTTCAGCGCTGCTTCTACCATGGCATCCAGCTCAGCACCAGTAACTTCGTAGAGGTCGCGAAGCGAGTCGTGGGAACCGATCATCAATTTGCCAAAAGCTTCGAGATCGTTTGCCTTTAGCACTTCAATCGACTTCAGGACGCGATCGATCTCTTCGATAACATGCTGCGCTCTGCGGCGTACCGTCTCATCCGGAATCAGGTGCTTCGACGCATTGAACTGCTCCAGGTTCAGTTGACCGAGCAGGGTAATGCCCGGGAATTGCTGCTGTAAGTACGTCACGGCCTGCTCGCATTGACTTCTTCTTTCGTTATAAGCCGAGTCAACGAGACCTCTACGCTTGTTCGTGTTGCCGATTAAGAGCTTGTAGCTGCCGCTTTTGAATGGCACATGGCTGTACTCCAGCGTATCGCACATGAGCAGGATCGCATGATCCTTCTTGCCGTTCGCCACAGCGAACTGGTCCATGATGCCGCAGTTGACGCCGACGAACTGATTCTCCGTCTTTTGCGCAAGCAGCGCGATTTTCACGGTATCCGTCGGATGACCTTCCAGTGTAAGCAAGCCATACGCCGTTACGACTTCAATCGAAGCAGAGGAGGAAAGTCCCGCCCCATTTGGAATCTCTCCGTGGAACAAAAGGTCGTATCCCTTCATTACCGGAAAGCCTTCTTTGGCTAAATGCACAACGATGCCTTTGGGATAATTGATCCAGTCGTCAGCCTCTTGGTAGGACAAGTCATCTATGGAAATTTGTTTGCGAAGCTCGAGATTGGTGGAAGCAAAGCCAATGATCCTGTCTTGTCTAGGACGAATTAACATCGTAGTTCCGAAAGTTAATGCAGCCGGGAAAACATAACCGCCGTTATAGTCGGTATGCTCGCCGATCAGATTCACCCGACCTGGCGCGTGGAAAGCCGAGATCGACGCGGAGGATTCTCCGTAAATTTCGATGAATGTGTCTTTCAATGCTTGCAGATCTGCCATGGTGGCACCGCCTTTTGTAGAGTTAGAATTCGTTTTTTAGAAGTAAGTTTGTAACTTTAGTATAAGAGATGGTCAAGTTATTGGCTATGGAGGGATGTTATTTTCACATGGATAAATGTGATCTACGAGTCTTTAACTTTTGGCAAGATGTGTGGTAAAGTGACTACAAGGATATGATGAAGGACGAGGTGCGTTCATTTGAAACCTGAAAGCTACTATGTTGTTTCGAATCCGCTGCCTGCGCAAGACCGGGAGCTTGTTGTGCTATTTGCCGGGGAGAGTCAGACGAAGCCTGCGCATAAGCTGGGTCCCAAAGTGTATGACTATTACTTGGTCCACTATATCATCTCGGGCAAGGGAATCTTTTCCTGCCATGGACATGATCACGCCCTTAGCGCTGGGGACAGCTTTGTTATAGAGCCTGAACAATTGGTCAGTTATGTTTCGGACGAGGCCGACCCTTGGCATTATTGCTGGATCGCTTTCTCTGGGCCTGAAGCCGCCGGACTGGTTGCCTCCACTAGCGTCAATCCGCTGCTGCCGATCATACACACCAAGCGCAATCGACATATCCCCGTATTGTTCCGTCATATTCAGCAAGCACTTCGAACCAGGAAGGCGAATGCTCAATTAAAGGCTTGCGGATACTTGCAGCTGCTGCTTGCCGAATATTGCGATGTGCTGACGGCTTCTACCTTAACGGGTGCGGTCGCGGAAGCTGAGAGCGGCCGGATTGTTCAGCAGGCTATTCATTATCTATCAACGCAGTACGCGGAGCCCATTACCATTGAGCTCATGGCCGAGAGTCTAGGGTACAATCGCGCTTACTTGTCCCGCATATTCAAACGCCATACGAAAGTAACGCCAGTGACCTTCCTGTTGAAGCTGCGGGTCGATAAAGCGAGATTACTGCTGCGGGAACGCATGGAACTTACGATCGAACAAATCGCTGCATCCGTCGGCTTCTATGATCCCCTGTATTTTTCCAAGCAGTTCCGTCGTTGGTACGGGGTCTCGCCCAGTGAATACCGGAATCAGATCAAGTCCTTTTAAACTAACTCTACCATAAGTTTCCATGGACTGAAAGCTCGTCCACATGAACTTCACACCAAACCTCCTTGTCGAAAAATTTTTATGAAAGCGTTTTATTTTATCTGGAACTTTTTACCTCTTCATTCGTCTAACATCTATAACAAGATGAAATTAGCAAGGAGGCGAATGATATTTTGATGCGCAAAATTATTCAACAAACGGCACTGACTGCATTGCTGTTAGCGCTTGTCCTGCCAACTAGTGTATACGCGAATGACGCAGAACTCATATGGATAAAAAGCGAGCTGGCACCGTTCAAACAATTGCTTGTACCGGCGCGAGAGCTTACTCTACACGGTCGGGGGCCTATCTCAGTGGAAGAATGGGAGAAGTTCAATTCGGAAACGCTCGATGTCCTCAAGTTGAATGAACCCATATCCACATCGAACTGGGCAACGCTGATGAAGCTGGCCGTTCAAATGCCGGAGGATGCAAAACAAAGGGCTTTGACACTGCAAGCCTATGTCGATGATTTCAATCAGCAAGGTTTTATTCACAGGGAGGATGCAGTCGGCGGGATGGTAAAATTGTTGTCGCTGCGAACGATGAATGCCTCTAGCCATGAGGGCGACCCTGATCCGCAGCTAGCCCTGAAGGATGTCTCCGATATCAATGCGAAGCAGCTAGGGCTATTCCACATTGCCTATCGGGAAGGATTGCTGGATAGTTTCGTAAAGGATCAGTTTCGACCAAAGGATCTGGTTACGCATCGTGAGGCTGTGTCAATGGCATATCGGATCCTGCAGAAATTCGGGGCACCATTCGGCTATGACGCGTTGTGACCTGACCAGCATTGGTCTTCTAGTGAAGAGCTCACCTATGTACTCGCTGCTCGTGCGTTCAATTAAATAAAAGCGGAACCTCGATACGCTATTCCTCAGAATGATTTTCTTTATCACTTCGACGCGGAACGACGATGCGTTATCCAGCGAATTTCAGCAGTTTAGCCTCATTTCCGTGTATATAAGACACCGACGTTCCGCGAAGGGGTATCCAGAACAACTATTTCCTGCTATAACGCACTCTCGTTCCGCTATGGCGAGGAATGGAGAAGTAGGAAACAAAAAAACATGCACGACCAGGGGAAACCCCCAGTCGTGCATGTTTTTTCTAGCGTTTGCCCGGATCGTACGGCTCACCGAGTGCCGAAGGCGCTTTTGCCCGGCCTACGGCCCCTGCAAGCACCAAGATCGTTAGTACGTACGGCAGCATGTACAGGAATTCCTGCGGAATGTTTTTCGAGAAATCGAACAACCGCATGAAGTTGTTGAGCGCCTGCGCCATCCCGAAGAACACAGCCGCGCCAAGCGCGCCAACGGGATGCCACTTGCCGAAAATCATCGCGGCCATGGCGATAAAGCCTTGACCGGAAATCGTATTATGTGAGAAGTTGCTTGTCGTCGTTAGCGTAATGGTCGCACCGCCGAGGCCGCCAAGCGCACCGCTAATCAGCACGGCAAGGTAACGGACTCGCTTCACTTTAATCCCCATCGTATCCGCCGCACTTGGGTGCTCACCCACAGAGCGAAGACGAAGACCGAATGGCGTTTTGAACAGTACGTACCAGGTTACTGCCACGAGAATCAACGCGATGTAAGTCGTTGGGTATGCAGTAAAGAAAGCATAGCCTAGATAAGGAATTTTGGAAAGCAGCGGAATATCGTATTTGGAAAACACATCATTCAATGTCTCTGTTTGCCCGGCGCCATTGAACAGCACTTTAACCAGATACACAGTCACGCCTGCTGCCAGGAAGTTGATGACCACGCCGCTGATTACCTGGTTAGCTTTAAAGGAAATGGTCGCCACTGCATGAATCAGCGCAAAAATCAGCGCAAACAAAACCGCTGTCAGCAGTCCAATCCACGGAGACCAGACGCCCATATCTGCTTGTTCCGCATAGTAAGAGCCAACCGCGGAAGCGAAAGCCCCGGATACCATCAAACCCTCGATACCGATATTTACGACACCTGAACGTTCGGAGAAAATCCCGCCCAATGCGCCAAAAATAAGTGCCGTCGAGTAAACGAGCGTCGTATTAATAAGTTCGCTAAATTTGGTTAGGAACGAGTTAATCAATGTGAGCAGGTCCATGTTACGACGCCCTCTCTTTCTTGCGTTTGCCGTAGAATGGGATCAGTACCCATTTCACGATGCCTTGCGTTGCTACGAAGAAGATTACTGAACCGATGACGATACGCACGATTTCCGGCGGCACATCCGCACCAAAGCTCATTCCCGCAGAACCGTAGGTTAAGCCTCCGAACAGCACGGCTCCAAGCACGATGCCGACCGGATTATTGGCACCGAGCAAAGATACGGCCACACCATCAAACCCATAGCCCGGCGACGCCGCCGCCACGACTTGATAGTGGAATACCCCCAGAATTTCAAAAACACCGGCAAGTCCGGCAAAGATACCGCTGATGAACATCGCCTTCACAATGTTACGATTCACATTCATCCCTGCGTATTTGGCTGCATCGATATTATGACCAACCGCTCGCAGCTCGTAACCTTGCTTTGTTTTCCACAAAATGACGTAGAAGAGAATAGCTGCGATGATCGCGATTAACGTCCCCCAGTGAACCCTGGCATGATTGAGAAGATCGGACAGCCAAGTGATGCTGAGCGACGCCGATTCCTGAATCATGTACGAGCGCTGCTGTTTGGGCTCTAACAGGAATGTATTCACGATATAGTTGGAAAGGAACAATGCGATCCAGTTCAACATAATCGTCGTGATCACCTCATTCACGCCGCGCTTTGCTTTGAGATACCCTGCGATGGCTCCCCAAAGCCCGCCCAGCAAGGCTCCTACGATGACAGCAAGCGGAGCATGGATGATCCATGGAAGTCCGGTCACCTTCACGCCGATGAATGTAGCCCCTGTCATCCCCATCATCACTTGCCCTTCAGCACCGATGTTGAATAGGCCCGTCCGGAAGGCAAAGGCAACCGATAATCCCGTTAAAATAAGCGGTGTGATGGCACGAACAGCTTCACCTATATCATAAGAACTGCCGAAGATTTGGGAGAAAAGCGAGCCATATGCGGCAATCGGGTTATACCCTCCGGCAAGCATGACGAGCCCTCCGAATATTAAACCGAGTATAATCGCTACAATCGGATTGACCGCTGATTCACTTGTAAAAATTCTGGCGACCTTATTCATGAGCAGCTCCCTTCCCAGTGCGCTTACTACCGGCCATCAGCAGCCCGATCTCCTGATCATTTGTTTCTTGCGGCAGTACCTCTCCCACAATCTGTCCTTCGTAGATGACCGCAATTCGGTCAGACACGTTCATAATCTCGTCCAATTCAAAAGAAATCAACAGCACCGCTTTGCCTTTGTTCCGCTGCTCGATCAATTGACGATGCACGAACTCAATCGCTCCAACGTCCAATCCGCGTGTAGGCTGCGCGGCGATCAAAAGGTTCGGGTTCTTGTAGATTTCCCTGGCAATGATCGCTTTTTGCTGATTGCCTCCTGACAAGGAACGCGCCTTGTTATAGATACTTGGCGTTCTAACGTCAAACTGCTTAATCAGCGCCTCGGCATGGCGATCGATCGCCTCGTAGTTCAAGAATCCGCCTCGGTTATATTCAGGGTGAAAATACGTTTCCAACACCATGTTTTCGCTCATTGAGAAATCCAAAACCAATCCATGCTTGTGGCGATCTTCCGGAATATGGGATAAGCCCGCTTCCGAAATCTCCCTTGGCGAATGGTTCGTAATGTTATTGCCCATCAGCAGAACGCGCCCGCTATCCACTGAACGCAAGCCGGTTAAAGCCTCAATCAGCTCGCTTTGTCCATTGCCGTCCACACCGGCGATGCCGAGAATTTCTCCGGCTTTCACCTCAAAGTTAAGCCCCTTCAATGCAGGTAACCCTTGTTGATTACGCGCTACAAGATCCTGGACCTGAAGAACAGGTTCGCCCAGCTTCGCTTCCTGCTTGACTACCTTAAACGATACATCGCGTCCGACCATCTTTTCCGCCAAAATCTGCGGATTGGCCGTGGACGTCGAAAGTGTGTCGATAACCTTGCCCCGGCGAATGATCGTCACGGTATCGGCAATCTCCATAATCTCCTTGAGCTTATGGGTAATGAGGATAATCGACTTGCCCTCTTTAACCAGATTGCGCATGATTTCGATAAGTTCGCTGATTTCCTGCGGCGTTAGAACAGCAGTAGGCTCATCAAAAATGAGAATGTCCGCACCGCGATACAGCGTTTTCAAGATTTCCACACGCTGTTGCATACCAACGGAAATATCCTCGATTTTCGCTTTCGGATCGACGCGGAGACCGTACTGTTCGGACAGCTTGCGTACCTTCTCTTGCGCGGTGCGGAAGTCCACGTTAATGCCTTTTTTGGGCTCCATGCCTAAAATAATATTTTCGGTCACGGTAAAAGGTTGAACGAGCTTGAAATGCTGATGCACCATGCCGATCCCAAGATCAATAGCACGGTTCGGACTGTCGATGTTGACTTCTTTGCCATGCACCTTGATGAAACCTTCATCAGGCTGATACAAGCCGAACAAGATGTTCATTAATGTTGATTTGCCGGCGCCATTCTCACCAAGAAGGGCATGAATCTCGCCTTTTTTGAGCTTTAGGCTGATCGAATCGTTGGCGACAATGCCAGGGAATCGCTTCGTAATGTTGCTCAGCTCAACAACAGGGGTTAATTCACTCATCAGATCACCCTACGGATCAATTTTTAGATGTATGTTCCAAAAAAACCTCTTCTAACTAAAGAACAAGGCTAGTTTATGCAACTAGCCTTGTTTCTACTAAAACACGCTTAGTGTTACTTTGCTTCTGTGCGATATGGCAACAATTATGGTGCTGGAGTTTCAGGTACTTTGATTTCGCCGCTGATGATTTTCGCTTTGTACTCATCCACTTTTTTCAAGATGTCTGCAGTTACGTTTTTCTTGGATGTGTCAGGAAGACCTACGCCATCATCTTTAAGCCCAAGAACAACCGTTTTGCCACCTTGGAATTTGTTGTCGATGATATCTTTGGATACGCGAGTAACCGCTTGGTCAACGCGTTTCATCATGGAAGTCAGTGTTACATCGTCACCAAATTCTAGGGATTGGTCTTTATCTACACCGATAACCCATACTTTTTTACCGTTTTTAGCGCGGTCTTTGGCTTCGTTAAATACACCGTTACCTGTGGAACCCGCGGCATGGAAAATAATGTCAGCGCCATCGTTGTAGATCGTTGCTGCCGCTGCTTTACCAAGGTCAGGCTTGTCGAATGCGCCTGTGTAGTTGATTTGAATTTTCGCGTTAGGATTAACAGCTTTAACCCCTGCTACGAAACCAGCTTCAAAACGTTTGATAACCGGGATGTCGATACCGCCGACAAAACCGATTTTGTTCGTTTTCGTTGTCAGACCTGCTACCACACCAACGAGGTAGGAGCCTTCTTGCTCGGAGAAAGTAACGGACTCTACGTTAGGAGCGTCAACCACGTTATCGATAATCGCCAATTTAGCGTTAGGGTTTTGCGTTGCTACTGTTTTCAACGAGTCACCCATCAAGAAACCGATACCCCAAGTCAAGTTGTATCCGTCTTTAACGAATTTGTTCAAGTTCGGCGTGTAGTCCGCATCGCTTTTGCTTTCGAGGTTTTTCACATTAACGCCCGTTTGTTTCTCAAGGGCTTTCAAACCTTCCCAAGCGCTTTGGTTAAAGGATTTATCGTTTACACCACCGATATCCGTAACCATACCGATTTTGAAATCTTTGCCGCTGTTATTGCTAGGAGCTGTCGATGCTGCAGCAGTTGCTGCCGCGGTAGCTCCTGGAGTTGCTGATGCTGCAGGCTTAGTTTCGTCTTTCTTCGCGCAACCTGTGAGCGCCATTGCCGTAACCGTTACAGCCATAAGAGCTGTAGAAAGCACTTTCTTCATTGTTTTTACCCCCATCATATTAATTTTACCTTTACCATGGAGTTCCACATTGTAGTATGACCACGATAAACGAAATTATGTAAGACCTTGCATGTACAATTGTAACATTAAAAGGCCTAGGAGAAAAGTAGGTTCCCCTAGGAATATCATAATTCGTGACGTCATACAAGCCGGCATATTTCGTTTGTCATTCTCAACAATATAGGTTCCAAGCACCAAGTATTTATTATACTACCTGTGGTCAATAAAATCTACGTGGCCACTTGGACGACATTTTCTTTCATTAGCTTTAGGAACTCCGTAGGATGTAAAGGTCCGCCGAACAGTTCCCCTTGTACTTCCGTGCACTGCAAATGCTGCAAATGCTCCAATTGCGCTTTCGTTTCAACACCTTTGGCGATCAGATTCAGCCCCAAACGATGGGCCATTCGAATAATGGCCGCAGCTAACGCCTGATTCTCGTCATCGTCGGGAAGATCCCTCACCAACGCGCTATCGAGCTTCACGCTGTCCATCGGCATTCCCTCCATACCGGAACGCGTAAACAATCCGATGCACAAATCGTCCATTGCAACGCGGACTCCCAGTGCTTTTAATTGCCTTAGCTTCTCCCCCGCCTCTTGAACGCTGGAAGTAGAAATACTTTCTGTCAGATCGATTTCAACACGTTTTGGGTCCATACCCGTTTCTTTCAAAATGGCATCCAGCTTATCGATAAGAAACGGATCTTCGAATTGAACAGAAGTGATGCCGACTGTCAATCGGAGCGGCGGATAGCCGGAATCCTGCCAGCTTCTCACCTGCATGCAGGCGTTGCGCAGCATCCAATGGCCTATAGGGATCATAAGGCCGGTTTCGTCAGCGATCTTTCTCCAATTCAGACCGTATACAGATTGAGGCCCCCCCTTGCTCCAAGAAAGTACGGCCTCCACGCCTTTTAGTTCTCTTGTTGCCAATTCATATTGAGGCTGATACCGCAATTCAAAATGTTCATGCTGCAGCGATAACCGCAGCTCTTTTTCCAAATATGCTTTGCCTGCCAGCATTGCATCGATATCTGAGGCGTAGAATTGGAAGTGATTGTGCCCCCGCTCCTTTGCCGCGTACATCGCTTCATCCGCCCGTTCCATGAGCTGCTCCGGCGTATCGCCGTCCATCGGATATAAGGCAATCCCCATACTCGCTGTCACCGATACAGGCGTACCCTCGAGAATAAAAGGCTCCTCCAACTCCGCTTGAATGCGGGCCGCTACAACTCTAACATCTTCGGGCTTCGCCATATATTCCAGCAAAATGGTGAATTCGTCCCCGCCTTGCCGAAACACCGTGTCAGCTCCCCGTAAGCAGCTTACCAAGCGCTGGCCCGCCTGCCGGATCAATTGATCGCCGCAAGCATGACCCAGAGTATCGTTCACGCCTTTGAAGCGGTCCATATCCAGGAACATCACCGCCACCAGCTGCTCGCGACGCTTTGCTTGCAGCAGTGCGCGTTCCAGACGATCCTGGAACAGCCGACGGTTCGGCAAGCCGGTCAAGGCGTCATGGTAGGCCATATGTGTCATTTCATTCATTTGCTCTTCAACCTGCTGCTTTGTTTTCAATAACAAACGCACGCGAAAAGCAATGAGCAAGCAAATGACGACTTGAACCGTTAGCGCGATCAGCACACGAGGTTGAAATGAAAATGAAGCGGCTGCAAGCAGATTAACCGTCAACAAACAGACGCTAAATAAGCCGATATATGCCCAAACATATACTTTCATATGCTGCGCCCATTTTGAAGACTTTATGCCCTTCATGCTTGGATCCTCCTAAATTTAGTAAAACTTTCTCGTAAGCATTGGCTGCGTTTTCAACAAGCCAAAATAAAAAGCTATTCCGAAGCGGAATAGCCGTTAGGTGTACTAGCTGCATAGGTAGAATTGTGACCTCTCGGCAGCCCAGCCATCATAGTTGCAAAGCAACGTTAGATCTGAGGCTTTGCGCCCTTATCTTTCGACAAGTTTGCCTTTTGAGAAATATGGATATGGAAATTTTTGTAGCTCATTTACTATAGCATATTCATAGGTGGTTGGCTAATAGATTCTAGTTTAAATCAACAAATTAAATAGCTTCGGATCCTTATTAATTTCGATGTAACCATAATCTTTTCGAGAGAGACGTTCGATCAGCCCGTCGTAGTCGTCCTTGTTTTTGAGCTCGATTCCGACCAGTGCCGGAGCGTCGTCCCGGTTATTTTTCTTCGTGTACTCGAATCGGGTGATATCGTCGGTCGGCCCCAACACTTCCTCGAGAAATTCACGCAAAGCCCCTGCCCGCTGAGGGAAATTGAGGATAAAATAGTGCTTCAACCCTTCATAGATAAGCGATCTCTCTTTGATCACCTGCATCCGCTCGATATCGTTGTTGCCGCCGCTAATGATGCAGACCACATTCTTGCCGCGTATTTGCTCCCGATAGGCATCCAGCGCCGCAACCGGCAAAGCGCCTGCAGGCTCGATGACGATGGCATTGTTGTTATACAGTTCAAGAATCGTGGTGCACTCCTTGCCGGAAGGAATGACTACAATATCCTCAAGCGCGTCTTTGCAAATGTCAAAAGTGAGCTGGCCCACTTGCTTCACAGCCGCACCGTCGACGAACTTGTCGATCGTGGACAATGTTACAACATGTCCCTGGCGAAGCGATTCGGACATGCTGTCGGCCCCCTCGGGCTCAGCGCCAACGATTCGCGTTTGCGGGGAAACGCTCTTTACAAACGTAGATACACCCGCTACCAGACCGCCGCCGCCAATCGTCGCGAAGATATAGTCCGGGCTCTCGGGCATTTGATTCATAATCTCAAGCCCTACGGTGCCTTGGCCGGCAATCGTGCGAACATCGTCAAACGGATGAATGAACACTTTGTTTTCCTTTTCGCAATAAGCTTTGGCTTGCGCCGAGGAGTCGTCGAACGTATCACCTGTCAGGATCACCTCGACAAACGAGCCTCCGAACAGCTTCACCTGGGATATTTTTTGACGGGGCGTCGTGGTCGGCATAAAAATTTTGCCCTCGATACCGAGCTGCTTACAGGAGTAAGCCACACCCTGCGCGTGATTCCCCGCGCTTGCGCAAACAACGCCCGCCTCGCGCTCTTCCGGAGATAAGCTTTGAATCACATTGTAAGCTCCGCGAATTTTAAAAGACCGTACGACCTGCATATCTTCACGTTTGAGATAAACGTTGCATTCATATAAATTGGACAGAAGCTCATTACGCTGCAAAGGCGATGGCTCGATCACACGGCTAAGCACGTGATTCGCTTTGATGATATCTTCCAAGCCTACTCTCGTGGACACACTCATACACTCTGACTCCTTTTCCTAGCTACGCTAATACCAAGTTTTAAAGAATATTGTAGCATATCTGAGGCTTTAGAGCGCAGTGGAAAAAAAATAATGCATGCCGCCGAAGCGGCATGCCCAGGAGTCCTTAATAATAGAAGCGTGGTGACCGGTCTTGCAGCTCTGCCCGCTTCTGCAGGAAGCGGTAGAATGCGCTGGCCGCCTGCGCCTTGGATACTTCTTGCTGCGGCTCGAATTTATCGCCGCTGAGCGACATAATGTTAAGACCGAGCACGATGGCCGCATCGCCAACATTTTTCAGCTTGGACGCATCCGCAAAGTTCGTATTGAAGATGCCGTCGAACTTCGTCAAGCTCTTGTAACCAAGCGCCTTCACGATGAGCTGAGCCATCTCTTCGCGATTCATTTTGGCTTCCGGATTAAAATCTGCGCCGGGATCGAGCAGTCCCCGATCGACGGCATTTTCCACATAAGCGAAGTAGGCGGAGGTAGCGGCTACGTCGGCGAAAGAAGCTTTACGCTCCGCTCCGTAATAAATGCCTCCATTACCGCCGTTCATGGCGATGACAAGCATTTTGATCAATTCTCCGCGCGTTATCGTCTGATCGGGATTTACTTTGCCGTCTTTCACGTCCAGTGCTTGATAATCCAGCATTAGCTGAAGCTCATTGCGAGCCCAGTGATTGTCGATGTCGTCGACTTTCACTTTTTCCAGAGAGATCACTTCGCCGGTATTTGCATTCTTCCATTGGCCGGACTCAGCGTCTAACAAGAACGCTTCACGCGTGTACTTTGGTTCTAGCGAATAGACAAGCTTGGCTTCCAGCTTCTCGCCCGCTGTACCCACAGCAGCGGTTGGCGCAATCTTGCCGGCTGCAACCATGACATTATATTTTTCAATCGGCATCCCATAGATCGGTCCATTGCCTGCAAGCACATAATTCAGCTTAATATTGTACTGGGAAAGGAGAATATCTTTGGCTTTATCGACGGCCAGCACTTCAGGCTTCGTCTTCGGATACGGCAGATCGCTGATCGAGAAATGGAAGTTCATGATCTGGCCATTGGTCCGATCGATGCTCACACCCACGTTCTCATTCCCGGCCGAGATGCCGTCGATGACGCGTTTGAATTGAATGTCCCAGTTGCGCATATGCTTCAGCTGCTCTTCCGAATAGTTTTTAGCCGACGGCATGTTCAGCACCAGCTGGTCCGTATAGGCGGGCAGATGTTTTTTCACAAAATTAACGGCCGCCGTCTTCGCATCGTCCAATGAAACTTTGCCTTCAATTTCCTTTTCAGAATCTGGCCCATAAGGGATGTAGCTGTTGAAGTTCAGAATCTCGCCCGTTTTGCTATTCACACTGGCCCAGGCGCCGCCGCCCCCGATTTTACTCTTCGAATCCTTGTCAGCCGGCTGGCTCCAGTTCAAATTCCAGGTTGATTCCGTTTCTCCGCTATCCGGATTCGTGGACTCATTATAGGAAGCTTCCTGCAGTTTATAATCCGTAGAGAGGTTAAAAGCGCTCACTACCTTCTCTGCGGCTTGCTCCTTGGTTAAATTCAGTGTTGCCGAAGGTTTCTCCGCCAGCGGTTTATCGCTCAGAGGCTTCTCTCCATCGGCTGCAGGCGCAGAACCCATTCCAGGATTCCATAACTCTCCGCTTACCGCATTCAACGAAAAAGGGTCCACTGTGTAAGAGGTGATCGGCGTCTTTTTCCCTTTCATTCCATAAGGAATCTGGTATAGCAAGTACAAATTGGACTTGTCATGGAACAATTGCGCAGCCTTTTCTTTCGAGATGGGCGTTACATTCTGCTCAAAACTGACGTTATCGTCCCAATTATAGTTGTAACTCGTAACTTCGCCTTCGCCATTTACACTCACATTCATCCCGTTTTGACTGAAAGGCACACCACCCACAGCCCTGTCAAAACGAATATTGTACTGATAATTGCCATTCAGCGGCGTTCGGAAGGAGTTCTCTTCGGTATCGTTGTATAGCAGCTCTTTCTGCTTGCTCGGGTTCACTTTGGCGATCCAGGCCGAGGCCACGTCTTTGGCACCCTTAAAATCCACCTTCGGCGGATAGCTGGGCTTATGATCCGGATCGTTGTCATTGATCGAATAGGACGTGAGCGACCCGTCCATACCATTGATCGATACGCTCAAATTGCCGTAATACTGATCCTTTACCTTTTTCATATAATTGATGTTCCACGTTGGAACATTGCGGCCGCCGCTCCCATAATACGAGTTCAAGCTTACGGATTGCAGCGTGAATCCGGTCGGAATCGTTACATAGGTCTTGGCTAGTTCAAGGGCGCGTTCTTTGGTGATGCTTGCTTCCAACTGCTTGCCATCTCCTTGGCCGGGAATAACAGGCAGGATCATGGGCTTACTTGAGGTAACGGCTTCATCCGCCCATACCTGAGGAACTGCAGTGAGTAAAAGCGATGAGGCAATGGCGAGCGTTCCAGCTTGTTTCAACCATTTTTTCAAAATCATCTTCCTCCTTATTGGTTTATGTAGCTTAACGAGCTTGCAAGTATGCGTTATGTAAGGGTTCTACGCTCTAAACGTCAGAAGTTGGAAAAAGGTTGCTTGGCATGATAAGTTTTTTAAAAGAAAAAAAGCATGTACCGAACACCCCTGACGGAGGCTCTGCTCATGCTCTTTTGGTTGGATCTGCTCGCTTTATTAACTTGTCCGGTTTGGTTGTGAACGCTCCATATTGGGGCCGGGCTTCTCTTTGCTGAGCGTATGCATCAAATCCTGCATTTCGCCCTGCGTCAAATTCCGCCATTTGCCCAGCTTCAAATTGCCGAGATGAATGTGCATGATCCGTACACGCTGCAATCGTACGACCCGATAGCCAAACGCCTCGCACATCCGGCGAATTTGACGATTAAGTCCTTGCGTGAGAATAATACGGAAAACACGGTCCCCCACCTTGTAAACTTCACAGGGCTTCGTTGTCGTCCCGAGTATTTTGACCCCGCTGGCCATCCCTTGCAAAAACATCGACGTAATCGGCCGATTCACTGTAACGATGTATTCTTTATCGTGATTGTTCTCTGCTCGCAGGATCTGGTTCACAATATCGCCGTTGTTCGTCAGCAGGATCAATCCTTCTGAATCCTTATCAAGCCGTCCGATAGGAAAAATGCGCTCCGCATGCCCGACGAAGTCAACAATATTGCCTCTCACATGCGCTTCGGTCGTACTGGTAATGCCGACTGGCTTGTTAAGTGCAATGTAGACGTGCTCTTTTTTCACGCCGATTGGCTTGCCATCGACTCGCACCTCGTCGCCTGGACCTACGACACTGCCCAATCCGGCTACTTCGCCGTTGATCGTAACCCGCTTCGCTTCCACCCACTTATCCGCTTCCCGTCTGGAACAGACGCCGGTTTCACTTATAAATTTATTGATTCTCATGACTGGGAAATTCCCTTCTATGCCAAAATAGTGCCGCTGCTTGCTTACAGGACTATTATGCTGGATTCGCAAGCACGGTTCAAGTGGGAGCCCCTGAACGCGCAAGGAGCCATGTCCGATTATTTTTAGGTATAATAAGCCTTAGATCAATGAAATAGGGAGGATCATCATGCGCATACTTCTGCTAGGAGCCACCGGAAGGGTAGGAAGGAGGGTTCTCGCTAAAGCATTAGCGGATGGACATGAAGTCCATGCACTTGTTCGACGAGCGGAGAATCTGACGGACGTAAGGGACGTAAGCCCTTCGATGTTTAAACTGTATGAAGGTAATGCCTGTCGCGAACAGGACATCCAAAGCGCCTTTCACGATGTAGAACTGGTTATTAGCTGTCTCGGTACAGATGGAGGAACAGCGCTGACCGAGAGCATGCCGCTGATCATCCGGGAAATGAAAGCTCGAGGCATCAAGCGGATCGTCACCGTTGGAACGGCCGGCATTCTGCAGAGCCGGGAGCACCCCGGGCTGCTCCGCTACGAAGCGCCGGATTCCAGACGCTCCTCAACGCGAGCGGCCGAGGAGCACAGGAAGGCTTGGGAGCTGCTGGTCGCATCCGGCTTGGATTGGACCACCGTCTGTCCAACGTATTTGCCAGACGGAGAGCCGGTGGGTACGTACCGCGCACAGCGTGACTACTTGCCGGATGGCGGCATGTCCATCTCGGTGGGCGACACCGCGGAATTCACCTACAAGGAAGCTTTGACGCGCGACTATGTGGGTTGTCGGGTTGGGCTTGCTTATTAATGGCATGAATACGCTCTACAAAAACACCTGCGCGAATGGCCTTTTTCAAGCCCACAGCCCAGGTTGTTTTTGTTTCATCCTGTCAAGCATTGACATGACATTTTTCGGTATCCTAATATGAATAGAACACAATTTAGTTCCTTGAGCATAAGTGGTTATTGGAGATGGTGGTATGGAAGCTAATCAACCGAAAGATATCTACGCGGCCGTTGCAGATCCGACTCGGCGTCACCTGTTACGTCTATTGGCGAACGCGGAAGAGTTGCCTCTCAATGAGTTAACAGTTCATTTTCAAATGGGGCGTACTGCGGTATCTAAGCATTTGGCCATTCTTAAGGATGCCGGTCTCGTAACCAACCGAAAAGTCGGGAGGGAAACGCGATATCGGCTGAATGCCGCTCCATTGAGAGAAATTGAGGATTGGGTATCGTTTTACAGAAAATTCTGGAGTGAAAATATGTTGCTTTTAAATCAATTATTAATGGAGGAGTAACAAAAGACCGGCTTAAACCCGCATTTGCCAAGTCGGCGTCGGTTAAGACGGAATAACCGCGTTATGAGCCGCGTCTCCACTGCTTGGGAGGGCGAATCTTGACTTTTACGCGGAAAAACCGGCTTAAACCACCTCATTTGCCAAGACTGCGTCGGTTAAGACGGAAAATCCGCGTTATATGCCCCGTCTCCACTGCTTGGGGGGGTGACACTTGACTTTTACGCGGAAAAACCGGCTTAAACCACCTCATTTGCCAAGTCGGCGTCGGTTAAGACGGAAAATCCGCGTTATATGCCCCGTCTCCACTGCTTGGGGGGGTGACACTTGACTTTTACGCGGAAAAACCGGCTTAAACCACCTCATTTGCCAAGTCGGCGTCGGTTAAGACGGAAAATCCGCGTTATATGCCCCGTCTCCACTGCTTGGGGGGGTGACACTTGACTTTTACGCGGAAAAACCGGCTTAAACCACCTCATTTGCCAAGTCGGCGTCGGTTAAGACGGAAAATCCGCGTTATGAGCCGCGTCTCCACTGCTTGGGGTTTCGGAACTAAACTTGGCAGTTGAATCATTTGAAACTACTTTCTTCAATCACATGGTGTTAGCATTACCGCCAACTTTTTGTTGGCGGTTTTCTTTTGTTGAAAATCAACAGTGCCTATATGTAACAGGGCCGCCGATCGTTGCCGCGGCGGCCTGTATTAACGCTCTAATTTAGATTCGAAGTTTAAATTACCTTTAGTTGCTCGCTGCGTTTTTATTCCCAACTGCAACAGTAACATCCTTCGTTTGACCGTCACGAGAGATTGTTATTTTCAGTTCGTCTCCCACGGCTGCGGCTTGCACAGCTTTTGTAATGTCATCAGCGCTTGAAACTGCTGTGCCATTCACATCCAAAATAACGTCGAATTGACGAATGCCCGCTTTAAAAGCTGGCGTGCCTTGCTGCACATCAGCAACTACGGCACCTTTTGTGCTGTTGATTTTTAAGTCTTGCAGCATATCATCCGAAATATTTTGTAGAGCTACGCCGATGTATGGTGCCGGCTCTTTTGGAATTGTTTCGTTATTTTTCAGTTTATCTACAACAGAACTAATCGTACTTGCGGGAATTGCAAAGCCCATTCCTTGCGCTTCAGCGTTTACAGCCGTATTAATACCGATAACTTCACCATTCATATTCAAAAGCGGACCGCCGGAGTTACCTGGATTGATCGCTGTGTCCGTTTGCAGCAAATGTTTGTAATTGCGAGTACCCTGCTCATCATCGATGCTGATCGTGCGCTCTTTGGCGCTTAAAACGCCCGTAGTTACGGAGTAATCGAAGTCATACGGGTTACCGATCGCAACAAGCCAATCCCCTACTTGCGTATTGTCGGAGTTACCGATCTTCAATGCAGGAAAAGCTTTATCCCCTTGAATTTTGAGCACAGCCAAGTCTAGATCGTAGCTGCTTCCAAGAAGAGTTGCCGTAAAGGGTGTGTCGTAGCCTTGCACATAGACATCGATTTCGTCTGCACCATCAATAACATGCTCGTTAGTTAAAATATAACCGTTCGAGTCGAAAACAAAGCCTGATCCAATCCCATTTTCAATGGTATCTCCGCTCCCAGTACCTTGCCCCAATATGTTTCTTCTATTTTGTCCATTATTGGTCTGTTTTACTTTGGTCTCGATTTTGACAATCGCCGGACTCGCAGCTTTTGCAATGGATGAGATACTGTTCGTCCCTGAAGGGGTTAACGATGCAGTCTGGACACCAGCTCCTGCCGAGTTGGCAGCAGCAGCGACACCTGATTGAACGGGTTGGGCATCAAACCCAAACAAATTCATCTTATCTGACGTGAACATCAATCCACCGACTACGACCGCGCCAGCCATAAAAGCTGCAAACATAGATCTTAATTTGGTGCTCCTCTTCTTGTTTTCAACCTTTATATCATTTAAGTTAATCATATTATTCATATCTTCACTCATGTGATTACCGCCTTTCGTGTGCCACTTATTTTGATTGGTGTTGATAGATATAAGTATAGGGCGCTAACCTGAAGCTTTACTTAAGTTTGGCTGATGGGCATATGAAAGTTAGCTGAAAGTATGCTGAAGGTGTGGAAAGTCTGATCTTGGTTAGAAAAATTATAATCATGACACTAGATGACATATTACCTTTGTATTATGAAATAAATAGCTACGAAGGAGTGGGTGGAATTGAAGAGACTCGATGGAAAAATCGCTCTCGTTACCGGAGGCAGTCGGGGGGCTGGAAGAGGGATAGCCTTGGAGCTTGGGAAAGCCGGAGCAGTGGTTTATGTATCTGGAAGAAGTTTACGAGGTACTACGACACGCGGTTTTCCAGGTAGTATTGATGAAACTGTCGAGGAGGTTCTTAATAATGGAGGAAAGGCTTACGCATGCCGTTGCGATCATACACGTGATGAGGATACAAAAGCTCTAATCGAGAGAATCCGACAGGAACAAGGACGTCTCGATATACTTGTGAATAACGTTTGGGGACTGCATGACTTGGAAGTGAATTTACAACCTAAAGCTTTCTGGGAATATCCACTTCACATGTGGGATGCAATGTTTCAGTGCGGAGTACGCGCGCAAATAGCGACCAACCATTATGCGATCCCGCTTATGATGGAAGCTGATTCAGGATTAATCGTGCATACCACATTTCAGGATCAGGATAAGTATCTGGGAACTTTCTATTACGATCTTGCCAAGAATACGATTAACCGGTCAGTACTCAGTTTGGCTCATGATCTTAAAAACACTAAGATTACGGTGGTAGCTGTTTCTCCTGGTTGGATGAGAACTGAACTGATGCTAATGAATTTCTACACAGATGAAAACCATTGGCAGGAGGTTGAAGCTCTTAACCGCACTGAGTCGACGTATTATATTGGGCGAGCTGTATCTGCCTTGGCTGGAGATAGCGAAATAAGACATAAAAACGGACTGGTGTTACAAGTTGGTGATCTTGCACAAGAATACGGATTCACCGATATAGATGGACGTTTCATCCCCCCCTTTCTCCTATAACCAATTATTCTGTAGAGACCACTTCGGCGTGACATCACTAAAATACCGAGAACGATTGTTCAGTAAACCGTCTTGCTAAGATCCTTCAAAAAATTAAGTAGGAGGGGGCGGCTAGCCCCCGACCTCTTACACCACCGTACGTACCGTTC
>NZ_JBHTHA010000005.1:0-212422 GCF_042676385.1 Paenibacillus sp. GCM10027628
TTTTTGTCTAAGGCAATTTCTTAGCATTAACAGGAATGTTTAGAGACACGATTGCAACATCCCCACATCGCCGTTACGATGAGAAACATCTTTTCAGCTTCGCTCAGCGTACACAACTGCTTTTTTTTCTCGTCTGTAAGCATTCAAAACATCGTTAGAGACTCGACTTCATTTCGCCTCGCCCGCTGCAACGATGAAAAATACCTCTGCAGCTGTGCACTTGCTGTTTGTTGATATACCCTTTGCAACTTTCATGGTGGCTAGCCCCTTATATTGGGCGCATTTCTCCTTCACATGCTTCAAAGCTCTAACTCACTCCATATTTTGTTCGAACAAAGCGAACCCATGATCCAAGAATAAGCTTTCCAGCACGCTTATCTCCATTTTTTACCATACCCCATTTTTTTAGAAAGGGTATTGCTAGGTGATAAGAAAGCACCCCATCCTTGCCTGCACGGCAAAGTTGAGGTGCTTTTGTGTATTAATATTGGACTAACGAAACAACGTCAATGCCGCCAAGCTTCTCCCGGCCGTCGAGGTAGGATAATTCGATCAAGAATGCCGCACCGACAATATCGCCGCCAAGCTGATTGATCAGGTCGATGGAGGTCTGAATCGTGCCTCCGGTCGCCAGCAGATCATCGGCAATCAAAACCTTTTGACCTGGTTTAATGGCGTCTCTATGCATGGCTAATTTATCTTTGCCGTATTCAAGCGCATAATCCGCTTCAATCGTATCGCCCGGCAGTTTGCCGCTTTTACGGATCGGCACGAAGCCAACTCCCAGGGAGTAAGCTAACGGCGCGCCAACAACGAAGCCGCGGGCTTCAGGACCGGCAATCACGTCGATTTGCTTTTCTTTGACCATCTCTTTCAATTGGTCAATCGTTTCTTTGTATACGGCACCGTTTTGAAGCAGAGTTGTAATATCCTTAAAACGGATTCCAGGCTGTGGAAAGTCCGGGATGACGCGGATATAATCTTTAAAATTCATACAATTTCCTCCATGGCTTTATTTTGTATTTTAATTTGTTCTGCAATCCATTGCTCCAGCTCTTTGGCTGAAGAGTACATCACTATCGATTCGACTTCCTGCCTGCGTAATCTGTCTTGATACAAGCGCGACGTCGATAAATCTCTTTTCGCCGGAGCTGCTTGCAATTTGACAACCGCCTCAAGCCGTTCAATAAAACCCAATTCTTCAAAAACCGATATGATAAATTGTATCATAGCCGGGGAAAGACCAGAACGTCTGCTTAATGTTTGCATGAAGCGCTGGTCCTGCAAATTCAGAGACCCTTCTTTTTGCAAGGTTCCGTACAAAAGTTTAAACATATCACGTGATGGCATCGTCACGTCACTAGCCGACCCCAATTCTGCAAAAACCGCATAACAGCGCATCATGCCGCGTGCCTGCAGAAGTAAGCTCTGCAAGCCGTGCACACTGCGTGGAGCCGAGTATAAGATGACATCCTGCAAACTGGCCAAATCGAGCACGCTAGCTAGCTCATTGCCTGGCTTGAAGTGGCCGGATTCCTGAAGAACCCAGTAAGCCAGAGATTCACCGTGCTGAAAGGACGTAGATGCAAATGCGGGAACATCTGCCTCATGAAAAAGCACGACAGCTGGAACCTGGCTCTGGCTCGCACCCGCTACTCCTGAAGCTAAAGCTTCCTTCAGGCCTGTAAGCTTTGCGTCCAGCTGAGGGATGCCACGCCAGTCGAAAAGCTGTACATGGGTAATGCGCAAATCCTGCATAACGATTTGCGGCTTTCGCACGCCGTTCCATTCGTTGATGGAGAGCTCGCCGAGCACATCAAGGCGCGAAGCCGGCGCAATGAAACCGGCGAGGCTGCCTTTGCCGAAGCCTAGTGCCTCCACGGAGCAGCTAATCTCTTCGCGCGTCTCGGAAAGCGCCAGTTTCAGATGCTGCTTCTCTTTGCCCATCGTCCGGATTTCGCCTAGCGACAAATCCGTAAATACAAACCTCGGCGCCGGGTTCCCCATGCCGAACGGCGCCAGCTTTTCGAGCTGCTCGATCGCTGAAATCGGCACAGCCTGCAAGCTGCAAGCCGCATCCGCCTTCAGTAGCGGAATGAAATCCTGCTCCGTTAGTAGCGCAGCGGCAATTTCATTCAACTTGAACCTGAAGGCATCCAGATGGCTGCGGTCGAGGCTCATGCCGGCTGCCGCCTGATGACCGCCATAGTGATCAAGCCATTCTTTGCATTCCGTTAATGCTTTATACAAATCGAATCCGGCAATGGACCGCGCCGATCCTTTGGCGATGCCCGTCTTGGGATCGATACTAAGCACCAGGGTAGGCCGGTAAAACTTCTCCACAATTTTGGAAGCAACAATACCGACAACGCCAACGTTCCAATCTTCCTTCGCTACGACGATTACTTTATCCATGCCTAATTCTCGCTGCTGTTCCGCCATCTCCAAAGCTTCCTTCGCCATCTCTTCAACGATGCGCTGCCGCTCTTTATTCAGCATATCCAACTCGTACGCAATCCGCTCCGCTTCTTGCTCGTCAGTTGTTGTTAGAAGTTTAACTGCATCGTCCGCACACTCCAACCGTCCGCTCGCATTAATGCGAGGAGCAAGCGAGAATCCGATGTGGGAAGCTGTTACTTCTTTACGTTCGATGCCCGATACACCGATTAGTGAGCGAAAACCGGGATAGGCGGATGCTTGCATGCGTACTAATCCCTGCTTCACGATGAGGCGGTTCTCGCCTGTTAGCGGCATAAGATCGGCTACAGTACCAAGCGCGGCAAATTCCAGCAGCTCTTCAGGGAGCCGACCCAATAGCGCATGTGCGAGCTTCAGTGCTACGCCGACGCCTGCTAGATGTTTATACGGATATGGGCAGCCGGGCTTCTTCGGATTGATGACAGCCAAAGCATCAGGCAAGATGGCCGGCGGTTCGTGATGGTCAGTCACGATCACATCCATGCCGAGCTCCTGAATATACTGGACTTCGTCGACCGCGCTAATGCCCGTATCGACGGTAATGATCAGCGATACACCCTGCTCTTTCGCCAGCTCAATTGCTGTACGATTCAGCCCGTAGCCTTCGCGAATCCGATGTGGAATATATGTATCGAAGCGTGCTTCGAGACCACGCAGCAAATGCGTCATCAGCGAAGTGCTGCTGACGCCATCAGCATCATAATCGCCATAAACGCGAATTTGCTCATTTTGTTCTAAGGCTCTGCGGATTCTTGCCACAGCCGGAATCATGCCATCCATTAAATACGGATCGTGAAAATCACCCGCACCGCCATGTAGAAATTGCTCTGCTTCTGCAACAGTATGAATATCTCGGAGAACGAGCATTTTGGCGACGAGCGGATTGAGCTGTAAGTCGCGGACAAACGTCTGGACGAGTGCCTCATCCGTTTCGCCAATGCTCCATCTTGCCTTTGGGGCTAGCACCTGTTGTTGTCCTCCTTAAAGTTTTCCGTATGGAAAACTAACTTCGTAAGCATATGCTCTGACAATCAATGAAAAATATTCGGATAATCACTCAGCTCCATATCCGTATTATTTTTGTACGGATATCCGGCATCGTAAGGATTCACATGAACAAAAACGTCTGAAACATGATGGAATCGCTTCATCAGCACCTGTTTTACAGTTCTGGCGATGTCGTGTCCTTCAAGTACCGAAATTCTCGGATTAACGCTAATTTTAATATCTACAATGACATAATGACCATGTTCTCTAGCCCGCAAATCATCCACCGTGATAACGCCCTTAATGGTCTGTACGGTCGTAACAAGGTCGGCCGCATCCTCATGGTGGAGGACATGATCCATCGTCGTATGGATGGCTTCCTTGACTAAGGTGTAGGCCATCTTCAATACGAGAAGCGAAACGAACAAGCCTGCGAGAGGATCCATATAATAAAGCAATTTCAGGTCAAAGTGTTGACCCAAAACAGCCCCAAACACACCGACTAGAGCCGCAATAGAAGAGTATACATCGGAACGGTGCTCCCATGCATTGGTAATAAGTGCCTGCGAGTTTAATCGTTTGCCCAGCCTGTATTTATACTGGAACATCGCCTCTTTTACGACTAAAGAAATACCTATAGCGATAAGTGCATACACCTTGGGAGCTTCTTGAACTCCATGCAACATTGATTTGATCGCTGAAATTCCGATTTCTACACCAACAACCAGTAAAAGTACAGAGACTATGATAGACGCAATGGACTCCGCTTTCCCATGCCCGTAAGGGTGATCCTCGTCGGGCGGTTTCTTTGCTGCGCGAAGCCCGATCAGTACCGCGAAGGAACCTGCAACGTCTGAAGCTGAATGGGCCGCATCCGCAAGCAGCGCTTTACTTTGTGCCATGAAACCGACAACGCCCTTGAGAAGGGCAAGGACCACGTTACCAACAATACCTACCCAGGCAGCGAATTCGGCCTTTTGAAAACGCTCGTCATTCACGTATTGCCACTCCCCCTGAACCGATACAAAGGCCGCGTTAGCATCACGCGGCCGGTTATTATGGTTATTACGCTGCAGCTTTCTTTTTAGAACCTAAAGATTTACGTTTGAACAAATACCAGAGCGAACAAGCGATAAAGATGGAGGAATAAGCTCCGCTCGTTAATCCGATCAGCTTGGCAAGCGCGAACAGCTTAATGGACTCGCTTCCGAAAATATAAAGACATCCGGCAGCTAGCAATACGACGAGAACCGTATTGATATTCCGTGCCATCGTTTGCCAGATACTATCGTTCACAAGCTTGACGAGATCTTCATCCGTTTTCAGCTTGGCAAATCTCAGGTTTTCACGGATCCGGTCAAAAATAACGATTTTATCGTTAATGGAATAACCGATGGTTGTCAGCACAGCCGCGAGAAAAGGCAAATTGACTTCGAGGCGGAAGATCGCGAAAACGGCGATAACCATAAAAGCATCATGCAAAATCGCAATAATCGCTGCCAAAGCAAACCGCCATTCAAAACGAATGCTCACATACACACAAATCAATACGCTGGCAATGCCGACGGCATAAACCGCCTTGAGCAGCAATTCTTTCGCCAGCTGAGGATCAACGGTATTTACTTCTTTCGATACCTGAGCACTATAAGCCGTGGCAAATGCGTTTTGGATTTTATTCACCGCATCATCGGGCAAAACGTCATCAAAACGAATCGATACACGGTCGCTGTTGTTGCCGCCAATCGTCGGTTCGGCATATCGTGATTTGATATCTCCGCTGGACGAAAGTTGTTTCATAATCTCGTCAACCTTTGCCTTATCCAACTGTTTGCCTACAACGAGATCAATATTCGTTCCCGCCTTAAAATCGACGCCGAAATTCATCCCGGAAAAAAGCATTACAGCCAGCCCTACAATTAAAATAATAATTGATACACCATAAAATTTATTACGATTCTTTACAAAATCGAATTGTTTCTTAAAGCCCACGAATGTCTGCCTCCTTCACACCAAAATAACTTGGCTTTTTCAGCAAGTTGCCTCGAATGATCAGATGCAGCAGCCATCGGGACAAGATCACGTTCGTCAGGATACTGATAATAATACTCATCATCGTAATGACCGCAAATCCGCGAATCGCGCCATTACCCACGTAATACAGAACAATACCGGAAATCAAGTTGGTCACGTTCGCATCCATAATCGTACGGAACGAGTGCTTGGAGCCTGCTTTTAAGGATGACAGCACGCTTTTGCCTGCGCGAATTTCCTCGCGGATTCTTTCGTACGTAATGATGTTCGCGTCGACAGCCATCCCTGCTCCCAATACGAGAGCCGCGATACCCGGCAAAGTCAAAGTTGCATTCATAAAGTCAAATACGGCTAAAAGTACCCATATGTATGTAATTAGTGTAAATGCAGCCACTAATCCCGGAACACGGTAGTAGAGTACCATAAACAAGAAAATCAAAATCGAAGCAATCAGTCCCGCTCTTGCCGTTTGATGCAAGGATGCTGTACCTAACGTAGCGTCGACACGCTGAATATATTTCTCAGTCAATTTTAATGGCATGGCTCCCAAATTGATCAGCTTCACCGTTTTGGTCGCTTCTGTCACACTCGTCTGGCTGATGATCGCTGAATCGCTATCGATCGGATAATTTACAGAAGCAGAGGATTGCAAGGCATCATCTAAATATATGGAAAGTGTGCTTCCAGTAAGTTTAGTTGTGACTTCCTTGAACTTTTGTCTGTCTTTCAATTTAATCTCCACGATCGGTTGTTTCGTATTGGGATCATAGCTCAACTTCGCCGCATTCTCGACGAAATCCGTTCCGTTTAAGTATACGGTCCCGTCCGGTCCTCTGAAGGTCAGCACAGCCGGTTTAGACATTAGCCCTCTGACTTCTTCTTCATTCGATACGCCGGCTAAACGAACGCGAATCCGGTCCGTTCCCTCCGTACTCACCTCCGGCTCAGCAACACCAAGGCTGTCCGCACGTTTGGCAAGACTGTCCGCCGCTTGCGTAAGCGTTTCCTTCGTAAGAGGTTGTCCTGCGGCTAAAGGCTCTGCCGTATACAAAATTTCAAACCCGCCTTTTAAATCCAAGCCAAGCTTAATTCGTTCTACAAGTGTCGGACTCGTTGCCGCAATACTGCCGAGCACAACAACGATCGTTAAAAAAAAGAACGAAATTCTTTTCCAATCCAGCATCTCTTGCTTGTCTCCCTTCCATACTCAATATTCCTATTATACTCAGGTGCGAAAATCGAGTCAATTTACGACAAGTATCCCCAAAAAGTGAAGAAATCCTTCGGAGCCCGTGCATGTAAACCAATAAAGCCCAATTCTTAGAATTGGGCTCCTTTATATACGCTTAATGTCATCCAGTTCATAAACTGCGTGGATTTGAGCGAAAGTATATCGTTGACGATCTGATGCAGCGGAGGGACACCCGTTTTCCGGTATTTGTCACTGACGCAATCCCATATATCTTTGCCGCTGACATGCTCATAGCCGAGCATAATGAATTCGTCGACTTTGCTTAAGCATAAACTCTCGATGACCTCATTCAGCTCAAATTCGGATAGAGTTGGTTCATGGTTATCCGCTTCGCTAGTTTCTGTAACCGCTTCTTCGGACTGTTCACTCACCTGGTCCTCGGGATCAGGCTGTACTTGATCATTATTTTCTCCGTTCATGGGAGGTCCTCCTAAAAGTTTTCCGTCAGGAAAACTTGCATCGTATGCAGTTATTCGATACCCATTCGCCTTTTTCCTGCCGGAACTAAAGACTGTCCACAAAATGTTAGCATGAGCTTGGCCAATCCTCGCATATTCATAGTATATATTCGCATGGGAAGAGGGAATGGCATTGACGAAGCAGTCGTTTATCCGGGGTACGATGATTCTGTTAGCCGCCGGTATTTTGAACCGTATTCTCGGCTTCATACCGCGCATTACACTGCCGCGCGTCATCGGCGCAGAAGGCATCGGGCTTTATCATATGGGTTGGCCTTTCCTATCCGTCATATTAACGATTGTTACGGGCGGAATTCCTATTGCCATAGCTAAGCTGATCGCGGAGGCCGAAGCCGAGGGAAACGAGAATCGTGTTCGCAGCATTCTAAGAATTTCAGCATTTTTGACTTTGAGTCTAAGCCTTCTGTTCACGGCGGTATGTGTGATCGGCGCATCATGGATCACCAGCCATCTGCTTACTGATTCAAGGGTGTATTATACTTTTCTCTGCATGAGTCCGATGATTCCGATTATCGGCATCTCCGCAGTGTATCGCGGATATTTCCAGGGCAGACAGAATATGATTCCTACAGCAACATCGCAAATCGTTGAAACGCTCATTCGTATAGTCATGGTCCTCGTATGCTCTTATATCATGCTACCTTATGGAATTGAATTCGCCGCTGCAGGAGCGATGGTTGGCGTATTGGCTGGTGAAATCGGAGGGTTCCTCGTGCTCGCCATTCATTTTGCACAAAGCAAGAAGTCGGCGCCTGCACCGGCTAAAGCGCAAATCGGCTCCAACAAAACAGGCGGCAGGATGTCCAACTTGCGTCGTATACTCCGGATATCCATCCCAGTAACGGGAAGCAAACTGATCGGTGCGGGCTCCTATCTGTTTGAGTCGATTCTCATTGCTCAAAGTCTTGCCATCGCGGGGATCTCTACCCCTTTGGCTACGGCGCAGTATGGCGCATTGCAGGGCATGATTATTCCTATTATTTTGCTGCCAAGCGCACTCACCATGTCATTATCGGTCTCGCTTGTTCCTTCGCTCAGTGAAGCTCTCGCGCGCAAAGATATGAAGACCATTCATATGCGGTTGCATCAATCGCTTAGGCTTGCTTTAGTCACTGGAGCACCTTTTGCCGTTCTGATGTTCGTACTGGCCGAGCCTATTTGTACCTATATGTACAATCAACCGGATGTAGGCGTCATGCTCAAAATGATGGCTCCCATCGCCTTGTTCATTTATTTCCAGGCGCCCCTGCAATCGGCTCTTCAAGCATTGAACAAGCCTGGTGCCGCATTAATCAATACATTTATCGGCTCAACTATCAAGCTTGTCCTTATTTACTGGCTGGCCAGCAACCCGAGTATGGGGATACGCGGAGCCGTATTCGCCATTAATGTGAACATCGTCCTGGTTACCCTGCTCCACTGGAATAGTGTTGTAAGGCTGTTGAAATTCCGCATGGAAGGCACGGATTTCATTAAAATTGCCGCGGCTATGGCCTTGTCGGGTTTTTGCAGTTATGGGGTGATGTATACGCATTGGTCGTCATTAGGTTGGCTTCGCTTCACTGTTTCCTGCCTGATCGGTTTAATTACGTACCTCGTATTTATCGTTCTGTTTCGCCTTATTAGTCAAAATGATGTCGCCCGATTGGTTAAGATGGGCAAGAAGTTCATACGCTAACTCTCATCTTTTCCTGTCCAAAAATAATCGGCCGCGGTGATCGATCGAGCAGTAAAACACTTCTTTAAAATCGTTTGTTCCCTTGGCTTGAAGCTGATTTTTGAGCCAGAACCGCGTCTTGCCGATTTTTTCGAGATTCTCATCTTGTACTTTACCGTCCATAATAAGGGGCAGCGGAAGGCCTTCATATCGAATCGTTCCTTTCGGCACGTCTTCGGCGGCAGCTGTCTCTTTCACCTCTTTTTCCACGACACTCAACTTTCCCGAAGGCTCCAAGACGGCAAATTCAACGTCAGCCACATTCATAATCTTGTTCTGTCTTAGCTGCAGCATCAAATCATCCAGGTTGTAGCGATGCTTCTTCATTTCCTCCCGGTTAATCGTCCCATTCTCAATTAAAACGCTCGGCTTCCCATCGAATAAAACGCGAATCGATCTGCTCTTCAAGGTAATATAAGCGATCACGATCTGGATCAGGACAAGCGTCGCCATAGGAACAAGCCCGTCCATTAACGGTTTGCGGGAATCTTCGAGAACGAATACGGCGATTTCGGCAATCATAATGGAAATCACCAAATCAAACAGCGAAAGCTTGCCGATTTCCCGCTTCCCCATAATGCGAAGCATGAGAAATACAACGAAATAGATCAGCACGGTGCGTAAAAAAATGGTCAGAATATCCATCGAATTGAGCCTCCCTGATCTTAAGCTTGAGCTTACCGGAGTTCAATGGTATTCTGACCGCTGACGTACTTCATCATGCAGATTTTACGTATTCAATTGTTGGCAATTACAGCAAAAATACACGGAAGTAAATTGTCGCAACGATAAGCAGTAGAAATGAAAACGGCGCAGCTACGATTATATAATCACGTTGAGACACCCGGACCCCCTCCTGCTCAGCAAGGCCCGCGGCAAACATTCCCGTTGTTGAACCTACCCATGTTGCGCTGCCACCTATAGCGGATCCAATCAATAATGACCACCATAGAGGCGTTATCGGAACCTGACTTACGCTTGATAACATTTCGCCCGCATGACCAATAACTGGAATCATCGCTGCGATGTAAGGAATGTTATCCATCATGGCCGATCCGAAACTTGTCAACCATAACACCAACATCGATAGGAAAGAAACACTGCCTTGGCTGAGTTCAAGTCCCCTCGCAGCTATAAAACCGCTAACGCCGGCGTAAGCAAGTCCCCCAACCATCATAAATAAACCAAAGAAATATAAGATCTGGGAATCCATAAAACTTTGAAGAACTGTCCGGTAGTCTTTGTCTTTCGCCAAACTAACGATCCCCTTATAGTCCAATGCCAGCAGAGCAACAGCGCCTCCCGCTCCAATATAGGAAGCATTCCAGCCAAGCCAACCTTGCAGCACAAATGCAACCAGTGTAAGTACGGCGACCAAGCTGCCTCCGAGCAGCAAAACTCGGTCGTTCGTTAAATAGGAAGCCGGGGACTGGTTGATAGGTTCTTTTTTATAGGAATCCGCTATCACCATATGTTTGCCATAGAGCAGCCACATTCCAACATACAAAATTCCAAGCATGATGACGACTAAAGGCGCAAGCGCTATAAGAAAGTGCCCCATCGTTACATGCGCGACAGCACCTACCATTCGGTTCGGTATATTCCCTAGAAGTGTTGCCGCCCCCCCAATATTGGCGGATATCACAAAAGAGATTAGAAACGGAACAGGGGAAAGCTTCATCATCTTTGTGATCTTGAGCACAACAGGAACGATAACTGCAACTGCAATTAAAGCATCCAACAGCGCAGAAGTTAGCGCAGCAAGAATAGAGAAACCTAGTAAAATCGTAAACGGCTGAAGCCGGAACTTGTGAATAATCGCGCTTGCCGTATATGCGATAAGACCGGTTTTTTGAAAGATTCCGGAGATGATGAATAAGCTGGCTATAAGGATAAGTGCATGCCAGTTTGCGTAAACGGTAAAAGCTTTGCCTATTGGCAGAATACCCAGTAAAACCATGAGCAGCGCGCCGCCCAGGACGGTGTAAGTCCGGTTCCATTTTTCTATTAACAAACTGACATAGGCTGCGGCAAAAATAAGGATGGCCACGATGGCTTGCCACATCGCTGGGCCTTGAGAAAACTCAGTCATATGCTCACTTCCCTTCAAACAGTTTGTACTAATTCTATGTGCCCCCCCATACAATGATGTTAACGGAAACATCGAATATAAGAAAGGAAAGGTGCTTATGAACCCTATGAAAACGGTAACCCAGGTTCGAATTACATCTCCAATATTTTCCGGGCTTGTATATTCATTAATCATGATGACAATCGGAACAGTAGTAACATCGTTATTTTTATTGCTGACAAGCACACAAGAGAGTTCTTTGCATACGTTAACAACAATCATCCACGCCGTTTCTTTGTTTATAGGCGGCTGGGTGGCAGGCAAAAGAGCGGGCAGCCGGGGCTGGTACTACGGAGGAATGCTTGGTCTCGTGTACTTTATTCTTATTTTCTTAGTAGGCTTCCTTGCCTTTGATGCCGGACTCAACTTGCAATCCCTTCAGCTTCTTGCCATTTTGTTCATATCTGGCGCTCTAGGGGGCATGCTTGGCGTAAACACACGCAAATAAGTCGTTTGCGTGAAAATATCACCTTCCCCCTCCGAATGTGGTATAATGTCATAGTTCTTGACGTAATTTATTTCCATTTTTAGGGGGAATACACCTTGAGTCCCTTTGGGTCTATGACGCATGCAACCGTCTATATCGTCATTACCATCTTCGTTTTCCTGACGTTAGCGACACGAGCCAATCCGTTTGCTATAGCCGGCAGCTTCGTTCAAGAGATATTCGCTTCGCGTAAGTATCTTCTGCATTTCCTTGCTCTGATGACCATTCTATTTTTTAACAAAGTAGAGATGTGGGTCGAAAAAAAAATTGATTTCAAAGCCGATTTCACCGGATCCATTTACCGGATTGAAGGCAACTTCGTTGCGTCGATTCAGCATTTTTTTCATCAAGACATCCTTACATTTGTAAGTAGCTATTTTTACGTCGTCGTTTTTCCTGCCATCATGATAGCTTCTATCGGGCTCTACACCTATCAGAAAAACCACAAGCTTTTTTACGCCATCTGTTATGCTTTAATGTTTAACTATATGATCGCGATCCCGTTTTATCTATTTTTTCCGGTCAATGAAGTGTGGTCGTTTCATCCGAATGTGAAACTTCTCATCCTGGATGTATTCCCGACGTTTGAAAAGGACTATCGTCCGTTGTCCGGATTGGATAATTGCTTCCCTAGCTTGCACACCTCGATCTCTGTTTCCATGGCAGTTATCGCAGTGAAAAGCCGGAATACTTTTTGGAAAATATTCGTACCTTGCTCGGCGGCATTCATTATCTTTACGATCTTCTACCTCGGCATTCACTGGTTATCGGATATGTGCGCGGGCATTGTGCTTGGCGTCGTAGCGGCCAGACTTGCACTTCGAATTGCCGAAGGCCGTTTGGTGCTTGGCGAACGGGCACTGCTGCAGCGGCTTAAGAAAAACGAAACCTAAACAAAAAGCGAGAGCCTGATTGAAGGTTCTCGCTTTTTGTTCGTTTTCGAAAACTATTCCTTAGCAGCACTCTGCGTAACGGAGTTAATTGCGGAACGATCAAACGTCATTTTCGTTGCGTCATTGACGCGAAGAACGCAAGTGTCGTCTGTGATTTCCATGATCGTGCCATGAAGTCCACCAATCGTAACGACCTTGTCCCCTTTTTTCAATGCCCCCAGCATTTGATTGCGGGTTTTTTGTCTTTTTTGCTGCGGACGAATAAGTAAGAAGTAAAGCACGACAAACATGAGCACGAGCGGCCCGTATGTATACAAATATCCTACCGCGCCAGTATTCGTAGCAGCAGTATCAGCTAATAGAAACATGGGTATCCTCCTTTCTTAAAATCCTCTTTCATTATCATTCAGCCCATACGATTCGAAAAAAGCATCGCGGAAATCGAGCAATCGATCCTCCATAATGGCTTGTCTCACATCGCGCATAAGCTGTAATAGAAAGTGAAGGTTATGATAAGTGGTCAGTCTGATCCCAAAGGTTTCATCCGCTTTAATTAAGTGCCGAATGTAAGCTCTGCTGTAATTTTGGCACGTGTAGCACGAGCATTTCGGATCAAGTGGACCAAAATCTTCTGCATATTTGGCGTTCCGTACGACAAGTCTGCCTGCGCTTGTCATGCATGTCCCATTACGGGCGATACGCGTCGGAAGTACGCAATCGAACATATCGATACCTCGGATAGCGCCTTCAATTAGAGCGTCAGGAGAGCCAACCCCCATCAAATAACGGGGCTTGTTCGCTGGAAGCAGAGGCGTCGTATAATCAAGAACCTCATACATCAAGTGTTTAGGTTCGCCTACACTCAGTCCACCAATAGCATACCCCGGGAAATCCATGGAAGTCAACTGTTCTGCGCTTAAGCGGCGCAGGTCCTCGTGCATGCCGCCCTGGACGATGGCAAACAATCCCTGCTCCTCTGGCCGTGCATGACTTTGCAAACAGCGCTCCGCCCAACGTGAAGTTCGTTCTAATGATTTCTTCAGATAATCGTACTCGGCCGGATATGGAGGGCATTCGTCAAAAGCCATCATAATGTCGGAGCCAAGGGCATTTTGAATTTCCATCGCTTTTTCCGGTGAAAGAAACAGCTTGTCCCCGTTCAAATGCGATTTGAACTGCACGCCTTCTTCGGTAATTTTACGGATATCGCTTAAACTGAAAACTTGAAAGCCGCCGCTGTCCGTCAAAATCGGACGATCCCAATTCATGAATTTATGCAGTCCGCCAGCCGCTTTAACAAGTTCATGACCTGGCCGCAAAAAGAGATGGTACGTGTTACTCAAAATAATATGAGCATCCATCGTCTTTAATTCCTCTGGGCTCATTGTTTTTACGGTTGCTTGAGTACCAACCGGCATAAAAGCGGGAGTTTCAATGACGCCATGCGGCGTATGAACGCGGCCCAGACGAGCTCCCGATTGTTTACACGTTTTAATTGGTTCGTAAGTTACTGCTGCTGCCAATATGTCCACTTCCTATTCTAATAAATAAACATGGCGTCTCCAAAACTGAAGAATCGATACTCTTCTTCTACCGCTTGACGATACGCTTCCATCACGAAATCTTTACCTGCTAACGCACTAATTAGCATAAGGAGCGTCGATTTCGGCAAATGAAAGTTCGTAAGCAGGGCGTCAACCACTTGGAACGCATATCCCGGATATATGAAAATGCTTGTCCAACCTGATGACGGTTGTATTTCAACTTCGTTGCTAAGTTTGGCCGCCGTTTCCAGTGTACGTGCAGACGTTGTTCCGACAGCGATAACACGCTTGCCGCTTGCTTTCGTTGCATTGATGCGTGCTGCGGTTTCAGGAGACAACTCATAATATTCCGCATGCATTTGATGTTCCTCGACTTTGTCCACCGAAACCGGACGGAACGTGCCTAATCCTACATGCAGAGTGACAAATGCAATCTGTACGCCTTTATCGCGAAGCCGTTCTAAATACGCTTCCGTAAAGTGAAGTCCTGCCGTTGGCGCAGCCGCAGACCCTTCATGCTTGGCATAGACCGTCTGATAGCGTTCCTTCTCGGGAAGCTGCTCCTTGATATATGGCGGAAGCGGCATGGTCCCCAGCTTATCCAGAATTTCGTTGAAAATACCGCTGTAGCTGAATTGCAGCACGCGGGCTCCCATCTCGCCCTCTTCCACCACTTCCGCAGACAGCAAGGGTTCCGTATTCGCCTCGGCTTGGGCGCCGAATACGATAACCGCACCTTGTTTCATCCGCTTGCCCGGTTTGACCAGCGCTTCCCACCGGTCATCGCCAACAGGCTTCAAAAGTAGGATTTCCACTTTGGCGCCCGTATCCTTTTTCACACCAAAAAGCCGGGCTGGAATGACTCGCGTATCATTCATCACGAGCAAGTCCCCGGCTTCCAAATAATCAGCCAATTGTTCAAATTTCTGATGAGCAATGGCACCCGTTTGTTTATTTAACGTAAGCAGCCTAGATGCCGTACGATCTAACAATGGCGTCTGGGCAATTAATGACTCAGGCAGTTCGAAATCAAAAGCTTGTACATCCATTATGCGCATTCATTCCTTAGTTATGTTGACTCCAGCGTAGTATGCCTGAAGTATTTTCTGATAGTTATAGCCTAATTCCGCGTAGCCTCTGGCTCCCCACTGCGACATGCCAAGTCCGTGTCCGTATCCGGTTCCTCGGAAAATGAACTGATTTCCTTGAACTAGCCCTGAACCTGAAGGTTGGGTCTGGGTCTGAGCGTTAGAGGAAGAAGAACCAGACGAGCCTAAAGCCGTCAATTCGGTCTTTTTTACAGCCACAGATTGCGACTGTCCAGCGGATAGCACATAGACCGAGTCTGAAGTATCGTTGGCGGTCCCTGCTCCCGCCGCTCCTGCAACAGCCAGGCCGGAGGATTTGGGAGTACTTCCAGTATAACTTCCTGCCGGTTCAATTTCAAACCGGGTACTGGGAAGTCCGCCTAAGGCCGTGCGCAACGCGTCCGGATATTGGACCTTTACGATCTCACCGTTGGCTTTAAGCTCAATGACCCGACCGGACGGGCCCCGTTTCGATATTTCTAGTGATTGTAAATCACCGTTTATCGTAACGCCTGCCGCGCTCAATTTGCTCTTAATTTCGCTTGCGGTATAAGGTCCCCGCACCCAGGAGAAGGCATTGGATTCTTTTTCTTGTCCCAACACAACGACTCGTTCTTTCGCAGCGAATTGGTAAACAGAAGGATTAGCGGTATTGTCCACATAAGGGGCCAAACGAGCATTGACACCGGCTTCGGTTGCTTCATAAAGGGCAGCGCCATCTTTATTTTTGGCTCCCGTATCCTTCAAATAGACCGAGCTGACATAGGCGAGTCTCCCGTCGCCCAGTTGGACGCGATACCAGTTTGCTTTTCCTTTTTCAGCGCCATCATCCGGACTCGAAATACTGCGTAAGTAAGGAACCGGATTTCCCCAGACTTCAGAGGGATCGGCAGTCATACCTCCTGCATTCGATGAGAAGAAAGGCGTAATCAGTCCGTTTTTATCAGTAAGCACCTCGCCTTGCGTCGCGTCAACGGCTTGAATACCGCCAGCAAACTCTCGCTGAATGCCGTAATAGGCTTGATCCATGGTCGAGTCGGTTACTTGCGCGATTTCATATTTATTACCCTGTTTGAGTGCATAAGTACGGGCTGCAACAACCTGTGCCTTCAGCGCTTCCGCAGGCCATCCGGAATTGAGCTCAGAGCCAACAACGGCATATAAATATTGTTCAAGCGGCAGTTCGTTAACCAGCGCCAGTTTATCATGGAAAGCACTGACTTCCATATCTCCGCGATAGCTGCGATCTGCCCGCTCTTTAACATTGATCCCGGCTCCTTTAGGATGGATCCATGTCTTCTGTGAGACTCCACCTGCAAATTGGAAAACCGGTCCGGTTCCGTTACTCGAAGCCGTCACATCCGATCTACGCATTAAATAGGGAGCTTGCGTAGAAGCAGATTGCAACGGAACATTGGGAACCGCTTTAAGCGCTTGCTGCTTCACCAGGTCCAGCTGCTCCGCAGTCGCTTCATTGCCAACCCACACGGTATAAGCGGGATTTCCGTTTGCATCTTCCTGCAGAACAAGGTCTGCGTTCAGTCCTGCTTGCGTGTAGACGCCGACCTGTTGAAGAGCCGCTGCCTCAGTGGTAAAGACACCTGCGCTCCAATGTAGCGGTCCGGTCAAAACAGGTGCGCCTGATTTGGTTAAAGCGGCAATGGTGCTGTCTTTTTGCGCCTGCAGCTTAGCGCCTTCTGCGGCTTCTTTTGTCGGGAAACTGCCGTAGCACACTTGGTAGACCGTTTTTCCTTGCTTCACCCTACTAAGTATATAGCCATCCGCTTGCATCGTTGCCAATTTCGCATACAATGCCTTGGCAGCTGTGAAGTCTGTCGTCTCCAGCATCATCACACTGTATTGATCAAGTGATACGCGAATGGCCGAAGCGTCTGTGACCGATGTCCAAGTTCGAGCTGCGGCCCCGGATCCTAAACCCCTTATCCCAATCTCCAGTCCACCGGGAGAAGAAAAAGTTACTACCGGTTCCAGCAGGCTATACTTATTCGAATCTATGAAAAGAGCTACTCGAATTTGATCTGCATGCGGAATACCATCCGCTTGGGCCTCCTTTTGAAGAACAGGCAGTGTTGCGAGCGATATCGCCGTAGTTGCCAGTAATACAACAGCCTTCGGATTAAGCAGTCTTCTCCATTTCATTCGACAAAAATTCCTTTCTTTCGTTAGGTTTCTAGTTAGTTAGACTCTATGAATATCAAGAAGTTTTGTTTCATAGAACTGGAAAAGGCAAAAAAATCTCTTGCCCGCCTACAGCAAAGGCAAGAGATTCGTGTTTTATTTCGGTTCCGGCATCGGTAAGCCAAGATGCTGGTAAGCCAGCGGCGTTACCGTGCGGCCGCGCGGAGTTCGCTGCAAAAATCCGATTTGCAGCAAATAAGGCTCGTAGACGTCCTCGATCGTCTGACTTTCTTCCCCGATCGTCGCTGCGATCGTCTCGAGGCCGACAGGGCCGCCCTGAAAGCTCTGTATGATCGCGCGCAGCATTTTATGGTCGATCTCGTCCAGGCCGAGGTCGTCGACCTGGATAAGCTTCAGCGCGGTCTTGGCGATGTCAAGGGTGATGATGCCATCGCCCTTGACTTGCGCGAAATCGCGTACCCGCTTCAGCAAGCGGTTCGCGATCCGCGGCGTTCCGCGCGAGCGCATGCCGATCTCGCGCGCAGCCTCGCCGACGATGCCGACCTGCAGAATGTCGGCCGTCCGGCTGACGATATAGGTGAGCTCGTCCACCGTATAGAATTCCAGCCGGCTGACGACGCCGAAGCGGTCGCGCAGCGGCGCCGACAGCAGGCCGACGCGCGTCGTCGCGCCGACGAGCGTGAACGCCGGCAAGTCCAGGCGAACCGAGCGGGCGCTCGGCCCCTTGCCGATGATAATGTCAAGGGCATAATCCTCCATCGCCGGATACAGCACCTCTTCCACCGTCCGGTGGAGGCGATGAATCTCGTCGATGAAGAGCACGTCGCCCTCCTGCAAATTCGTCAGGATGGCAGCCAGATCCCCCGGCCGTTCAATAGCGGGGCCTGAGGTTGTTCTTATATTCACGCCAAGCTCATTGGCGATGATGTTGGACAGCGTCGTTTTGCCGAGCCCTGGCGGGCCGTAGAGCAGCACATGGTCGAGCGCTTCCTTGCGCATCTTGGCCGCTTCGATATAGACCTTTAAATTCTCCTTCGCCTGCTTCTGGCCGATGTATTCGGCCAAATAACGGGGACGCAGGCTATATTCGATCGCTGTATCCTCCATCATCAAGTTAGCCGAAATAATTCGGTCATTATCCATGGTGTATCCTCCTAAACGTTTTCCGTTAGGAAAACTTTCTTCGTAAGCACAAGCAGAATTTTGCGTTACTCGCTTAGAGCTACGCTCAGCCGAAGCGCCATTTTGGGGCCTTTCAGCTGACAAAATCTCGTTTCCTTGAGCCGCGCTCGGGCCTAGCGCCCTTTTTGGGCCTTACTGCCCGCTGATACGAGCGGATCCCTCCTGTTAGCGCCAAAATGGGCCTTTCAGCTGACAGAATCTCGTTTCCTTGAGCTACGCTCGGGCCGTAACGCCCTTTTGGGGCCTTTCAGCCCGATGATGCGAGCGGATCCCTCCTGTTAGCGCCGAAATGGACCTTTCAGCTGACAAAATCTCGTTTCCTTGAGCCGCGCTCGGCCCTAGCGCCCTTTTTGGGCCTTACTGCCCGCTGATGCGAGCGGAACCCTCCTGTTAGCGCCAAAATGGGCCTTTCAGCTGACAAAATCTCGTTTCCTTGAGCCGCGCACGGCCCTAGCGCCCTTTTGGGGCCTTTCAGCCCGCTGATGCGAGCGGAACCCTCCTGTTAGCGCCAAAATGGGCCTTTCAGCTGACAAAATCTCGTTTCCTTGAGCCGCGCACGGCCCTAGCGCCCTTTTGGGGCCTTTCAGCCCGCTGATGCGAGCGGAACCCTCCTGTTAGCGCCAAAATGGGCCTTTCAGCTGACGAAATCTGTTTCCTTGAGCTGCGCTCAGCCGTAGCGCCCTTTTTGGGCCTTTCAGCCCGCTGATGCGAGCGGAACCCTCCTGCTAGCGCCAAAATGGGACTTTCAGCTGAACCGGAATGGCTCAAGATGCAGAATGTACATCTATATAAAAGAAAATCCTCGATAATTCGCGGATAACATGCATTTCATACATCAAATTCGATCATAACGTAAAAAATGAAGCACTTTGGGAATATTTGCATGTACATATTACATTTTGCAATGCAAATAAGGGGAAAACTTCAATCCAAAATGTAGATCATGCAGTTCACGCAATGTTCCAACCATCTCATTGATATCTTCATAAGGCCATACAAGTAATAGCAGTGTCACATCGTGTATAAAGCCTGCAGCGCAAGCTTCATCAATACATCGACAGAATCCGAAGCCTGAGCTTTCGGCTTCACTTGAAGCCATGCACGGTCGGTTTCCGCTTCCGTATAGCCGAGGGACATCAGCGCTTCTTTCGCTTCCGCCCATGCGCTGCCTCCCTCGGTGATTTGCGCCGAGCCTACGATACTCATCGCTACAGCGGCTTCCGGACTCGACAAGCTAACAGAACCCAGCTTATCCTTCAGATCCAAAATAATCCGCTGCGCCGTTTTCTTCCCGATTCCCGGCAGCTTCGTCAAGAAAGCCAAATTCTCTTGGCTAATCGCCGCAACCACGGCTTCCGGTCTTCCCCCGGCAGCTAGAATGCCAAGCGCCACCTTCGGCCCGATCCCGGTAACATCTAGCAGCAATCGGAACAGCGATTGTTCGTCGCGGCTCATAAAGCCAAATAACAAATGAGCATCCTCACGAACGTGATAATGGATATACATCGTCACATCCTCGCCGTCTTTATGGGTCAGCGCATATGGATTTGGGCAAAATACGCGATAACCCACGCCATGAACATCCAGTACCGCATATTCGCTTTCGCGATGCGCTACCTTTCCTCTCAAGAAATCTATCATCGTTTCACAACCTCATTTATCTTATTATGTAAAGCGGAAGAGTGCGCATGGCAGATTGCAACCGCCAGCGCATCGGCCACATCGTCAGGCTTAGGCACTTTGGCCAGCTTGAGAAAGATTTTGACCATTTCCTGTACCTGATGCTTCTCGGCTTTTCCATATCCGACAACGGCCTGCTTCACTTGAAGCGGCGTATATTCGGCAATCGGCAGCCCCGCCTGAACGCCTGCGAGAATCATGACGCCGCGCGCTTGCCCGACCGTGAAAGCCGTCGTCACATTGCGGTTAAAAAACAATTTTTCAATCGCCATTGCATCCGGTTTATATTTCTCTATTAATTGCGTCGTAGCGTCATAGACATCCTTAAGCCGAAGCGCAGGGTCCGTATGGGCCTCTGTCTGAATAGATCCGTATTGCACGGGAACGAGCTTGCTGCCAATCTTATCGATAAATCCAAAACCTACTATTGCAATCCCCGGATCGATACCCAGAATGCGCACAGCCATTTCTCTCCCATCCAAAAAAGCGAACATATGTAGTCATTTCATTATAGCAGATGAGAAAAACTTCTGTCGACGTATTTCGAAGACGAAAAAAAGAGATAGACTCGGGTTATCCCTTGTCTACCTCATGTTTTCCTAATTTTATTACGGCCTCATCATTGCTCGTTCGCTCTCTTCTACCGCATAATCGCTAAACGTCGAAAGCACACTATTGTATTCCTCCATATCGGAAACGCGAATTCCTTGATGCAGTTGTTTCACGGTTTCGACCGGCAAGCTGCTTTCGAGATGTTGAATGTTTAACTGGAAAAAGGTACGAATCACATTATCTTTGCCCGGTGTCCCGTTAAATAGCGACAAATTGCCGGCTTCATCGATCCCAAAGACTGCCTTCAGCTTGCACTCCGGCGATAAATCTTCGATTTCCTCGATGAAAGTGATGTCTCCCTTCACTCCCAAGCTCAGCTTCCAGCCTGGATGCTTCATCTGCTCTTCAAGCAATTGATTAGGTGTCTGGATGCCCAGTTCCTGCCGCTCTTCCCCGCATAAATATGATTTAAGCAAGTATGTTTGCCTGCTGTCCGTAATCCCTTTCAGCGTCGTAATCGCTTCATTGAACTTCCGATCCTCTTCCGGCGTCAACTTACCGAATGTTGCTTTTGAAGCCTTCTCAAGGCTTGAGGTAGCTCCTGGTAACTGACCTGTTGCGTAAAGTCCCCACCCAGTAGCGCATACAATGATGAACGTTCCTAATGCTATCCAGTTACGTTTCCAACGAAGCTTTCTTTTCAAATGTTTTAAAAAGCTTTGTACATTCACCGAAATCCCCTTCTATTCTTGGTTTTTCCGTATTGTTTCCATTTGCGCTGGACGCTATACATCATTTACCATAAGAAGAGAAGCTTCAACCATATTCGACGGACGGTGATGCAAGGATGAAAGGCAAAAAACGAATCAGACGGACAACACTCCTTGTCATTGGAGCGATTCTCCTCTGGGGAACCGTCGCCCTTTGGAATGAGTTACAGCGAAGCGACGCCGGATTGTCTACGCCGCGTTCGACAACGACCACTAAAGTATTGACGAACCAAACGAATAGCCATACGGCCGTCACTCCGGAAACTAACGGGCCGAAAATCGGTACGCCATAGCATGAAAATTTGACTGTAGCCACAGAAATGATATAGTCAAAGTAGATGAACTTTTCTCATACTTATTAAGGGAAAAAAGATATATATTTTTAAATGCTTGCGATGAAAGTTTTCCAAAAGGAAAACTCTAAGGAGGGGAACAGCATGAACGTGGCAGAGCTTCAGTTGATACAATTATCGCGACGGGGTGACCGCAACGCATTCGTGGAATTAGTGGAGTCGTACCGGAATAAAATTCAAAGGCTTGCTTATCGGATGCTTCACAATAAACCGGATTCTGAGGACATCGTCCAAGAAACTTTTATTCGTGTTTATTTGAATTTAAATCACTATGATGAAAGTCAAAACTTCTCGACCTGGATTTATCGAATCGGCAAAAATGTCGCGATCGATCTCCTTCGCAAGAAGCGTCCGGTTCAGTCTTTGGACGCCGAACTTTCGGATCACGATGATGATTACAGCTATTACAGCAAGCTGGCCAGTCAGGATCATTCCCCTGAGCACGCTGTTCTCCAAACGGAAATTCAAGAGCACATGCATACCTCCATTAACAAATTAGCTGATAAATATAAAAGTGTGATCACATTGTACTACTTGGAGGAGCTGTCGCTTCAAGAAATTAGCGATAAACTGAATTTACCGATTACAACGGTCAAAACCCGTCTTCATCGGGGGCGCGAGCTCCTTCGCAAAAAATGGGGGATGAACTTTGTCGTCGGCCTCATGGTTTTCTTTACAATCGGTATGCTGGCTTAATAACGACATAAAGCAACCCAGAACTTTGATTTCAAAGGCCTGGGTTGCTTTTTTTGCCGTTTAAACGTTAATCCAAGGCAAATTAGGTTTGGGTTCGGACTTTTCTTGCTCGCTTTGCTGTTTTTTCAAGAAAGCATTCAGCGTTTCCGCTGCAGACGATTTGGCTTTTCTGGAAGCGCTGCTTGTTCTAACTGTCTTTCCGCTTTTCTTGCTTGAACGGATATCAATGTCAACCGTCTCTTCCGTGTCGGTCGCCTCTTTCAGTTCATGCGTCTGAACTTTAGGTAAGATTGGAGACTCGTACGGCGTCGGATACGGCATCCCGTAAGGGGACATCATGCCATGATGCATGCCATGATGCATGTCATGATGCATGTCATGGTTCATGTCAGGGTGCATCCCGTGGTGCATGCCATCGTGCATGCCATGATGCATGCCATGATGCATGTCATAGTGCATCCCGTGGTGCATCCCAGTGTGCGGAGCATACAACTCAGGGCCCATCGGGTAGCATGGAGCTTGCTGCATGTCGTATGGAGACGCCATTTGCATAGGAGCTTGCGAATAGAAACCAGGCATTGGCGGCATATTTTGCGGAAAGCCTTGCCATGGCTCTTCCGCTGTAAAGGCAGGTGTTCCTGTTGGGAACGCTTGCCACGGCGGCTCTATCATCGTCTCTCCACAACCGCAACCGCCGTTACTAACAGGGAGATGACCTTCTTTCACAGGATGATGCCCATGCTCCCATGGCAAATGCGGATATGGCGTAAAGGAAGGATAGCTAGGAGTTTCCGCTTGTTCAGCATTCGGATACGCAAAAACCTCCGTGGCTGAGATGTGAAATTGTTTAAATGGATGAACAGCCTGCGGATATGGCTCGTTGAGCTCAATTGGTTCGGCCTCAGGGGCAGGGACCGTAGTCGTTGCTGGGCTCGTAGGCAATGCTTGAGCCTGAGGCATTATTGGCATTGTTGGCATTGCTGGAGCCTGAGGCATCATTGGCATTGTTGGCATTGCTGGAGCCTGAGGCATCATTGGCATTGTTGGAACCGTTGGTGCTGGTGGAACCGTTGGTGCTGCTTGAACCGGAGGCATTGTCCAGCTCGGCATTTCTCCAGCAGGTGCGGGCATCTCAACCGGTACAGGCGGTGCTGCGGCGATGGGGCTGACTTGCGGCTGAGCGATTTGCCCGAGTGCCGGCGGTTGAACAACAGGCGGCTGAACGAATGGCGCAGTAGATACTTTGTGATGGTGACCCGGTAATGGATGATGATGCTCATGTCCATCGTGCGCTTTTGGCACGTACACGACTTCGCCCGTCATGAGAACATTCGGATTCTTCAGCTGCGGATTCGCTTGAATCATCGCCTGCAAAGGCACATCCCAAGCTTTGCCCAGTTTCCACAAACTGTCGCCTTGCTGGACAATGTGTTTATACACATAGTCTGAAGCTGGCGGCTCGACAGGTTTCGGTTTTGACGGTATTTTCACCTTCTCACCGATGTTCAAGACATTCGGGTCCGCGATTTGCGGATTTAAAGCGATGATCTGATCCAGCTCGACATGATATTTTTTTGCCAGCTCGTACAGGGAGTCGCCTTTTTTGACAATATGGATTTTCAACACCAATACCTCCTTAGAGTTTTCGTTAGAAAACCGGCTCCGTAAGCATTTGCTGAGTGTCTGCATCAGCAAAACTTGCATGTAAGTATAATCTGCAATGGAATCCTATCCGGCAGCCCATTCACAATGACATTACAGTTTATGCACGTTCCTAGGCTTTTGACCTCCTTTCGGACAAAAAAAATCCCTTACGCCTCATGCGTAAGGGATTTCAACTAGCTCTTATTCAAAAACGCTAACGCCGTCTACTTCAACGATACCACGGAACTCTTGAAGCAAATGCGTCGTAATAGGTCCCGCCTTGCCTTCACCAATGATACGGGCATCCACTTCACGTACCGCAATGACTTCCGCAGCCGTTCCCGTGAAGAAAACCTCATCCGCAACATAGACATCATGCAAAGTAAAAGGTTCTTCTTTCAATGTATAGCCCAGTTTGCCACATAACTCGATAATCGCCGCGCGAGTTATCCCTTCAAGGGCGCCGCAATAACAAGGAGGCGTGAACACAATGCCGCGTTTAATGATAAAAATATTGTCTGAAGAACCCTCGGCTACGTAGCCTTGGGAGTTAAGCATAATCGCTTCGCCTACGCCGGCGAGGTTCGCTTGAATTTTGACCAAAATATTGTTCAAGTAATTCAGCGATTTGATCTTCGGATTCAGCGCGTCCGGCACGTTGCGGCGGGTCGAGACCGACACGGTTTTCAAACCGCCCAGATACGCTTCCTCCGGATAAATCGATAGCTGCTCGACGATAATCAGCACGCTGGCTTTCGGTGAACGGCGGGGATCAAGTCCGAGGTCTCCGGCACCACGGGACACGACGAGCCGGATATAACCGTCACGAAGACCGTTGCGACGGACCGTCTCCACAAGCGCCTCCTGCATCTCGCTATAAGTAAGAGGAATATTCAGCATGATGGATTTAGCGGAATCATACAATCGGTCCAAATGTTCTTTGCATTTAAAAATATTGCCATTGTAGATCCGAATTCCTTCGAAAATACCATCGCCATACAGAAAACCGTGGTCATACACTGAAACTTTGGCATCCTCTTTCGACACATAATTGCCGTCCAAATAAATCCATTGTGTCATGCTGATTTTTACACCTCCGAAATGTTGATTTGCGAATGATACGAATAACTAGGATAGCAGCCTAATACGCGGACCTGGCAGCCTATCGCTTCAATTTCTTGAATAGCGGCAGGGAGCAGGACGGAATCCATGGAACCTGCAATATCTATGTAAAAATAATAATTCCCCAGCTTCTTCTTCGTTGGTCTGGACTCGATCTTCGAAAGATTGATTCTCCGCCATGCAAAAGCGGACAGCATCTGATGCAAGCCACCCGGATGGTCGTCAGGCAGAGTGACAAGAATTGTCGTTTTCATCTGGTCTGATGTTCTCAGTTCGGATGCCTCTTGCCCTACAAGCAAAAACCGAGTCATGTTATCTTTGTGGTCCTGTATCTCCCTTTGGAGCATTGGGACTCCATAATTCGTTGAAGCTATCGCCGTGCCGATAGCCGCAACAGTCGGATCCTGCAGCTCGGAAGCGATTCTCACGCCTTCGGCTGTGGAGCTGACCTGCTCAAATTCTGCTCCGCTTAGGTATTGCTTCATGAATCTGCTGCACTGCGCAGGCACGACGTGATGAGACAGTACTTTGCGAATATGGGCGAATGGGTTCTCAGGGTCCCGAATCCCCTCAGGATCCGGATATCCGATCAGATTCATATCAATAGGGAACACCCATTCAGCCCGAATGGGAAGATCCACCTCATGCACGAGCCAATCCACATGCAGATGCACAGAGCCTTCCAGCGTATTTTCTACAGGAATAACAGCTAGTTCGGTTTCGCCGGAAGCCGTTGCTGTAAACACATCGGAAATGAGTTTAAAAGGCACATATTCAAAGGTCTCGTTACCCAAAAAATGCCGGGTAGCTTCTTCGGAGAATGTGTTAGGTCCCAGGATCGCGACTTTTTTCATGCGCGAACACCCCCTTGAATATAGGCCTGAAGGTCAGCATCGCTTGCTCCTAGGAACGAAGTAGTTACGCCTTCGCCGTTTGGCTTCAGCCATAGCGTCTGTGCTTCAATCCCTTCCTTGAGGAGCGTTTCCTTCAGGAACGATTCCAGCCCCGTTTTACTGCCGCTGCGCGCGTCTACGAGCGTAAGCAGCGTCGGCCCCGCGCCGCTGAGCGCAACCCCGAGCGCGCCATGCTGATCGGCTTGCTCAAGGATCGTCGTCATGCCCGGAATGAGCGCTGCGCGGTAAGGCTGATGCAGCGCATCCTTCATGGCATGACGGATCATACCGAGGTTGCCGGTACTAAGCGCGGCAACGAGCAAAGAAGAATGGCTGAGGTTGAACACCGCATCCTTCATCGACACCTGCTGCGGCATCACGCTTCTCGCCTTCTCGGTAGAGAGCTGGAAGGCTGGTATCGCCACCAGCACTTCCAGGTTCGGGTCGGGCTCCAGCCGAATGGATTCGGCCCGCTGTCCATCCCAAAAAGCAACCACAATCCCGCCGAATAAGCTCGCCCCCACGTTGTCGGGGTGCTTCTCCAGGCGGGTTGCGATTTGGAACAGCTCATCCGTCGTGAGCTTGTTCCCGATCAGGGCATTGGCGCCGGCAAGCGCGCCAATAATCGCCGACGCACTGCTGCCGAGGCCGCGCGTCAACGGGATATCGCTGTACATGGCGATGTCCAGCTCAGGGTGAGACACGCCCGCCTGATCAAATACCATCTGTGCCACTTTATAAATCAAGTTCGACTTATCCGTCGGAATGCCTTGCATTTGATCGCCGATCAAATGTATCGTTGTCCGCTCCGATACGGCCATGTCGATCCATGCGTATAAATTCAAAGCCATCCCCAAAGAGTCAAAGCCCGGCCCCAGGTTCGCTGTACTTGCCGGAACTTTCACTCTCACTTTCCGCGTTGACATGGAAAACTCACCCCTCCAGCTTGCGGATAGCTTCCATAACCGCTTGCTCGGAGTCTTGTACGACCAGCGGATCTCCGCCGGCTACGCTCTTAATTGCAATGTTAGGATCCTTCAAACCATGACCGGTGAGAACGCAAACAACGCTTTCCCCGCCTTTGAAATAGCCTTCCGCCTTTAATTTCATCACGCCGGCAATGGAAGCCGCTGATGCAGGTTCAGCGAAAATACCTTCTTTGGCTGCAATCGTACGATAAGCATGGAGAATTTGCTCGTCGGTAACGTAGTTAATTTGTCCGCCGGATTCATTCGCTGCGTTTACCGCACTGTCCCAACTCGCAGGGTTACCGATGCGAATCGCCGTTGCGACTGTTTCCGGATCGCGGATCGGTTCGCCTTTCACAATCGCCATTGCGCCTTCAGCCTCGAAGCCGATCATTTTCGGCAGGGAACTGATTTTGCCTTGAGCGTGATACTCTTTGAAGCCTTTCCAGTAAGCAGTAATATTACCCGCGTTGCCAACTGGAATCGCCAAGAAGTCCGGAGCTTTGCCGAGTTGGTCGCTTACTTCGAAAGCGGCCGTTTTCTGGCCTTCAATGCGGTAAGGGTTGACTGAGTTCACCAGCGTAATCGGATGTTTGGCTGTGATTTCACGCACAATTTCCAGAGCACGGTCGAAGTTGCCTTCTATCGCGATCACTTTTGCACCATAAATAATCGCCTGAGCCAGCTTGCCGAGCGCAATATTGTTGTTAGGAATGAGAACGATACAGTTCAGGTTTCCTCTTGCTGCATAAGCGGCTGCGGCTGCGGAGGTGTTGCCCGTGGATGCGCACATAATCGTGCGGCTGCCTTCTTCCATAGCTTTGGCAACAGCCATTACCATGCCTCGGTCTTTAAACGAACCCGTAGGGTTCAAGCCTTCATATTTAAAATAAATGTCGAGATCCAGCTCGTCTGACAGCTTTTCAGCGCGAACTAATGGCGTATTTCCTTCTTGCAAAGTAAGCAGCGGCGTGTTGTCGTTTACAGGTAAATAGTTTTTGTAAGTTTGCAATAAGCCCATATATCTCATTACAGTACAGCGCCTCTCTATGGTTATTTAGCCTTCTACGCGGTAGAGGCTTTTGATGGAATGGATAACATCCATGGATTCGAACTGTCTCAGTACATTTTTCATGCTGGCTTGGTTCGCGTCATGGGTAATGATGATGATTTCCGCTTTTGGGTTGTTCGCATTCGGATGCTGGAATACCGATTCCAGGCTGACTTCATGCTGGGCAAAAATTTGCGTGATTTGCGCCAGTACGCCTGCTTTATCTTCAACGTGCAGAAGAATGAAGTTTTTGGAAGCGATTTGCTCATCGGTCTTTAGCTTCTTCTCCTTATAAGGTGCAAGAACTGTACGTCCGTTAACCCCCAGCTTGAGGTTGCGGACAACGGCTACCAAGTCGGCAACGACAGACGTTGCAGTCGGCAGTTCACCAGCGCCAGGACCGTAAAACATCGTTTCGCCCACCGCTTCGCCATATACGTAAACCGCATTGAAAACGCCATTGACAGATGCAAGCGGATGGGTGTTTTTGACCATTGTCGGCTGCACGCTGACAGAAATATGACCGTCATGGTTCTCGGCAATACCAAGCAGCTTCACTTCGTAACCAAGCTTCTTGCCATATTGGATATCTTCCTTCGATACACTCGAAATGCCCTTCACTTCAACGTCACCGAGTGCAACATTGGCATGGAATCCGAGCGTGGAAAGAATCGTCATTTTACGAGCTGCATCAAGACCTTCAACATCGGAAGTCGGATCCGCCTCTGCGTAGCCAAGCTGTTGAGCTTCTTTCAACACATCTGCATAAGCCGCGCCCTCTTGGCTCATTTTGGTCAAAATATAATTCGTTGTACCATTTACGATGCCCATGATCTTCGTGATACGGTCGGAAGAGAAGCCTTCCACCAGTGTGCGAATGATCGGTATTCCGCCGGCAACACTTGCCTCATAAAGGACATCGCAGCCCTTTTCAGCAGCCTTAGCTAAAATTTCAGGACCGTGCATCGCCATCAGATCTTTGTTTGCCGTTACGATATGCTTGCCGTTGTTCAGAGCGGTCAGGATGTGCTCTTTGGTCGTTTCAATACCGCCCATAACTTCAACAATGATGTCGATCTCGCTATCATTAATAACATCCCATGCGTTCTCCGTCAGCTTGTCCGGATCGACCGTGATGTTGCGGCTTTTCGCTTTATCTTGAACCAAAATCTTTGCAATTTCAATTGAGGAACCAGTTTGACGCTGCAGATCTTCCTGATGTCCTTCAACAATGCGGACAACACCTGTACCTACAGTACCTAGTCCGAGTAAACCTACTTTGATCGGTTTCATTTCAATTACCTCCTAAATATAGGGGACCTTTGAGCTTGCTCAAATTCTTTCCCTTTGTTCTACTTAACTGCCCTGACCGATGATCACGGCTCGCTTGACACCTTCTTGCGCCCCAAGCCGATCCAGCAATTGACGAACTTCCTCGCCGAGCGAAGATGTCTCCACAGAAATGACAACATTGGCCATACCCTGCAAAGGAATCGTCTGATGAATGGTCAGCACATTGCCTTCCAAATTCGCGATGAGCGCCAAAACTCTCGATAAAATGCCGGATTTATGCTCGAGATCCATAGAGATCGTTATGATACGCTCTCGTTCAAGCTTGCTGAGCGGATGTATGCCATCCTTATACTTATAAAAAGCGCTCCGGCTAAGACCGACTTGTTCGACAGCATCATGAATCGTCTTTACTTCGCCGCGCGCCAGCAGCTCTTTGGCTTGTACCGTCTTGAGCACGCCTTCCGGCAATATATCTTCCCGGATTAAATAGTACCGCTCCGGCCCGGTATGCTTGATCGGAGGGAAAAATTCTTTACTTTCCGGCACCATTTTATCGTCCTCTCTAGAAAGACTGGTGTTTCTCTATAGTGGACATTATATCGGAATGATTCCAGTGAAGCAATAGGCAATTTTCATGAAAACGTCAAATGCTGATACTATCTTTGCAGCGCTTTGCTGTGATAAGCTTTAAAAAACGTAGGAAGGAGACCCCAAATTGATTAACCTGCGCATGATGTCCACAGCACTCCTATGGAACAGCAAAGATGAGCTGCTTATGATGAAACGTTCCTTAACCCGTAAGCTGTCGCCGGGACTATGGGCTGCCGTGGGCGGACATTTGGAGCCCCAAGAGCTAAATAACCCCAGAACCGCTTGCCTACGCGAAGTTTGGGAAGAAACCGGTATTGAACATGATGAAATCCATGATCTGCGTATGCAATACGTATTGCTGCGGCTGAATGGGCAAGAAATCCGTCAGCAATTTTTCTATGTAGGTGCGACTGATGTTAATCCCCGTATCGTTACGAGCGAAGGCGAGCTGCACTGGATTCACAGAGATCAAGTCCTGGAGCGCCCCCTTCCCTTTATCTTTCGTAGTCTTCTCGAACATTATTTCACTGTCGGCCTGACAACTCACCCTTGGGTCGGCACAGCCGGTCTGCAACGTGAAACGGGAGAGCCGACTATTCACTGGAATCCATTGCTCGATCCGATGCAAACCTAATAAACAACAAAAAGGACAGACCTCGATTTCTCGATGTCCGTCCTTTTTTCATCGCTTATTACAGTGCGCTTCCTCCAAAAAGGAAACGATACTCCCAATGCTTGCCTTCGAATGTATCAATCCGAACCCCGCCGCTCTCTTTCGAGTAGGTTGACAAAATTTTGCCATCTCCCAAATAGATCGCTACATGGGTTATTGTTTGTGTTGACTTGTTGATTCCGCTATAGTTTGAAGCGCTTGTCCCTTTGTATGACATGAAAAACATCAAATCGCCGGGTTTCAGATCGTGCCAGTTCGTTTTGGCGTTTCCAAGCGATTTCACATATGCGCCTTGCCCTCTAGAGTCTCCAGGCAGCTTCAAGCCAATGCCGTCAAGGAAAGCTTGTCGAACAAAATCGGAGCAATCGAACGTACTTGTATCATTCCGGCTTGAACCGTATTCGTACGGCGTGCCAAGGTACTTTTTGCCTGCATCAATAACTTTTTGCACTTTTTCACTTATAGAACCCTGGGCAGGGACTGATCCATTATTGGACCCGCCTGATCCGCCAGATCCGCCTGATCCGCCTGATCCGCCCGGTGATCCGCCAGACGACGGTATCTCGCCTGAAACCTGTATGTATGTTTTACTCGTACTGACGTAGCCTACACGGCCATCTGAAGCCTTGACTTTATACCAATAATCATTTACTTTTTGCAAAATCTGTACGGTCTCGCCAACTTTTAAATAGCGGATACGACTTGCATTCGCGTTCGCATCCGTGCGGAAACTCACACTTGCCACAATGCGTCCTGTTCCGGCTGAAGGCTGACTGGAGCTGTTATCCGGACTGCTCTCATGAATATATTTATCACTGGTTGATACGTAGCCTACTTGTCCGTTCTGGTCTTGAACTTTATACCACCAGCTATTCACCTTCTCCAAAATCGTCACTTTTTCGCCGGTTTTCAAATAGCGGATGCGAGCGGAATTCGCACTTGGACTTTGTCTGAAACTAACGCTGCTTACAATTTCACCGGCAGTCGCTGCCGATGCATGCTGTGGCGCTGGAAGCGCAATGGCACCAAATGCAAGTGCAGGAACAAGCATAAAGGTCAGAAGTTGTTTTTTCATGGTGTTGATCTTCGCCTCCTGAGGGTTTTTCGCCAGAATAAACCGGCTTCGAATTTGATAGGCTATCCAAACAATGATTCGTACAAAAAGGGCTGTTTGTGTGGGTCGTCTATGAACCCAATTATGGAAAACTATGAATACTCCCACTACTAGATGGTAACATATCCATAGAAAAAGTTTCACTAGCAATTACTTCCTCTCCCATGGAAAAAAGACCATCCTGAGCGCAGCTTACTGCAAACTTGGACAGTCTTTCAACTAATTTGCGCGGAAGAATCGCCGTTTTTCAGCTGATCCTGGTTCTTCCAGCGATTACTCTGATCCACCCATCGCCGCATGACTTTTTGAGCTTCTTTGCGCTCAAGCAATGACTCCGCCAATTGGAATCCTTCCTCATAGCTGCCGACTTTATCGAACCAGGTCAGCCGCAGTCCGGTGTTGAAAATCACATGATCGCGTTCCCGTTTCACTTCTGGAGAATCGTCGCCTGCCATAACGCGGCGAAGTATCGAGACTTGCTCTTCTTTATCAAGGGGCACGAGGACATCGCTATCAAAGCCAAACTTATGAGGCTCGACCAACCGAGACTCATCCCCCCAGGGAGTAACGATTCGAATCGTGCTGTTCTCATAAATCGGGAGGTCTTCCGAGCCCTCAATACCTTGAATAATATAGACATTCTGATAACCTGACCGAATGGAAATCGGTACTAGAGCCTCCATCGCCTTTCGTCCGTTTACCCCGGTAATCAGATTCGCTGATCTCACAGGATTCATCACTTTTTCAACGGCATTAATGACCGTTCTAAACCCGATTTGCTCACGAACTTGTTGAAGTTTGGCGATCGGCGGACAAAGTTGTTCGGTTCGTATAAATCCGATATGCGAACGAAATAATATCGTTTCCCATGCAGCCAACGGCATTTCCAGGGCTACTCCGAAACTCTCCAAAATTTCTTTCATCGCAACGCCTTGCTTGAGCGGCAGCGTATCGCTTCCATGCAGCACCTGAGAGAAACCGACAGATGCCAGAAGCAGACTTACAGGCAGGGTTACCGGGAAATAATACCTTTCCACCTGTCCTGCACAACATAGTGAATCTGCAAATGGCTGATAGTTCAAAGAGTAACTGCGAAAAACATCTAAAAACGCATTAAGCTCATCATTCGCTTCCCCCTTCATGCAGAGAGCCATCAAGAATGCCGCACACTGTGCATCTGTGGAATCGCCTCGCGCCAACTCTTGCGCTGCTTCTACCGCTTCTTCGTAGGACAAATCACGCGAAGTCTGCGCATTGGCGCCGATCGCCTGGATCCATCGTTTCAATAGAGTATGCCTCCTTTCATTCACAACAACCCCACATACATGTTATGTATTATAACATAAATTTAACAAAATTTAATGAAATCGTATTATTAATATAATTAAATGTCAAGTTATATGACATAATTTAATTGAAAACTATGACAAAATCACCCTGGAAGGGATGCGGAAAATACATCGGCAACTCTCCGGAATTAGGGGACCTAACCGGATTCGGCAGAATTTAGAGAATAAAGTCGCTGATAACGCATCTGCTGGACGCTATTTTATCGAAGAAATGTTGCAAAAGGATCTCGATGGAACAAAAGTCCATAATCAAAGAACCAAATTCGTTATTTATGGTCGTTTGTTCGTTAAATCCATCCTAAAGGGGGATTTCTCAACTTTTAGAGACTCTACGGACGTTATTAGCGAACGTTTGTTCTATATAGGAAGAATCAGACTGAGGCGACTTGGTACGGACTCCCAAGGGGGAGCATCAGCCAACACAAACACAGACACAAACACAAATACAAACACGAACATCAGGTTCAAAATAAATCCCCATACAAAAAAACCTGCCCATATGCTGGACAGGTTCTAAATGTCAGTTATTCTTTCTCGACGAACTCAAATTCAAAATCGGCAATTCGAATCGTCTGACCGTCGACGGCTCCGCGGTTGCGCAGCTCTTTATCAATTCCGATCTTGCGAAGAATTCGCGCAAACCGCACAACGCCATCATGCGTACTGAAGTTCGTTCTTTTGATCAGTCGCTCGATCGAAGGACTTTCGACCACGAAAACATCGTTTTCTCGCGTTATCGTAAAATCCTGCTCATCGCGCTTCTCGAAGCGGTATACTTTGCGCTCTTCTACCTCAGCGACTTCCTCCACCTCCGGTGCATCCGGAATGCTGTCCAAGATATCAGCGATCTTGTAAAGCAATTCCTGAACGCCATCCCGTGCGATCGCTGAAATGGGATAGATGGACAACTCCCGGCCATCTTCCGCGAGCTGTTCCTTGAAGAGCACCAAATTGTCCTCCGCTTCCGGCATGTCCATCTTGTTGGCCACAACAATTTGCGGACGCTGCTCCAGCTTCGCATTGTACAGCTTGATTTCCTCATTGATCTTGAGGAAATCCTCATAAGGATCGCGGCCATCCGTAGCGGCCATGTCCACGACGTGCACAATCACCCGCGTCCGCTCCACGTGACGCAGAAATTCATGACCGAGCCCCACGCCTTCATGGGCGCCTTCGATCAAACCCGGCAGGTCCGCCATAACGAAGCTGCGGCCCTCGCCAACATCCACGACCCCGAGGTTCGGGGTAAGGGTCGTGAAATGATACGCCGCGATTTTCGGCTTCGCGGCGGAAACAACGGACAGCAGCGTGGATTTCCCCACGCTCGGGAAACCAACCAGGCCGACGTCGGCCATCACCTTCATCTCCAGCGTCACCCAACGTTCCTGGCCCTCTTCGCCGTTCTCGGCGATTTCAGGGGCCGTATTTTGGGTGGTTGCGAAGCGAATGTTGCCGCGGCCTCCCCGGCCGCCTTTGGCCACGACCACTTCCTGCCCGTGGCGCGTCAAGTCGGCGATGATTTCTTCCGTATCATCGTCGACCACCGTCGTTCCGGGCGGAACGCGTACGATCATGTCATCGGCATTCGCGCCATGCTGGGATTTATTGCGGCCCTTCTCGCCCCGGTCCGCCTTAAAATGCTTCTGATAGCGGAAATCCATCAGCGTTCGTAAGCCCTCGTCGACCCGGAAAATGACGTCGCCGCCATTACCGCCATCACCCCCGGCAGGTCCGCCTTCCGGTACGTACTTCTCACGCCGGAACGCGACGAGACCATCGCCACCGTCTCCGCCTTTTACAAATATTTTCGCCTTATCTACAAACATGCTTTACACCTCAGTAAGGAGGACAATGGTTTTCAACCACCAGTCCCTTAAGAATGGAGAGACTTTGACCTCCGGTCAAAGATCCCTAAAAATGAGAGACTTTGACCTCCGGCCAAAGATCCCTATATTATGTACGAAACGGCAACCGCAAAGCGAGAACGACTTCTTCTTCTTGCAATTCGAATTGCTCCAAATCATGATACGCCGTTTGAACCTGCAATGTTTTTTGAACTTCTTGTTCTAACCCAACGCCGTCATACGGCCCTCGATATACAAAATCAAGCAGTAAACTATCTTCCTGGACATCGAACTCCAAACTGAGCACACCGCATTCATCACCGCCGGATGCCGCGTACTGTTTGAACAATTCCACCGTTTTACGCACCATGGTCTCAATCAACCCTTCCCTTAAAGGGAGTTGTCCCAAATTGACCTCTTGATCCAGTTCAATTTCAAGCTGCAGTGATTTCGATTGAACGCGAAACAAGAGCAAATAAGCGATCAGCGATGGGATACCCAGCTTGGAGAGATTGCTTTCCTGTTGCATATTCATTTTTATTTTTTCCATATACGGCTGTAAATTATCAAATTTCTTCAGTTGAATATAACCGAAGAGAAGCTGCATATCATTCATCCAATCATGACGCAGCCGGTTCACGATCTGAAGCACGTTCGAATCGTTTTGATTTTCTTGCCGCTGAAGCTCTTGGCTCCATTTTTCATGCAATCTGCTGGCTTCTAATTTGAAAGCCGTATACCCGCAAAGGACTGTAATCAGTAAAAGAGCCACCCTGATTACCCAAGGTTCCACAAACATCAATCCGGTCAACCCTATTAGCACGATTGCTATCAGATACACTTGTGCACTGCCCGCTTGCTTCATTGACGCTTCGCTCCGTTCTCGCCTGCTATGTAACCGTTTCTCCAGTATAGCATGCCATATGGAAAAGTTCACCATCCTAGTTAACTGCCTTAAAGGATGTACAAACAAAGAAAAACCCCAGCGAACTTATCGCTCGCCGGGGATTGATCTTACACTTCTACAGTAGCAGCTACAGGAGCTACATCAGCTGGGTATACGCTCACTTTTTTGCGATCGCGACCCCAACGTTCGAACTTCACTACGCCTTGTACCAAAGCGAACAATGTGTCGTCCGAACCGATGCCGACATTGTTACCTGGGTGAATTTTCGTTCCGCGTTGACGAACGAGAATGCTGCCGGCAGTAACTGTCTGACCGTCTGCACGCTTCACGCCAAGGCGTTTCGCGATACTGTCACGACCGTTCTTTGTGGAACCTACTCCCTTTTTGGAAGCGAAAAACTGAAGATTCAATTGCAACATGGTGTCATCCTCCTTTGCGATAGATTGTTTCAAGCGTTATATAGTCACCGTAGTTTTGTTCAATCGTTTGTAGCATGACGATCATAGATTCTAATAGCAATTGCACTTGAGCATTCTTGGCATGATCCGAAACCGCAATATCTGGAATGGTTACATCCAGAAGACCCGGTTCCATCTCATGGATCGGAATGATCCCTGTCAATGATTCTATAGAATTATAAGTACCGAACGTTACCGCCGATACTGCCGCACAGACTAAGTCTTTGCCAGGCACGTCATATTCGGCATGGCCTTCCACCACAAAAGATGCGATTTGAGGGGAGTCCAGCGAAAGCCGCTCTATGGTCACATAGATCATAAGGCTGCCTCTTACGCTTGGATTTTCTCAACGACCACTTTCGTGTACGGTTGACGATGACCTTGCTTTTTGTGATAGTTCTTTTTAGGTTTGTATTTGTATACGATAACCTTCGCGCCTTTGCCGTGTTTCTCCACTTTCGCAGATACTGCAGCACCGGATACCAATGGAGCACCTACAACCAGACCGCTCTCTTTGGAAACCGCAAGCACACGATCAAAAGAAACTACATCACCTTCAGCTGCGTTCAATTTCTCGATGTACAGAACATCGCCTTCTTGAACTTTGTACTGTTTGCCGCCTGTTTCAATAATTGCGTACATTCTCATTACCTCCTCATGTCTCAGACTCGCCTTGTCCAGGTGACGGTCAGGATGAAATCCACACCGTACTTCGACCCGATTCGTGCGGTTACAGCATGCCTAAACAACACACTTTGAGTATTATAGCACAGAAGCAATTCGCTATGCAATGTCTTATTTGCGTTTTCGCGTCATTTCCAGAAGCCCCAGCTTGGTCCAGCCGACGATAACGGTTTTGGATCGATCCTTACGAGCGGCATGCGAGATGTTATCCATAACGACCGAACGATTCATATCGGAAATCATATCAATAAAATCAACGATAATAATGCCGCGTATATTGCGTAAACGAAGCAGCCGTGGAATTTCGGCAGCCGCTTCCCGGTTGATGTCAAAAACGGTTTGCTCCAGGTCAATCGAACCGGTATATCTGCCTGTATTCACATCGATAACGGTTAGTGCTTCCGTCTGATCGATGACGAGGTAGCCGCCACTTGGCAGCCAAATCTTACGCCGAAAACTGCGATTCAGTTCCTCCGTGACGCCAAATTGGTCGAATAGAGGCACTTTGCGATCATAATAAGCCACTCGACCGCGCCAGCCTGGATTCTGCTTACGCAGCAGCAGCTTCATTTCTTCATAAACTCTAGAGTCATTCATCCAAACTTCTTTAACATCATCCGTAATAACATCCCTTGCCAATCTAGGGAGAAGATCCAGATCTTGATAAAGCTGCGCGGGTGCAGGCGCCTCATCCACTTTGGAACAGATGGCGTTCCAAAGATCTCTCAAATTTTGCAAATCATCTCGGATCGCTTCTTCACTTTGTCCCACTGCTCCTGTACGAACAATAACCCCCTCGCCAGGGAGCAAGATGCCTTCGGCAATCTGTTTTAAACGTTGTCTTTCGGCTTCAAGATCAATTTTACGGGATATGGCAATGTAATCGGCATCAGGCATGTATACGATCCAGCGGCCTGGAATGGAAACATGGGTCGAAACTCTTGCGCCTTTGGTACCTTGCGGGTCTTTGGTCACTTGCACTAAGAGGGTTTGCCCGGCCACGACCAATTCCGTGATGGCGGGCTTGATTTTCGGTTGTTTGTCCAAATGGACAGGAAGCAAATCATCAATATATAAAAAGGCGTTCTTAGCTAGTCCGATATCGACGAATGCCGCCTGCATACCGGGAAGTACATTAATGATGCGGCCCATATAGATGCTGCCTGCTCTTTGGGAATCAAGCGGATACTGCGTATCATACTCGACAAGTCGGCCGTCTTCCAACAAAGCCGCTTGCGTAAGCTCGGGTGCGCAGTGGATAATGAGCTGCTTCATGCTTTCACCTCATCAGTTATTTTACATGAAAAGGTCGGAAACTGCACTCCCCGGTTTTTTTCCATCCAAATAACCGCTGACCAATTGCTGTTCAGGCAGAACTGCTTGAATCCGCCCTTTTTCGTTAATGACATAGATCAAATGATACTTCTCTCTCATAAAAAGTTTTACGGTCTCGGCCATAGTCCTTTGCTTGGTAACTACGATTGGCTGTGCCAAAGTCCCTTTGCTCAACAGTCTGCTTACCCGCTGGCCCCGCGCCATCAGAAAGCGAAAAAAATGATAGGGCAGCTGTCTGTAAGCATACCAATTGGACAAAAGCAGGAATATCCCGATGACGAGCAAATTCAGCGGCAGCTGGCCGTTAATCAATTGATAGACAGCCGCGACAATGACCCCTGCGCTAAGTGCCATGCTGATCCATGTCGTATACAGAATCGTGTTATGAAACGGCATCACATACCCTAGCAAACATTGCATGACTTTTCCGCCGTCAAGCGGCATCACGGGTAAAAGGTTGAACAAGCCGATCATCAGGTTCGCTTCTATAAAGTAGCTCCACCATCCCTGTGCACCGAAGCCTAGCCACTGCATGAGCAGCGCAATCACAATCATCCAAACATGCTGCAGCGGGCCCGCAAGAGCAACAATGAGCTCTTCCCAAGCAGGAACCGATCCCAGTTCATCGACGACGACAACACCCCCGAAGGGCAGCAGCTGCACCTCTCGCACTCTCCACCCAAAGCCGTTAGCCGCGGCCAAATGTCCGAGTTCATGAACAAGCACGATGCCGAAAAGCGTAACGGCCTCGAGAAAATAACCGGTAAACGCCGATCCGATGAATATGAGTGTAAGCAAAGGGTGAAAACGATAGGTCGTTCCGGCCCACTTAATCAAATGAGATCACATCCGTTGGGTTCATAGGATGCCCGTCCTTCGTTACCGCAAAATAAAAAGTGCCTTTGCCCGGATCTCCGCTCGAGGCTTTGCCTACGGCTTCCCCACGATTGATCCAGTCATTCATTTCTACATTGGCTTCGCCCAGCGCTCCATAAACGGATTGAAGACCGTTTGCATGGCGTATGATGATCGTCAAACCCGAATCCGCTGTCGTACCGGCAAAAATAACTTGTCCCGTATCGAGCGCATAAACGGGTACATTAGGGGTAGTATTCAACCTGACACCCAAATGTGTTGTCCCGTCGTAAGGGGATATAATGCTCCCTTTAGCTGGCGAAAAAAGGGTGCGTTTGGATGTACTTACCTTAACCGCTTCATCGCCTTCCCGGTTATGAAAACTGGGAATGAACGATGGCGAACCGCCGAACCGCTCTGTATACCAAGCCGAGAGTGCGCTAAAATCATAGGATTGCGTGAGAGAGGACGTAATAAACTGTTTCCCTTTATTAGCCCAGGGCTGATTGATGTGGAACATTCCAAAAACTGCAGCGAAAACCATACAGCTTATAAACAACTTCGTTATCATCGAGCGTCGAGAAGGCGGAGTAAACAGGCTTTTCTCCTCATCGTCCAAATAGCTATGGCCGTTTAAGGTAGGATCCATGCGGAGCTTATGGCGCCATGCATATTCAGGGTCTTCCATGCGCCGTTTCCATTCCGAGTCCGGATATAGCGGTAGCTCTTGATCCCTTCGTATAGGTAACGGGCTGTTATCGCCGCTTCGAAAAGGCTTGTTCGCGCTTCCGCCGAAATAGATCGCTTCCTGCTCTTCGCGAAGTTTGCGAAGCCGTTCCATTCGGCGCTGTTTGACTTTATCTTTGACTTCCATGGAAGTCCCCCTCCTAAGATATGCCATAGTACAGCCTATGAATGGGGGGACAAGATTATGTTGACCATTGGCAAAAGAAAAAGCCCCTGATCAAGGGGCTTTACTTGCTTATCGCTAAAATAATTCCGGTTCCCGCTCCTGATGCAGTTTGACGCTCATAACGAGCCCCAAAGACAACATATTGATGAGCAAGGACGTGCCCCCATAACTGATAAAGGGGAGCGTGATCCCGGTTAACGGCATGATGCCGATCATCATACCGACATTTTCAAAGATTTGAAAAACGAACATCGAGACAACGCCAACAACAATATACGCGCCGCTGAGCTGCGTACTCTGAATCGAGATCAGAATCATCCGGTAGATCAGCATGAAGTAGATCAGCAGCAGAATGGCTGCACCCCGGAAACCAAACTCCTCACCGACAACGACAAAGATGGAGTCCGAATAAGCGAAGGGAATGAAATTACTATGGACGGAAGTACCATGAAGATAGCCCTCCCCTTCCAGCCCGCCTGATCCAATAGCCCGAACGGCATTACGAACCTGATAGTTATCATCGGCAGACACATCTTGCGGATATAAAAACGTATCGATCCGGTCCATCCAATGACTGAACCCGTATTGTTTCAACAAATCAAACAAGGATTGGTGGAAATGTTTGTAGAGCGTCAAAAATAAAAAGCCTGCTCCGGCTAAAACTACAATGCTTAACAATACATGCGTGTATTTGACATTTCCGATCCATATCATGCCGAGCAAAATGATGATAAAAATAACGGCATTCCCAAGGTCAGGCTGGATGAGAACCAGAATAAACGGCAATAAAACTGCCAAGCCTACTGGAATAACATCCTTTCTGAATTGTAAAAGATCGCCACCGCGTCTCGCGAGCAATGCGGTAAGGCAGATGATCAAAATCAGCTTTACCAGCTCTGCCGGCTGAAAATTCAAGCCTCCCGGCAGCACAAACCAACCGCGCGCGCCATGAATTTTTGCACCGAATAAATAAACAGCGATTAATGAAATAATACCGATCCCGTATAGATAAGGCGCTACTTTTACAAGCACTCGGTAATCAAATAAACTGCACCCGACAAAGGCAATAAGTCCGACGCCGTATAACACAAGTATTTTGGTAATACTGATTGAAATCGTCGGATGATCTATGGATGCACTATAGACCATCATGGTGCTCATTACCATAAAAGCGAACAATATAACAACAATAGGAATATCAATGTTTTTCAGTTTGGCAAGCAAGGACTATCATCCTATCCCGATAAACTTTTTCATGCGCTTTACCCAGCCTGTTTTATCATCAAGCGGCATAAGCGGCACGGTATCACCCAAAATACGTCTAGCAATATTTCGGTAGGCAATTGCAGCCCGTGAGGACGGATTCATCACTGTAGGCTCACCTGAATTGGCGGCCTTAATGACATACTCGTCGTCAGGCACGATGCCGAGCAAATCAATGGCCAGTACCGAGCAGATTTCATCGATATCCAGCATTTCGCCTTTTTTAACCATATTCGCCCGAATACGGTTAATGACCAATTTCGGCGAAGAGATCTTCTCATTTTCGAGCAGTCCGATAATCCGGTCTGCGTCACGTACGGCTGCATGTTCAGGAGTCGTTACAACGACTGCCTTGTCTGCGCCTGCTACGGCATTTTTGAAGCCTTGTTCGATGCCTGCAGGACAATCAATGATCACGAATTCGAAATCTTTTTTAAGTTCCAACACAATATTTTTAACGTCTTCTGGCGATACGGCATGCTTGTCCTTGGTTTGGGCAGCCGGTAGCAGGTACAGCTCATCAAACCGCTTATCTTTGATCAAAGCTTGCGGTAAACGGCATCGACCTTCCACGACATCGACCAGATCGTAAATAATGCGGTTTTCAAGCCCCATCACCACGTCCAAATTACGGAGCCCGATATCGGTATCCACCATGCAAACTTTTTTGCCCAGTAAGGCCAAAGCCGTCCCCAGATTAGCTGAAGTCGTCGTTTTCCCGACGCCGCCTTTTCCCGAAGTGACTACAATCGCGTCTCCCATATTTTCTCACTCCCACACTCTAATTTTCCGTGTATAAGTCTCATCCCATCATAGATTCCGGAACAATGCGATGGAGTTGGTGAAGCTTGTCAATTTCCATTTTACCTTCTTTGATATAGGCAAATTCCATAAACGCCTCTTCGATTCCCCATTCATCAGGCGGACGGCTAATAATGCCTGCAATTCGCAGCTGCGTGGGTCGCATATGCGAAGCCGCGATAATGGCGTTCTCATCCCCGCCAACGCCGGCGTGTGCCATTCCGCGCAGAGATCCCATGACGTAAATGTTCCCTGTACACATAATGGTTCCGCCGGGATTCACATCTCCCAGATAAAGCAAATCACCCTCATGATGGAGGGTTTGTCCAGAACGAACTATACCTTTGAGCGTAGTAATTGAAACGGCTGGCTCTTCCGTATCTTGAATAGAAGGCAGCTCGCTTTCAATCGATTGTATAAGCAGATTTCCCTTTTGCCGGATAATCGCACGAATTTCTTCTTTATGTTCCTCGGTAACTTCCCGATTCCCTAACTTGACATGCACATGGATGATAGGACCCGTCAAAATCTGCTGATGCGTCTTCTCCAGCTTATGCTGAAGCTCCTGCAGCAAAATCTCCCATTCACATGCGTCGTTGAGCAAAAAAACAAGGCCGTCTTTGACCCCTTTTATCATCACATGATGCTTTGAAACGGACATAATGGTGTGCCGACCTCCCAACCTATACATTTCGGTTCGTGTCCTGAGTTTTCCTGCTTAAGGCCTGGAATTTGTTCCGGCTTTTTTAATCTTCCGTTCCGGACGAAGCGCTCAATTTCCCTTCGAGCAGCTTGCGCATGGGCACGTAACAAAGCAAGGCAAACAGCAGATTAAACAGAACACTTGGAAGCATATAGTGGGTAAGCGCAAATTCAAACTGGATATTGATCAGCTTAAACAGCCGATTGATACCGTAATTAATCAATTCGAAGGAAAGCAATCCGATACCGGTAATAAGCAGATTATAGAAGATGAGATTCGGCTGCCTCCGTTGGGTAAGCCCGGCTAAGTAACCGGAGAGGCCCATCCCAAATGAATAGATGCCCAGGATCGAACTGTAATAATTAAAATCTTGTAAAAGCCCGAATAACAACCCATAAATCAGCGCGGTATGACGATGATGGAAAAGTCCGATAAACAGAATAAACACAAGCGTGAAATGAGGCGCCACATACACTTGTGCCTGCCACGAGGATGGAATCAGCCAGTGTACAATCGAACCTTGCAGAACAAATAAACCTAATAAAATGAGCCAGAGCAGATGCCGAGTCACGTTATGCCCCACCTCATTTCACTTCCGGAACTTCGACCACAAACACTTCGCGAATATGGCTGAAAGAAGCCTTCGGCTTCACCATAACTTTGTATGTGATACCAAATTCTCCGGGACCAATGGACGTAATCGTACCTACTTCAATGCCTTTTGGAAATACTTGTCCCATTCCTGAAGTAATCACCGTGTCACCGACTTTCATCGTATCCGCTTGTTCGACTTTGTTCATGACAAGCTCCCCGGTGTTAGCATCATAAGACTCGATCATACCAAATGGCTCGCTTTCGTTGCCCTTTACCGTAACTGCAATAGCCTTAGAATTATTATCGGTATCCGTAATCGCTTTGAGAAGCTGAACATTGGAGTGGAAACCGGATACCTGGCTTATCCTGCCGACCAAACCGTCGACCGTCATGACGGCCATATTTTCTTTGATACCGTCTTTATCGCCTAAATTAATCGTAACCGTATTATTATAAGGATCCGGATCCATCGTTACGACCTCTGCAATGCGATACGTGTATACATTGGCTTGGCGCTGACGCTCCGTAAATCCAAGAGCTTCCATTAAGCGCTTGTTCTGCGCTTCAAGCTCGTTGAGACGCTGCGTGTCCCGCGCATACTGCGTTAGCGTCAGCTTCAGTGTCTTGTTCTCTTCATAAATAACTCTCAACTGGCGAATATCTTGAAAGAAACCCGCTATGGAAGCAGCGGGCTTGTAGAAGAGTCCTTGCGTCCATGAAACCGAGTCTTTAATAAATTTTTCCGGCCACGTCATCGGGGCCCGATTCCCCATGGTAAGACCCATTAATATAAAAAAGCTGATGAGGCCGACCATCAGAAAGATCAGCCTTTTGTTCCCCATGAATTTAAACAAAATAAACACCTTCTAAACGAATGTTTAACGCTTATGCCTTGAAGTTGGACCAGATCTTGTTTTGAACAAATGAATATTTTCTAACGCTCGGCCTGTGCCGATCGCTACGCAATCCAGCGGATTCTCTGCGACGAGTACCGGCATACCGGTCTCCCTAGCCAGCAGCCGATCCAGGTTGCGCAGCAAGCCGCCGCCACCGGTGAGTACAATGCCGCGATCCATAATGTCCGCAGACAGCTCCGGCGGGCATTTTTCCAACGTGACCTTCACAGCGTCAACGATAGCATTAACGGTATCCGTCAACGCATCAGTGATCTCATGTGAAGTGACACTAAGCGTCTTCGGCAAGCCGGACACAAGGTCGCGCCCGCGAATCTCGAGTGATTCGGGCAATTCCGTCGGCAAAGCCGAACCGATTTCCATCTTCAACGTTTCGGCTGTACGTTCACCGATCATCAAATTGTAAGTTCGTTTAATGTATTGAATGATTGCTTCGTCCATTTCATCGCCGGCAATGCGAATCGAGCGGCTTGTCACGATGCCTCCCAACGAGATGACCGCTACTTCTGTCGTACCGCCTCCGATATCGACAACCATGCTGCCCGTCGGCTCCCACACCGGAAGATCGGCGCCGATCGCTGCCGCGAACGGTTCTTCAATCGTGTAAGCGTCACGTGCACCCGCTTGCTTCGTAGCATCTTCCACTGCGCGCTTCTCGACCGCTGTAATGCCGGATGGTACGCACACCATAACATTGGGATGCCGCTGGAACAGCCAGCGCTGTTTCTGAGCTTGTCTCAAGAAGTAGCGGATCATCGTCGATGTCGTCTCGAAATCGGCGATTACGCCATCCTTCATCGGACGGATCGCCCGAATATTGCCGGGGGTGCGTCCGATCATTTTTTTGGCGGCGTCTCCGACAGCCTCAATCGTTTTTGTATCAGTACGCAGGGCTACCACCGAAGGCTCCCTCACGATAATTCCTCTGCCTTTCACATAAACAAGCGTATTCGCCGTACCTAAATCAATCCCTAAATCTTTTGTAAAACCACCAAACATGGCAGTTGCTCCTTTCCTGTTACGTCTAGTCGATGTCTGATCTGGGGGCATGTTTTAAAAGTCCGCTTTCGTTATGAGATAAACCTCAATCGAAGTCATTCGACGATGGGCGACCGCGATAAGTGGAAGGTTTATTCGCCAATCAGAATGCCATTCTATACGCAGTATAGGACTTGATCATTCTGATGTGGACAAAGTGGGCTTTTAAAACTTCATTTCGAGCATAAATATTATTATATTACATATAGCCTTGTTCCTTCAAACTTATGAATCTCTGATCACCTATTATGACATGATCGAGCACTTCGATGCCAATAATCGTGCCTGCTTCGATGAGCCGGTTCGTCAATTGAATGTCTTCCGGACTAGGCGTCGGATCGCCGCTTGGATGATTGTGCACACAAACGATGGAAGCGCTGCTTCGTTTGATCGCTGCGCGAAACACTTCACGGGGATGTACGATGGACGCATTGAGGCTGCCCATGGACAGCGTCTCTTGAGCAAGAACATGATTCTTCGTATTCAAAAATAAACAAACAAAATGCTCCTTTTGCAAATAACGAAGATCTTCGCTTAAAAGATCGGATACATCTTTGGGCGAACGAATGGTCACTCGTTCCGTCAGCGATGTCTTCGCCAGCCTGCGGCCCAGCTCAATCCCTGCTTGAATTTGCAGCGCCTTCGCATCACCGATTCCTTTAATCTGAGTAAGCTGATCCTTGCTCATGTCAACGAGACTTCGCAACCCGCCGCATTCGCTTAAAATTCGGCCTGCAAGACGTATCGCAGATTCCGAGACGGTTCCTGTCCGAAGCAAAATAGCTAATAACTCCGCGTTGCTTAGCGCTCCCGCGCCGAACTGAAGCATACGCTCTCTTGGTCTTTCCTCTTGCGGCACCTCTTTAATCATTAAGCTTGTGGCTTCCATGAATTCCCCTCTTTCATACGTATGTAGATTGTGTTACTTCCTGCCATCCCATTCATCACCTACAAGCCCACATTTCCCCCAAAAGTGAAGAGAAGCTTCGTTGCCTATTCCTATTACTTTTGGGGGAGCCCCCATATAAAAACGAAATAAAGCCCCCGGTTGTTAGATCCGAGGGCTTCTAGGACGGTTGCTCTTTATTCAATTGCGGACATTCGATTTGAACAATTTGTCTGAGCATGCTGCCAATCGTATGTTGGTCAAAGTACATTTCCATCTGCTTCTCCGCATTGAAGAACACAACGCCCATAAGTTTATCCATCTTGGATGATATCATACAGGATTTGTTCTCATCGCCGGAGCACCAGCTAGGCTTCAATGATCCATGACACGTTAACCGGTATATTTCACCAAGTGTCACTTGATCCGGGTCGCAGCTAAGAATAAAACCGCCGCCAATACCTTCCTTGGTTGACACATATCCGGCTTTGCGAAGGAATCCCATGACTTTGCGAATACGAGCAGAGTGTGTGGATACATTCACTGCAATTTCCTCGCTAGTTGCCATATGATCAGGCAAATGAGCCAGAAATACGAGACTGTGGACGGCTATCGTGAACTCGCTGTTCATGGTAGTGATGACCTCCCGGAAGAATGCGAAGTCTTGTCGCTTACTGTCATTGTACTCGTTACAGATTGTACAGTCAACGTGTAACCAACATTCCGAAGCGCGTCATTCTTTCAAAGCTTATTAAAGAACCTGAATGTCAAAGTTGAGAAGCAGGTCGCTGAGCAATGATAAGGGAAGTCCCACAACTGTAAAATAATCGCCTTCGATCGACTCGACAATCGTCGCTCCAAGCCCTTGAATCCCATAGGAGCCTGCTTTATCTTTCGGCTCGCCTGTTGCGATATATCGGCGAATTTGATCGTCCGACATAGGTTTCATCGTCACTCGTGTCACACGATGAGAAACGACATGCTTACCTGTGTCGGCATCCACGCACGCGACTCCGCTGTAAACCTCATGTGTGGTGCCTTGCAGCGCTTTTAGCATCCGAAAGGAATCCTCTTCGTCTGCCGGCTTGCCGAGAACTTCGCCTTGATAGGCCACAACCGTATCGGATCCGACGATAATACCTTGCTTTTCCGAATCCGAAAGCATCTCGCGTACGGTCGACGCTTTGCGCAAAGATAACAACTCTACTAATTCAGCTGGCGTGATTTTCTCTTCGACGGTCTCATCCGCGTCACTGACTCGAATGATATAGGGAAGTCCGAGCGATTGGATCAGCTCCTGCCTCCGCGGCGAAGAAGAAGCAAGAATAAGTGTTTGACGATTTGTATGGTTCAATGCAAACAGCTCCTAACATGGTGTAATCTGGAAGGACAATCTTAAGCATATGTTTACAGCTTTCGGTACAGAAGGTAAGTGCCTACTAAACCGAGAATGCTGCACAAGTTTAGCTTGACCTGAAGATGGAATTCATATTTCAAAACTTGTAAATCGGCCTTGGGCTCCCAGCTAATCTGTGCGGACTTGGTTAAAAAAGCGAGAGCAGGCACAGGGGCCAGTAATTGGCCAACGATGATTCCGGTTATGAGTCCGACGATTAAAAATATGACTAATGTGACGGTGCCTTTTTTCATTGCTGCCATCCTCTCTATTATGTACAAGCCTATTATACTTGCATCTGCTTTTATTTACCATGACCAACATGATGAAATGGCGTATCTTACCTGCTTACACAGAGAGCTGATCCTAGTAAGATAATTACTGGAGGTACTGCCGCACATGAACTTACTGAAGAAACTCCTGATTCTTTCATTTTTACTCACTTTCGCATTTCCCTATCAAGCATTCGCTTACAAAGTTGTTATTGACCCCGGACATGGCGGCATGGATTCTGGAGCCGTTGGGATTAACGGCCTCTACGAAAAAGACGTCAACCTGGATATCGCCCTGAAGCTGAGGGACGAGCTCGTACGCAGGGGATACGATGTTTTTATGACAAGAACAGATGACCGCTTTTGGTCTCTGGCCGAGCGAGTCGAAATGACGAATAGTCAAAAGGCAGACTTGTTCGTGTCCATCCACGCCAATTCACACTCAAGCTCAGCGGCGAACGGCTCAATGGTACTTTACTACGATGATGCATACCCACAGGAGGATTATCCGGCCAGCGATACGATGAAGCTGCTGACGCCTTACAGCAAAGACCTGGCACAACATGTGCTGGACTCGCTTGTTTCTGCTGCAGGTACAACTAACCAGGGTCTCGTGCCAAGTGCCGTCTATGTAGCAAGAATGGGAACGATTCCGAGCATTCTGGTAGAAACAGCTTTCCTGAGCAATCCAGGAGATGCAGCTCAGCTCGCAACCGATGCGGTTCGAACGAATATGGCTATCGGCATTGAAAGAGGAATCGAAGCCTATAAGCCCCCGGTCTTTACGGATACGCTCGGACATTGGTCCCGGGATGCTGTTCTGCGATTAAAAAGCAAAGGGCTGATCGAAGGTATCGGCAACCGCTATGAACCCCAGCGCGCATTAACAAGGGCTGAGTTCCTGACCTTAATGGATCGCACGTTTACATTCAGTACGCTGAAGGAGCAATGCGGGACAGGCAATACGGGCTCTGTAACAACTGCAGTATACGGTTGCAGCAGCGATACTGCATCTTCGGCAAACAAAACTTACAAAGATCTGCCTGCCACTCATTGGGCAAGCGATGTTTTTACTAAGGCGAATGCCTTGAACCTGTTACAGGGGTACCAGGATGGGACGATCCGTCCGGACAAACCGATTACAAGAGGCGAAGTGGCGGTTCTCTTCGACCGACTGCTGCAACTCAAACAGTCGGCAGTGAGCCAAAAACCCGCTGTAAACAATCCGACTTTTAGCGATGTCCCTGCTTCATTATGGAGCGCAAAGGCGATATATGCGTTAAAGAATCAATCCATTATTAATGGCATTACGGATACGGAGTTTAAGCCGGAACAATCCATAACCCGTGCGGAAATCGCCGCCATGCTGGATCGTTACCTTTCCAAATAATTCTGCCTAATTGGAGCCCGGTAGTCCATAATCATGCAAAATAAGCCCATCATCAGCTGAAAAAGCGGATGCGGGCTTATTTGTTGTGCTGGCTTATTCTTAGGAGACGCTAATCTTCTTGAGCAGCTCTTTTTGCGCGAAGATGTACTGCATCATCGAAGTTTGAGCCTGCCATAGCATAGCGGTGGACGGTGATTTCTTGTATTCTTCCATCGATTGCACGGCGCTGTTCAGAGCAGTAGTCATTTTCTGCACAAGCGGCTTGGCGTCCTCGCCGATCCCTTCATTAACGGAAGACGACATTGCCGTAATCGATTGATGGGAAGTGCGAATGGCCTGCAAGGAAGAATCAGCCAAAGCTGTTGGTTTCGTCTCAGCCAAATGGACCACAGACAAACCGTTGATGGTTTTCACCAGCTTATCGCCCTCAATGATAAAAGTCCCGACGGCTTCCGGTTTCGCGCCGTTCCAGCGAATACTTGCAGTTGCGGGGATATCCACATTTTTAACATAAACCTCCAAGGATTTATCCTGCACCTGCAACTGCTGGCTTAAAGCAAGCGCATCATCCCTGGATGATGCGAAGCCGACAAAAACAGTCGGCTTTTCACTACCGTCCAATGCGGAGGCTAAGCCTTTCTTCTTCAAGCCATCTTGCGCTGCTTGAGCGCTTTGCAAAGAACTGAACACGCCATTTTGCAAGAAAGCATATGTTTTGGCAGGGATTTGAACGGGTGTGACGCCAGCGGTAGAAGATGAGACCGCAGCCGCCGTGTCGGCAGCTTTAGGCGGATCTTGTACGGCTGCTCCTGTGTTTGCCGCCACAGATTTGCCGGGAGCCTGGGCTTGGACGCTAGGAGAAGGAACAGTCACTGTAGTTTTCCCAGCCGTCGAGCCAGACTCATGTTCCGAAGTAAACATCGATAAAACGAAAAAGCCGAAGGCGACTCCGGTAATTATGGCACCTGCGACCGAAGTGGCAATGCGTATCCACGGTGCTCCAGACGACTTGGCATATCTGGCCCCCGTCTCCGGTTCTACCCAAGGCCCTTTGCCCGCGGTCCAGGTTGTCCAAACATCACGTTCATCTTCTGCAGGCGGAATCGTTCTATCCGAGGGCCTCTCGTGGCCCGGCGGGTTCTCTCTAGCCGTTTGCGACTCTCGAATAATGCGCTCCACACGCTCGCCTTCCGTCTCGATCGAACGATTCCAATTACCGAAATCCGTCGTGAACGTATTCAGTCCATGCGGTTCGAACAAACTTTCTACTTGCTGCCTCTCCGCTCTCTCCACTGACGTAACCGGGTCCGGGTCCGAGTTCGCTTCGCCGGCAGACGTTTCTATGACTTCGAATTCTTCTTGATAGAGGGGGATCACCTTATCCTCATTGCCCTGAGCCGAGCCCGCCTTACGGCTTTGGTTTTGCTGCTCTTTTTGATCAAAACGATATGTAATCCTTGCTTTATTGTTCATAAGGGTATCTCCTTGTCCTAATCTGGTATTACTAGATTATGATTGAGAGAATCCAAATATGCTTTAGTCCCCACGAAGCGAGGAAAATTCTTCGGGATTATCAACATCCCCCCCATTTTGATTTCGTGTTAAAAATGAAAAACATCGTTATAAACACGGTTTCGCCGACCTGCCACCTCGGCAACGATGAAGAACATCTTTACGGCTCGCCCAGCGCTCCAATCGACATGCTTCTCTGCTTTAATTGCAAAAAAAAAGACCACTGTAAGCCTAGCTCGGCTTTCAGCGGTCTTTTACATTCTATACGCTTGTTCCATACTGAGCGCGCAGCGCTTTGGCCAGGCCTTCAGCAGCCTTCCAGATATCGCCAGCACCCATTGTCAACACCAGATCCCCTTGCCCCACATGCTGAATTAAATATTCGAGCACTTCATCCCTCGTCGGAATATGCTGAACATTCGGGTTGCTGTTGCTCCGAATGAGCTCCACCAGCTTGGCGGAATCCACACCTTCAATTCGTTTTTCGCCCGCCGGAGAGTAGATATCGGTAATAATAACCTCATCGGCCTCTTCAAATGAGCGGCTGAACTGCTCGAATAAATAATAGGTCCGCGTATAACGCTGGGGCTGAAATACAGCTACGATGCGTTTGCCCGTTGCCTTCGCAGCCGAAATCGTCGCCTGAATCTCAGTCGGGTGGTGAGCATAATCATCGATAACCAAAATATTTTCGACTTCGCCCAGCACTTGGAATCTCCGCTTGGCCCCGCGAAAATCTTGAATGGCCTCGGCAATCTGCTCAAAGGAAAGTCCGGCTTCCAAACAAGTGATAAGCGTTGCCAGCGCGTTATAAACATTATGCTTCCCGGGAACCGAAAGAGCGATCTGGCCAAGCTTTGATCCTTGATGATGGACCGTGAAGGTTACTTTGCGATCGCCTAAGGTAATGTCGCTAGCCATGAAATCTGCATCACGATGAATTCCATACGTAATAACATCACTTTGAATCTGCGGAATCATTTCATTCAAGAAGGCGTCGTCCCGGCAAACCACTGCTTTCCCGCCAGGTCTTACTTGGCTAAGAAATTGGGCATACGCTTTTTTCAAATTCTCAAAGTCACCGTTATAATTTTCCAGGTGATCCGCTTCAATATTGTTGACCAGCGCGAGTGTCGGATGATACTGGAGAAACGTGCCATCGCTCTCGTCCGCTTCCGCCACAACGAATTCACCATTTCCTGCTTTAGCGTTGCTGCCGACGTTCATAATTTCTCCGCCGATTATATATGTCGGATCGAGACCGCATGTCTCCATAACGAGCGCGATCATCGAAGATGTCGTTGTTTTGCCGTGCGCTCCCGCTACCGCAATGCCCTTGCGCTCGTTCATGAGACGCGCCAGCATTTGGGAACGATGAATAATCGGAATTTTTAAATCCTCGGCTGCTTGTATCTCAACGTTATCTTTGGCTAACGCCGTAGAATAGACAACCAGATCCGCTCCAGACACATTCTGTGCTTCATGTCCTATAAAAACCTGAGCTCCTTTGGCTTTCAACTTTTCTGTAAGCTCCTGTTGGGCCAAATCGGAACCGGAAATGCGATAACCCATTTCAAGCATGACTTTGGCAATGGCACTCATTCCGTATCCGCCGATACCGATAAAATGTACGTGTTCTGCTTGACTCACGCCGTTCTCACCATCCTTTTTCAGAATCGGTTTGATAGGTAATCCAAGAACGAACATCGGAGATTAAATACAGCGTGCCAGATACGACCGCCAGATCATCCTGCTCAGTTCTGCTTGTAAGGGTGTCCAAAGCCCGCTTCCAATCGCGCTCAACGATAATGTCGACCTTGCGGCCCATATCGTGAAGCAGCTCCTGAGCAAGTTCGGCTAGCATGGAGGCGTCCCCTTTTTTATGAAAGTCTGGTTCGGTAAGGATGAGAGTATCCACCAATGGTAGTATATGCCTGAGATAGCCCGTATGATTCTTCGTCGAGAGCATTCCTACCATAAAATGAAGCTTGCGGTAGCTGTATACGCTTTGCAGCGCTGCAGCCAGCGTCTCCGCCCCTTCCGGGTTGTGCGCGCCGTCCAGCAGGATACGGGGATGGTTAGAGACCATCTCCAGTCTTCCCGGCCAGCGGGTTTCCTTGAGTCCTTTGTAAAGGTCCTCATCTTCTACGATACAAGCATAATACTGCCGAAGCACTTCAAGCGTCATCACCGCAACGGCTGCATTCTTTAACTGATGCCGGCCATTCAGCGAAATCGGTACTTCTTTCAACTGACGGAATGGGCCCGTAAAATCAAAAGTCTGGTGATCCAGCTCACTTGCTACCGTCGAGAAATTGAATTGCTGGCCCAAGGAATAAAGCGTCGCCTTCTTCTCCTTGGCCGTTTTCTCAATTACACTCCATACTTCGTGCGGCTCTACGGCTGTAATAACGGGTACGCCAGCCTTGATAATACCCGCTTTCTCAGCGGCAACCTGCTCCAACGTATCGCCAAGAATCTCCATATGGTCATGCCCGACATTGGTAATGATGGTGACGACGGGATTAACAATATTCGTGCTATCCAGCCTTCCCCCCAGGCCCGTTTCCCATACCACATAGTCCGGATAAGCGACGGTTGCGAAATAGAGAATGGCCAGAGCCGTCGAGATTTCAAACATCGATGGCGGCCCTACCTCCGTACCCGCAATCTCGTCCACGATGGGCTTAATCTGATTAACGAGGCGGAGCAGTACTTCATCTTCAATGTCTGCACCGTTAACTTGGATCCGGTTCGTATACTTCTCCAGATAGGGAGAAGTAAACGTACCTACATCGTATCCGCACGTCTGCAGTACAGAGGTCAAATATGCACAGGTAGAGCCTTTGCCGTTCGTTCCTGCCACATGAATGAATTTGAGCTTACGCTCTGGATGGCCCAGCTTTTCCATAAGCATGTTCATGCGCTGTAGACCCGGTTTCATTCCGAGTTTTTCCATCCGGCCCACGATCCAGGCTATAGCATCTTTCGTCGACTGAAAAGCGGCCGGATTGGAATCTTGTATTCCACTCATAGATTTCATCCTCATTTACTATATGAATCACCACGTCTAAGTAACTAGGCGATCGATTTATTTTTTGCGTTTACCCTTTTAATTCCGCTAATCGAGCAATCACTTTGTCCCGTTTATCTGCGTAATCGGCAAGCTTCGCTTTTTCTTCCTCGATGACTTTGGCAGGTGCCTTGGCAACGAAGCCCTCATTGGACAGTTTTTTCTCAATACGCTCGACTTCTCCATGAAGGGTTTGGAGCTCTTTATCCAGACGGGCTAATTCTTGCGCGATATCGATCAATCCCGCCAGAGGCAAATAAAGTTCTGCACCTGTGATTACCGCAGTCATGGCTTTCTCCGGCGCTGCCATCCCAGCATCAATCTGAAGCAGAGAGGTGTTGCAGAAGCGGCGCAAATACTCTTCGTTGCGGTCAAGAATCGATTGCGTATCGGTTGTCGCCGGCTTCACGAGCAGTTCCACTTTTTTGCTCATCGGCACATTCACTTCCGCACGTATGTTACGTACTGAACGAATCGCATCCATGAGAAGCTCCATCTCGCGTACAGCATCCGGAGACTCGAACGCCGGGTTCTCTTTCGGCCAGGCTGCCAATGTAATGGTTTCACCCTCATGCGGCAGGTGCTGCCAAATCTCTTCGGAGATAAACGGCATGAAAGGATGAATCAACCGCTGCGTTTGGTCTAATACATACGCGAGAACCGATTGCGTTGTTTTCTTCGCTGCAGCGTCCGTACCGTACAAGCTCAATTTGCTGAACTCGATGTACCAGTCGCAGAGATCGTCCCAAATAAAATTGTACAACAAACGGCCCGTTTCCCCAAATTCATAGCTGTCTATCAAACGTGTAACATCGCGAACCGTTTCGTTTAAGCGGTGAAGAATCCAGCGGTCAGCTGTACCAAGAGGGCCTGAAAGATCGATATCTTTTGCGGTTACGCCCTCCAAATTCATCAATGCAAAACGGGAGGCATTCCAAATTTTATTCGCAAAGTTGCGCGCTTGCTCAACACGTTCCCAGCGGAACCGGAGATCCTGTCCTGGCGTGCTGCTGGTGGATATCATATAACGCATTGCATCGGCGCCGTATTTTTCGATAACTTCAAGCGGATCGACTCCGTTGCCTAGCGATTTGGACATTTTGCGGCCTTCCGAGTCGCGAACCAGTCCGTGGAGCAATACGTCTTTGAACGGAATTTGGTCTGTAAATTCCAGCGCAGTGAAGATCATGCGGGCTACCCAGAAATAAATGATATCGTACCCGGTTACAAGGACATCCGTCGGATAGAATCTCTTCATGTCGTCCGTATCGCCAGGCCAGCCCAGTGTCGAAAAAGGCCATAACGCCGAGCTGAACCACGTATCGAGTACGTCGTTATCCTGACTGATGTTGCTGCTTTGGCAATGCGAGCAGGCCGTAGCGTCCTGGCGTTCGACGGTCACGCCGCCGCAATCCGCGCAGTGCCACGCCGGAATGCGATGTCCCCACCAGAGCTGGCGGGAAATACACCAGTCGCGCACATTCTCGATCCAGTGCAGGTAAATTTTTTCGAAACGATCCGGTACAAAATTAACGCCTTTGCCGGATTTTTGCGCTTCAATCGCTTGATCAGCGAGCGGCTGCATTTTAACAAACCATTGCGTTGACAAATAGGGCTCGATGACAGCGCCGCTGCGCTCACTATGGCCAACTTGATGCACGTGCTCCTCAATTTTCAGCAATACGCCTTGTTCCTTAAGATCCGCGACGATTTGTTTGCGGCATTCGAAACGGTCTTTGCCTTGATAAGGACCCGCGTTCGCATTCATCGTGCCGGATTCATCCATCACGAGAATTTGCGGCAGGTCATGGCGTTTGCCGACTTCAAAGTCGTTCGGATCGTGAGCAGGCGTAATTTTTACGGCACCGCTTCCGAACTCTTTTTCAACATACTCGTCAGCAATAACCGGAATCTCGCGGTTTACGATAGGCAAAAGCAGTTTTTTGCCGATCAAATGCTGATAGCGCTCATCTTTCGGATGAACGGCAACAGCCGTATCGCCGAGCATCGTTTCCGGACGTGTTGTCGCTACAACAATAGAGCCCGTGCCGTCTGTCGTCTTGTATTCAAGATGATAAAGCGCGCCTTGCACTTCTTTATATTCGACCTCAATGTCCGATAACGCGGTACGTGCTGCCGGATCCCAGTTAATAATATAGTTGCCCCGGTAAATCAGACCTTTTTTGTAGAGGGTTACGAATACTTCACGAACCGCTTGCGAAAGACCTTCGTCCAACGTGAAACGCTCACGTGAATAATCGAGCGAGAACCCCATTTTGGCCCATTGCTCGCGAATCGTATCCGCGTATTGCTCTTTCCATTCCCATACTTTCTCCAAAAATTTCTCGCGGCCGAGATCATATCGGCTTTGGCCTTGCTCGCGAAGCTTCTGCTCCACTTTCGTTTGCGTGGCGATACCGGCGTGGTCCGAACCAGGGAGCCACAGGGTGTCAAAGCCCTGCATCCGCTTCGTGCGCGTCAAAATATCCTGCAGTGTAAAATCGAGCGCGTGCCCGATATGCAGCATCCCCGTTACATTCGGAGGCGGTATAACAATCGTGTACGTCTCGGCATCGGGACGGGTGCCTGCTTTGAAAAACTCATTCTTGATCCAATAGTCGTACCACTTGCGTTCGGCTTCCTTCGGATCATACGTAGTTGGCATTTGCAGTTGCTCTTTGGTTTCATTGGCTTCGGTCATAGGATTACCTCCATCGCTATTATCACTGTAAACAGGCATGAAAACCTGTGAATCATCCAATTCGGTCGTTTCGGTCAGCAGGAACCAATTTGGCTTTCAGGGGCCGTGCGCACAAAACAAAAAGCCCTTCGCCCGCAAAGGACGAAAGGCTTGCTTCCGTGGTACCACCTTCATTCCACACAATTCGATATACACGAATCGCGCGGCTCTCAAACAGATAACGGCTGTGGCCGGCAAACGCTGTAGACAATATGAATACTCACATCCATCTATCACGCTCACAACTCCGGGGCGACTTCGATCGGCTGCTTCCTATGGAACCTTTCAGCGCTGCAGTTCCACTCTCTGAAGGGCTTACCGACTACTACTCCCTTTCAACGTCTCCAATATTGGCTTATCAAACTGGCAATATTGCTCAAAATGGTTTACATCATATGATAACGAACATTTGAAACAGAGTCAATATATCATTCCATTATTACCGATTATGAGTAAATTATGCTTCAACTGAAAAGATGCTAAGATAAATTGCCTATACATACATAAAAAGCCCCCAGCCGCTTTCTACGCAGCCAGAGGCTTTTGCCTATGTACAGATTTAAGGAAGATAAATCACTTGACCTACCGTAACTTCTTGATCGCTTAGCCGGTTCAGCAGCTGAATCTCGCGCGGATTGATTTGATAGCGCTTGGCGATGGATTCCAGTGTTTCTTCTTTTTGTACAATACACATTTTTAATTTGCGGAATTCTTGAGAAGTTGAATTATTTTGCAGGAATAGGCGTTTCCATTCTACCGCATCAATTCTCGTTTCCTCCGCGAGCTGAGCTTGAGCTTCCGCTTCCGCCTCTTCACGCTTCTTGTCTTGAAGTATTGAACTCGCTTTGGACAACAGCGATTTGATGCCGTAAGGACTGATTTCAACCGCTTCACTTGCCTTTTTCCCGAAGGCTACTTTAAGCTCTTTCTTCTCTTCCGAAACAACCGTGCTTTCCGGATGCGGCGTTACCTTTAACTCGGTTTGTTCCAATTCAGCGGCAAAATGTTCCACCTCGGCAGCAGGCGGCTCATGAAAGTGAATAATTGGTTGCTCGACAACCTGAGGCATATGTGCAATATATTCCTGTTGTGGTTCCGGTTGTGATTCCAGTTGTGATTCCGGCTGAGAAGTCGGCTCCTCATATGGCATCGGAACCGGTTCATGTGCAGAATGGGCAGTTTGTGGCACCGTTACTTCCCGCGGGAATTCGGCTTCGTGCAAGAATGTGATTTCCTCTTCTTCACGCCAGCTTTCCAGCGGCGCTGAAACCATTTCAACACCTTGTAAAGATAAAACACCGGTAACATTCAAGCTTCTTGGTGACAACAGATCGACGTCAAAGTTCTCAATCTCAACTAAAATGTCCTCTACCCGTTGAATCCGGTTTAGAGGCAAAGTGATTTCGACTGGAATCAGATGCTCAAGTTGGCGAGGTTCCTCCCCTTCATCACTGGAATAATTGCCAGTCAATAGCAAATTTCCTTTGAGGATAGCTTGGTCATCAAGCGTTAACACCTGAATGTGCGGTAGCAGCTCGACATCGTTTAACTCTTGTATCCCTGCTAACCCTTCCTGCAAATGGACGCGTTCATAAATATCAAATCTTAACCCTGGTTGCTGTTCTGCCACTGTCTAAATCCTCCCTTCCTTCAATTCAAGATGCTGTAAACATCTGAATTGCCCAGCCCAATGCCTTGTTTGTCTCTAAAAGTATATGGGTGAAGAAGTCGAGGCATGACTACATTTTTATGATGTCTGCAGCTTGCGAAGCAAATCAAGCATATCTTCGGGCCAAGATGCCCGCGCCGTAATCGGTTCTTGGGTAACCGGATGAACAAATTGCAGCCGCTCTCCATGAAGCGCTTGCCGCTTCAACAAAGCGGTAGATCCGCCGTACAGCGAATCCCCGATTAAGGGATGTCCCAGATGGCTGAGGTGGACACGAATTTGATGCGTGCGCCCTGTTTCAAGCACCAGTTCAACCTGTGCAGCCCGCTTCATTTGCTGGAGTACCCGGTAATGCGTAACTGCCGCATCGCCGCCAGGCGTTACCCGGCGTTTGCCAGCATGATGCCGGTCGCGACCGATCGGCTCGTCGATCGTCCCTTTTTGGGCCCTCATTACACCTTGTACAAAAGCCACGTAACGGCGGTCGATTTTTTTCTCCCTCATCGCTTCATCCAACAATACGTGCGCCCATTCATTTTTTGCATATAAAACCGCGCCCGTTGTGTCTTGGTCTAATCGATGAATATGTCTAATCGCACAAGCTTGACCTGTTGAAGCAAAGTAGTAAGCGACGGCTGACGCTAAAGTTCCTTTTTGCCCGGCCTCTGCGGGGTGAATCGACATGCCGGCGGGCTTGCCCACAACCAGGCAAAAATCGTCCTCAAAGCAAATTTCCAAATCATGAAACTCCGGTGCAAAAGTGGCTTTTTCTTCCGGAAAAAGATGCATCAAGAGCTTGTTGCCTTGCACCCGGATCCCTCCTTGCGAGGCTAACCGCAAAAATAGTTTGCGAGGAACAGGCAATAGAGTCGATAGTTCGTCTACCGCACGCGGGTGCAGAGGCTTCCATTCCGCATGTGGAACGGGCAGTTCCAGCCATTCGCCTTTGCGTTTCCAAGCGATCATGACCGGGCCCCTTTGCGAAATGAAATCACGATTGCGATTAAAACAATAAGAAAACCAAAAACTATCAGGCCTAGATCTATCGGGAAATCGAAAAAGTAATATCGCGTCATCTTGAAAACTCCTTAAGTAAAGGGATATCGTACACTTTATTTTAACAATTACCATTAGCAGCTGCACATGAAATTATGATAATATAAATCTATTATTGTGTTTTTTCGACATCAGTAGATTAAGTAGAAAAAGAGAGCAGGAGAGGAACAACCTTGGGTACTGCAATAATGGATCATTTTCGTAGTTATAGTTGGCTCAAACGCATGCTGCTCGTCATTGCTGCGTTAACGTTCATTTGTTCAAGCTTTTTATTTTTGACCCCGCCTGGGGCATATATCCGCGAATATTTGGCCAAGACGGTCATCACCACCCAGCATCGTGATTGGGCCTGGATTTTTGTCGGTGCGCAGCGCAGGGATGAACTGGTTCTGGAAATGCAAAACTTAACCGAGATTAACTCTGTGGAAAAGCAAGATTTGCAAGCGGTCAAATACAACAAGAACCGTTCGATGGAGAGTCTGGTTAAAGTTGAAGACATCTCCGGCCAGTTCTGGAAAGGCAAAAAAATGTATGTATACGATCCGCGCACCATTCGCGTCGTAGTCCCTTCCAAGCAAGGTGAAGGCGAACGGATTACATCGATGGTCGAACGCACGGGAGCTGTTGCCGGCGTCAATGGCGGGGGTTTTAACGATCCGGACGGACTTGGAAACGGGTTTGCGCCAATTGGGGCTATTATGTCCGGCGGCAACATTCTTTATACCGACCAAGACGGCAGCGTACCGCAGCACATCGTCGGTTTTACCAAGGAAGGGACGCTCATTATCGGTAAATATACGATTAACGAGCTGCTCAAACTGAATGTAACGGATGCCGTTTCCTTCTATCCTCGCGTAATTGCCAACGGCAAACCGCTTATTACGAGCGGAGACGGAGGATGGGGACGAGCGCCTCGTACGGCTGTCGGTCAAAAAGCGGACGGGACGGTCATTTTCATCGTGATCGACGGCCGTCAAGCGCATAGCGTGGGCGCAACGCTAAAAGAAGTGCAAGATCTATTCCTTGAGGACGGCGTCATCAACGCAGGCTTCTTGGATGGTGGAGCATCTTCCGAAATGGTGTATAACAATGAGCTTATTACGAAGCCTTCCAGCCGTTATGGTGAGCGAAGATTGCCTTCCGCTTTCCTGGTGTTTGATCATCCGGAAGCTGTTAAAGTCAAGAACGTTTGGGAAGGTCTCACAACAATCGATCCGGGCGGTGCATATGACCATCCTGAGTTCTTGAAAGAACAGGCTGAGAAAAAGGCTAACGCACCGAAAACAACACCTACTCCTAAGCCTACGGCAACACCTACGCCTTCGGTGAAACCTGAATCAAGCAGCGATACGGAACCGGGTAAAAACGGTGCATCCAATCCGCCAACAGGAACAAATGGTGGATCAGCCAAACCAAGTCCTTCCGTGAAGCCAGAAGCTTCGCCGTCGACTTCGTCCAATCCAGGCAATGCGCAAGGGAATGGTAACACAAATACCGGAACAGGGTCCGGTTCTGCAACAGGGGGCGCCACAACAGGCGCTTCCGCAGAACCCAAACCAAGCACGGCACCGGCGACAAACGCCCCTTCTGCCGGACAGCAGCAAGGACAAGCCGGTACAGGAAGCACCCAAAATCAGGCACCGGCACCAACTAACAAATCCAATTAAACAGTATACATACAGAAAGCTGACCCATGAGGGTCAGCTTCTTTGTTTGCAATTGTTATAGTCGTTTCAATGCTTCGCGGTGAGCCTCAATCGTGGCAGCAATATCCTCGTCAGAATGAGCCGTCGACATGAACATTCCTTCAAATTGCGAAGGCGCAACAGACACGCCCAGATCCAGCAAATGGCCGAAGTAGGCATTAAACTTGCCTAAATCCGACGTTTTGGCCGTTTCATAATTGATCACTTTCTGCTCGGTAAAGAAAGGACAAATCATCGATCCGACGCGATTAATTGTGCTTGCAATCCCAACTTCAGCGGCATTCTTCACAAAGCCGACTTCAAGCAAAGCGGATTTACGCTCCAGTTCTTCGTATACGCCAGGTTCGCCTAGTAAAGACAACGTTGCGAACCCTGCTGCCATTGCCAATGGGTTGCCGGAGAGCGTTCCAGCCTGATAGATCGGCCCCGCCGGAGCAATTTGCTCCATGATGTCAAGTCTACCGCCATAAGCGCCAACAGGGAGCCCACCGCCGATGACTTTCCCCAAACAGGTCAAGTCCGGTGTAATTCCGTATAGTCCCTGCGCACAATGCTTGTGGACGCGGAAACCGGTCATTACCTCGTCAAAGATGAGCAGGCTTCCATACTGCTTCGTAACGTCGCGCAGCCCTTGCAGAAACCCTTCCACCGGTGGAACAACGCCCATGTTGCCTGCGATTGGCTCCACAATCAGCGCGGCGATATCTTCCCCGAATTTCTCAAATACGAGCCGTACCGATGCCAAATCATTGTAAGGCACAGTAATCGTATTCACCGCTACACTTTCCGGTACCCCAGGGCTATCAGGCAACCCTAGAGTGGCAACCCCAGACCCGGCTTTGATTAACAAAGCATCCGCATGTCCGTGATAGCTGCCCTCGAACTTAACGATTTTATTCCGCTTCGTAAAGCCTCGAGCCAAACGGAGCGCACTCATCGTTGCCTCGGTTCCTGAATTCACCATGCGAACCATCTCGATCGACGGTACACGTTCAATGACCAATTTGGCCATCTCAGTCTCAAGCAAAGTCGGCGCACCGAAGCTTGTCCCTTTTTCTGCGGTAGCTTTGATGGCTTCCAGCACAACCGGATGAGCATGTCCGACAATTAAGGGCCCCCAAGAACCTACATAATCGATATAGCTATTGCCATCGATATCTGTAACCCGGGAACCAAACCCTTTTTCCATGAACATGGGTGTAAGGCCTACAGATTTGAAAGCACGCACAGGCGAGTTAACGCCACCTGGAATCACCTTTTTGGACTCACTAAACGCTTCAGAAGATCGCGTGTCGATTCTAGTCGAATTTTTCATAATTTTCATACTCCCACCCGACAGGTTATGGTAAAATGAGTTGACTTTATATTAAGTTTGAAACTCGCAATTTGATAAAAGGGCGGTACCCACGATCATGATTGAATTCATCAAAAAAGTACCTTTGTTCACTCAATTGAATGAAGCGCAATTACAGACGGTTGCTGAAATTTGTACCAAACGTTCATACAAAGGAAACACCGTCCTGTTTTCCGAAAAAGAAATTGGCTCCGTTTTCTATCTTGTATACAGCGGTTCGGTCAAAATCTATACGACCAATAGCACCGGCGAGGAGAAAATACTTTCGATCTGCAAATCCGGCGAAAGCTTCGGAGAGCTTTCTTTAATCGACGGCAAGCCGCGTTCAGCCTCTGCGCAGACGTTGGAAGAAAGTGTTCTAATTACTCTCACGGCACAAAACTTCCTCGATTTGCTCCGAGCACACTTCGATATCACCCTTGGCATCATGCAAGAGCTCAGCAACCGGCTGCGCGACACCAATCAACATGTGTATGACCTGACTTTTCTGGATGCCCGAACCCGCGTTATTAAAAGCCTGATCACGATGGCCAATAAACATGGATTGCGCAACGGGACAATCATCACGATCAAGCTGGTGCTTAATTTCGACGAGATTTCTCAGCTTGCCGGCGTCCAGAAGGTTACCTTGATGCAGGTCATCCGCGATCTCGAAGAGAAGCGTATCTTAACCATTTCTCCTTCCGATTTCAAACTCGATTTGGCCAAGCTTCGCTAATTTATCTTACGGGCATCGCTGGTGCGGGTACGTTTTGCTTGATCAGGTTAGCGAGCTGCATAGCAGCCTCCTGCCCTTGCCGTATACAATCAGGGATACCGACTCCGTGAAACCCCGCCCCCGTTACGAACACGTTCGGCATGTTTTCAGCAAGCTCTTTGCGGAAGCGTGCCACCTCATCCAAGTGGCCAACGGGGTACTGCGGCATCGACTGCGGCAAACGAGTCACTTCGGTGAACAGCGGTACCGCATGGAGGCCCAATAGTTCGCCAAGATCGTGGCGTGCTTTTTCGACCAACTGCTCATCGCTCCATTGCAGCCATTCCTGCTGACCCGATCGGCCGATATAACAACGGAGCAGCACTTTGCCGTCCGGAGCTGTATGCAGCCATTTAGCCGACGTCCATGTACAGGCTGTAATTGTTCTGCCTTCGTAACGCGGCACGAGAAAACCGGAAGCATCCAGTTCAAATGGGATGTCTTTGCGATCAAAAGCCATAATGACATTCGCGACGGAGATATACTCAATTTGCTTCAAGGCAGCTGCAGCAGGCAATTGCGCCAAAACTTGCGCAGCTTGAAACGTAGGCGTCGTGATGATCACGCCGTCAGCCATTTCGCTGTGGCCGTCTTCGAAGGTAACTTCCGTCTGATGTCCAGTTGCATCTTCACGAATGGCAACGACACCGACACCCGTCCGTAAATCTACGCCGTCCAAGGCCTTCACAAGTCCGTTAACGAGCGTTTGCAGCCCCTTTTTAAAGGTAACAAAAGCTGAGCTTCGAACCGCTGCCGGCACATGGGCGTTTTCTTCCGCACTGTTTTTTCGGCTGGCCATCATGCCCAAAATCAAGCTGCGATGTTTCTGTTCCATCGATTGAAACTGGGGGAAGGTCGCTTTCAAGCTAAGCTTAAACGTATCCCCCGCATAAATACCCGCCAACAGCGGCTCGACGATGCGTTCCAGCACCTCTTTGCCGAGGCGCCGCTCGAGGAAATGCCCGAGCGATTCATCGGAAGTCTGCTCCCGTTTGGGCTTAAGCAGGTCTAGTGCCGCACGTGCCTTGCCTAACGGTGAAATCAGCCCCGTTTTCATGAAGGGCGTCATTTGCGTCGGGATACCAAGCACGAGGCCGGGAGGCATTCGGTGCATCTTTCCTTGACGGACGATATACGTTTTTTTCGCCTTTGGATTTGTTCCCGTAAGCTCTCCCTCCAGCCCCAAATCGCGCGCCAGATCGATTGTCGGACGTTTTCGTGCCAGGACCGAATCCGGTCCCTTTTCAATGACGAACCCGTCTCTTTCCAGCGTATGAATCTTGCCTCCGAAAGTCGATGATTTCTCCACAACGGATATACGGGCGTCTACACCCTCAGATTCTAATCGCTTCTTTAGGTAGAAAGCGGAGCTTAGACCTGTAATTCCTCCGCCTACAATGATGAAATGCGGTCTAGACGTACTCATGACCGTTTCGATGCATCATTCAGCTTCGCAAAAACAACATCGCTCAATGTTTCCATATAAAGTGGATCGGTATTTAACGATTCCGTGCGCTCTAAATGAATACCAAGCTCTTGTGCCAGTGCTTGCGCTTCGATATCGATATCATAAAGAACTTCCAAATGATCGGATACAAATCCGATCGGACAGAGCAGCACGTTCTTCACATCTTCTTCTTTACGAATGGTTTGAAGAACATCCAAAATGTCGGGCCCAAGCCACGGCATAGCGGTTTGCCCGGCGCTTTGCCAGCCGAACTGCCAGTTCGTAATCCCCACACGGTCCGCAATGGCTTGGGAGGTAGCCAGAAGTTGATCCGGATACGGGTCTTTCATCTCCAAGATTTTTTCCGGTAGACTATGCGCTGTGAAAATGACGCGAACTTCATCGCGCTGTACATCCGTAAATGTACTCAGTGCTCGCTCCACCCTAGTGCTTAACGCTTCAAGCAGCTTCGGATGCAAATGATAGCTAAGAACAAAATCGATGTTCAAACCGAGCTCTTCAGCTTTATCTTTCGCCCGCTTTACATAGCCGCCTACGCTCATCGTGGAATAATGAGGTGCCAGTACCACACCGATAGCTTCCGTAATACCGTCCTTCACCATTTGCTCGACGCCGTCTTCAATATAAGGCTGAGCATGCTTCAATCCTTGGTAGCAAACAAACTCCAGTTCGGGATGTTCCCGGCGAAGCGTTTCTTCCAATCCTTTTACCTGCTTATTCGTATTTTCTCGCAAAGGAAAAAAACCGCCAACAATGGCTTCATAACGCGAAGTCAATTCATGCAGCTGCTCTGCCGTAGGCGGATGACCGCGTCTGATATGCGTGTAATAAGCTTCGACTTGATCCAAACTTGCCGGAGTTCCGTAGGACATTACCAATACGCCGATTCGGCGGTTTGCCATGTTAAACACCACTCTTTTCTGCTTGCTTAGATAATGCGGAATGCGAATACGTATGGATGAATGTAGTCAGTTCTTTCAATTTTTCCAGGGATGCTTCTGGGAACAGACCATGTCCCAAATTAAAAATATAACCTGGACGTTCAATGCCCTCATCAATAATCTCTTTTGCTTGTTTCTCGATAATGCTCATCGGTGCCGTCAGTACATATGGATCCAAATTGCCTTGAACCGCAAAGCGTTCCCCTACTCTTCGGCGTCCTTCATTAATCGGAATCCGCCAGTCAAGACCGATAACGTCCGCCTGTAAATGAGTCAGATATGGCAGTAATTCGCCTGAGCTTACACCCGGGAAATAAATTTTAGGTTCTTTAAGATCCGAAAGCTCTTTAAAGATCCTTGTCATCGTTGGAAGCACATACAGTTGAAAATCTGCAGGCGAAAGCGCCCCGACCCAGCTGTCGAACACTTGCACCGCTTTGGCTCCGGCTGCTATGTGGGATCTCAAATAGGTAATGACCATGTCCCCCAGCTTATCCATCAAGGCATACCACACTTTTGGCTCTGAATACATCATCTGCTTAGTGCGGATATAGCTTTTGGATGGCTTGCCTTCAATGAGGTAGCTAGCGATCGTGAACGGAGCACCGGCAAATGAAATCAAAGGAACTTCAAGCTCTTTATGTAAAATTTTGATGGTTTGGATAATATGAGATAAATCTTTTTCTACATCAATGGGACGCAGTCGCTCTACGTCTTGAGCGGTGCGGATCGGTGTATGAATGACCGGACCGATATTTTTGACGATATCAAAATCAACGCCAAGCGAGGCAACCGGATTCATAATATCCGAATATAAAATAGCCGCATCCACGCCGAGCTTTTGAATCGGCATCATGGTAACTTCGGCAGCCAGCTCGGGTTGCTGACAAATTTCCAACAGCGAATATTTCTCTTTGATTTTGCGGTAATCCGGATCGTAGCGGCCTGCTTGGCGCATATACCAGACGGGGAGCGTATCTACCTTTTCCTTCCGGCATGCTTTAATAAAATTATCATTATAACTCATGAGGCACCTTCCTCTTTTTTAAAGCCGTAAAGTTTCCTGCTATTCTCATCCATTATGCCCTAATTATACGCCTGTCACAACCGATGGAAGCTTTGGGATTACGACAAAAGTATGACAAAAGAACCACCCGCGCCTAGCTGCTCTAGGGTGAATGGTTCTCAAAGTCGAAAATTAGCGTTTTTGCAAATACCGCGCGATATCTTTGGCAAAGTAAGTCAATATAATATCGGCGCCCGCACGCTTGAAGCTCGTCATCGTTTCCATGACGATAGCCTCTTCATTAATCCAGCCTTGAAGTGCGGCTGCCTTAATCATCGAGTACTCGGCACTGACATTATAAGCGACGACCGGCAAATCGAAGTTATCCTTGAGCAATCGAATAACGTCCATATACGCCAGCGCAGGCTTCACCATCAGGAAATCAGCACCTTCAATGACGTCGCTTTCCGCTTCGCGCAATGCTTCGCGGCCGTTGGCCGGATCCATTTGATACGTTTTGCGATCGCCGAATTGCGGTGCCGAATGAACGGCATCCCGGAAAGGACCGTAATAGGCAGACGCGTATTTAACGGAATACGCCATAACCGGAACGTTCTCGAAGCCTGCTTCATCCAGACCGGCGCGAATGGCATGCACATAGCCGTCCATCATGTTGGAAGGCGCGATAATATCGGCTCCGGCTTTCGCTTGCGATACCGCTGTGCGGACGAGAAGCTCTAAAGAATGGTCATTATGAATTTCCGCTTGTCCCGAAATCGGATTGTGATGAATCACTCCGCAGTGTCCTGTATCGGTAAATTGACACAGGCATGTATCAGCGATAATCAGCAGCGAAGGATTCAACTCCTTAATTCGGCGCGTCGCTTGTTGAACGATACCTTCATCGTCATAAGCCGACGTCCCAACAGCATCCTTATGCTCAGGCACGCCGAACAACAGAATCGCTTGAATGCCCAATGCCGTTATTTCACTGATTTCTTCTTCCAAGCGGTCCAAAGAGAAATGATAAACACCCGGCATGGAAGGAATCTCTTCCTTGATATTAAAGCCATGCGTTACAAAAACAGGCTGTACAACGTCATGGACGGTGACTTGATTTTCACGGACTAAGTTGCGCAGTGCGGATGAGCCGCGCAAACGGCGATTACGAATAACAGGAAAACTCATGGGAATTCAGCCTCCTTAACTAGTGCTTGTTTAAAAAAGTTGGTTGGTTTGTCGGGTTAAAGTCGACGGGTGACGCTGTTGCATACTTTTGCGAACGGCTTTAACGCTGTTTTTCCGTCTTAACTGGCGTAGAGGGCCGGTCTGATGCTGCTTTAGGCGGTTTTTCCGCGTTAAAGTCAAAGGAAGACTCAGTTGCACCCTTTGCGTCAGCCTTTAACGCTGTTTTTCCGTCTTAACTGGCGTAGAAGCCGGTCTGATGCTGCTTTAAGGCGGTTTTTCCGCGTTAAAGTCAACGGATGTCGCAGTTAAACTTCCTTCTCAGCAGGAAGCACTAACTACTATGCAGCCATTGTTATTTTCGCTGCGACAAACTTTCTGCGAGCGACGCAACAGTCGCTTCTTTGGCCATATAGGTAACCGGCAGGCCGATCTCACGAGCGGTTTCCGCTGTTTTCGGCCCGATACAAGCGATTTCTACGCCTTTCAGCAGGTCCAGTGGATCGTCTACGCCCAACTGACGCAATGCCTCGATCAAATTCGTTACAGTTGAAGAACTTGTAAAAGTGATAATATGAATGCCTTGGTTTTGTAAAAGCGAAACGACTTCTTCTCCATCCTCTAAAGCAAGCACGTTCTCGTAGACGTCAACTTCCGTAACCTCCAGGCCAAGCTCCTTGAGCTTGGATGGCAAATAGTCACGGGCGAGATCAGCGGTCGGCAGAAGCACTTTCTGACCCGGTTTCAGCTCGGATCGAATGGCTTCCAGCATCCCTTCACCTTGGTAAATCACAGGCAATACGTCTGCCAGGAATCCGCGTTCCGCCAGGGCTTCAGCTGTTTTCGGTCCAACAGCGGCAATTCTCGCATTCCCCATCCGGCGCACATCGATGCGCTTCTCACGAAGTCTGCGGAAAAAGAATTCCACACCGTTTACACTCGTCAGCAAAATCCAGTCAAATTCATGCAGCTTATCGAGCGCTGCATCAAGTTCCTGCAGCGTTTCCGGACGGCTTGGCGGTTGAAGACGGATAACAGGGAATTCAACAGCCTCGCCGCCAAGCTCATCGATCCGATCGACAAGCTCGCTGGCTTGGCTTCTGGCGCGTGTCACGAGCACTCTGCGGCCAAAAAGCGGCTTTTTCTCAATCCAAGCGAGCTTCTCGCGAAGCTTAACCACTTCGCCGACAATAATGACCGCAGGCGACTGGAAGTTTGCTTGTTTGACCTTCTCGGCGATATCTTCAAGCGTGCCTGTGATCGTGGCTTGCTCCGTCCAAGTGCCCCAGCGCACGAGCGCAACCGGCATCTGGGGCGGCTTCCCGCAGCGAATCAGTTCGCGGCAAATTTGCTCCAGGTTGGCAACGCCCATGAGGAAAACCATCGTGCCGATCGCTTTGGCCAGATGCTCCCAATCGAGGCTTGAATACGTTTTGTTCGGGTACTCATGGCCGGTCACGATGGCAACTGATGATGTAAAATCCCGATGTGTTACCGGGATGCCTGCATAGGCAGGAACTGCGATGGAGGACGTAATGCCCGGAATGATTTCATAAGTGACATCATTGTCAGCGAGCAGTTCCGCTTCCTCGCCGACGCGGCCGAACACGCTCGGATCGCCGCCTTTCAAACGGGTGACCACTTTGCCTTGCAGGGCCAGGTCAACCAGCAGTTGGTTGATTTCTTCCTGCTTTAACATATGTTTATCCGGCAGCTTGCCTACAAAAATCAGCTCTGCTTCCGGTTTGCGATGCTTCAGTAACCGAGGGCTGGCCAAGCGGTCATAGACGATGACATCCGCCTTCTGGATGGCTTCCAAACCGCGAATGGTGATGAGTTTAGGATCTCCCGGACCTGCACCGACAAGATATACTTTGCCTTTGTCCACACCGCTCACTCCCTCACCTCAGCTAAAATACGGTCCGCTCCTTGCGCGATCAGCTTATCCGCGACGAGCAAACCAAGCGCTTCCGGGTCGCTCCCGGAAGCGGCTTCCTTGAGCATGGTCTTGCCGTCCGGCGTACCGACCATGCCCGTCAGCGTCAACAGCGGCTCCCCACCGCTGTTGCTCTCGCTTACGCTCGCGTAAGCGCCGAGCGGCACCTGGCAGCCTCCATTGAGTCTGCCGAGGAAGGCCCGCTCCGCGCGCACCGCGAGCGCTGTCGGTTCATGCTGGAACCTGCCGAGCAGGTCCAGCATAAAGGCGTCGCCGCCCCGGCACTCGATGCACAGCGCCCCCTGCCCTACGGCAGGGAGGCAGACCTCGGGCGGCAAATACGCGCTGATGCGATCCTGCCAGCCGATCCGGTGCAAACCGGCCGCGGCCAGCATAATCGCATCGAAGTTCTCTTCTTCGAGCTTGCGCAGCCTCGAGTCGATGTTGCCGCGGACCGACTCGATGCGGAGGTCCGGGCGGGCGTGCTGCAGCTGGCTGGCGCGGCGCAGCGAGCTGGTGCCGACGAGCGCGCCCTGCGGCAGCTCGTCCAGGGAGCGGTACCCCCGCGTGATCAATGCGTCTCGCGCGTCCTCTCGCTGGGGTACCGCTCCTACCACTAGCCCTTCGGGTAGCTCAAAGGGCATATCTTTCATGCTATGGACGGCCATATCGATCTCGCCGTCCAGCAAAGCTTGTTCGATTTCCTTGACGAACAGGCCCTTGCCGCCTACCTTGGACAGAGTAACGTCCAGAATGCGGTCGCCCTTGGTAACAATTTTCTTAATTTCAAATTGACACTCGATACCATGCGCTGCAGCCAGTTGTTTCAGCTGCTCTACTGCTTGCCCGGTCTGTGTCAACGCCAATGCGCTCTGCCTTGTACCCACAATAATGGTTCTCATCTCTATCTCTCCCCGCACTCTATACTCGCTTCCCGAAAGCTTGAATCGTTGACAATACCGGCTCTTGCTCAAAAGCCGCGAACAACTTTTCTTTCCAATCCTCAAACGTGCCGGTACGAATCTTGGACAGCACATCCCACTCCAACATCTCTTTGAATAGCTGCTGCCTATTTTCTTTATCCTGAATGACGGACTGGACTTTCAGACGTATCTCGCTCAAAAAATCCAGATAAAGCTCATATTCATCCCCATAAGCTTGTTCAAGCTCACGCGCTATTTTACGCGCCGATGCCGGACTCGCACCGCCTGTAGATACAGCTATCACCAATTTTCCTCTGCGTACAACAGACGGTACGATAAACGTACTTTGTTCCGGCTGATCGACTACATTAACAAGCATGTCGCACCCAACTGCCACCTCAAAAACTTTACTGTTTACATCGGAATCATCGGTAGCTGCAATGACAAGCACATACGGAGTCGTACCTTCCGCAACACCCGCGATCATCGCTTGCGAATCGAACGTCTGTCTATAGAGTACCACTTCTCCGCGGCGCTCCATATCAGCAAGCCCGGCTGTCACTTCCGGACTAATTACCGCGACATGAGCACCGGCCTGAACCAGCGAACGAGCCTTGCGCTCAGCTACGCGCCCGCCTCCGACGATCAGACAGGGGCGATCATTTACATTCAGCATAATGGGATATGGATGCTTCATGGTTCACTCAACTCCATATCCAGTCATGAAAGCCTGAAACGCTATTGGATACGACAAAATTGATAACGACAATGAGAAATGCTGCGAGATTCCAAGCCGCAAGCCGGTTTCCTGAAATGCGCATGGAATGATGCTGAAATAAATAAAATGCATAAGCGATCAGAACAAAGAAAGAATTCACAACTTTAGGATCATATAGAAGGTTATTGTTCCCTTCCAGAACGACCCACACAATGCCTAAGCTTAAAGCCAGCAACAGTAAAGGTGCGCCAATAATGACCGCCATGTAAGTGTATTTCTCGATCTTCTCCAGAGAAGGCAGCCTCATCACCGTCTGCGAGAACTTTTTTTCTTTTAACATTCTGTGTAGAAACAGATACATGCCTGAGAAAATCGCCGCTATGGAAAAAGAAGCATAACTGCCGATGGCCAGTGTAATATGTATGAATAATAGCTCATCATTGATATTCCAGCCTGCTTTGATCGGCGTTACATGCGGATTTCCAAATACATTTAAAGCAAGTATCGCAAATCCTAACACGTTCACGAAAAAGACGAACAATTCAATCCGGAAAAATCGGTTCACAATCAACGATATCGTGACAATCAACCATGAAAACATAAAAAGCACATCCGAACGGGCAAACGCCCATTCCGTCAAATGTCCGTACAGGTTAAGCCCCAAGTAAGCGGTTTGCAGAACCCATACAAACAAAAGCAGCCCCGTCCCCATCCGTTTTGCGTTCCGATTCGCATTCGCGAAATCGGAAAAGTAAAACAGCAGGCTCAGGGCATACAAATAAATCATCGCATCAAACAACCAGCTACGTGTGACCATGGCACCTCTCCCCGGCGATGATATCGCCGTTCTTTCAAGATTGCGCTAGAGCATCTGCAGCTTGCAGCCCAATCACGGACAATTTCTCATCCTGAACGCGCTTTGCTTCCGCTTCTACTGCTTTCCGTTCTGCTTCTTGTGCCAATTGATCCGCTTGCTCCTGCCGCTCCAGCGTCTCTTCCAGAGCGAACAGCTTGGTGAACATCTCCAGCGCTTCATCGCCGTGACGTTCTCCCGCCATTTCCTTAATGCGCAGGATCGGATCTCGAAGCACCTGATTCACAATACTTTTGGTTAATTTGCGAATTACTTTGACTTCACGTTCATCCAAATCAGGAAGCTTTTTCAACATACTTTCCATCGTCTCTTCATGAATTTGGTTCGCTTTCGATTGAAGAGCATGGATGACAGGACTGACGCCAAGCGTCTTCGTCCATTGATCGAAAACCGCCATCTCGGACGAGATCATCGTTTCGATTTTGGCTGCTTCCTTCTTACGTTCTTGCAAATGCTTGTCTACAATATTTTCCAAATCGTCGATATCATACAGAAACACATTCGCAAGTTCGCTAATTTGCGGATCCAAATCCCGCGGCACCGCGATATCCATCATGAATAGCGGACGCGATTTTCGCTTTTGCAAATAAGGCTGAATATCGTTTTTGGAGAGTACGTATCCCGGTGCTCCAGTCGAGCTAATGATGATATCCACTTCAGGCAAACGCTCCAGCATCTGGTCCATCGTACAAGGAATTCCGCTAAATTTCTGAGCCAGTTCCACCGCCCGTTCAAACGTACGGTTAACGACGATTACTTTGTTAGCGCCATTCGCATAAAGATGCTTGACCGTTAGTTCGCTCATTTTACCTGCGCCGATAATCATCACGGTTTTGTTCATATAAGATCCGAAAATCCTTTTACCAAGCTCAACCGCGGCGTAGCTGACAGAAACCGGGTTATCGTTGATTCCCGTTTCCGAGTGCGCTTTTTTGGCAAGCGTAACCGACTGCTTAAACAGCGTATTGAAAAAAGCGCCGGTCGCTTTCAAATTTTGCGATAGTAAAAAAGCATCCCGGACTTGACCGAGTATTTGTGTTTCTCCAAGAACCATCGAGTCGAGACCGCTCGTTACACGGAACAGATGCTCAATCGCTTTCTCACTTTCATGCATATATAAATGCTTTTGGAATTGCTCTTTGGCAACACCAAACCAACGTTCAATAAAATGAGTAATGTAATGACTGCACAAGTGAGGCCGATCCACAACCGCGTATATTTCCGTCCGGTTGCAGGTGGCGACAATCACACACTCCAGTATGCTTTTGGTTTCTTTCAATTCTTCCAGAGCTTTCGGCAAATCAGACTCGGAAAAGGCGAACTTTTCGCGAATTTCAACCGGAGCCGTACGATAATTCAAACCTACAGCGATAATATGCAAGGGTACCACCTGCCTTCCCGTTCATTACTATGAACCATTATAGCATAGCAAAACAAGCATTCCGACAATTTTTTTGAATAATTTATGAATGCGCAGTCTCTGCTCGTTAGTTTTTACAGCAAACTGCATGTATATACTATAGCTGGTTACAAAACCATGTCATTGCAGCAGCTTTTTGCGAATCAATGCGCTTAGAGCGTTGTCCAACTCGGACAGCTTTGCATTTTGCGATGCAATAACTCCTCCGTTTGAGGCCATCATTTTCTCATAGATCGCATATATGGCGCGGTATTGATTCGCGGCTTCCTGAAACGTCCCTATTTCATCAGGCTTCAACTGGCGTTCACCGCCAATTTGAAGCCGTTGTATGTATTGCATGAGCTGCGTAACACTACCCAGCGACGTCAGATATTCGTTCCCGCCAACTGCAAGCACCAACCGTTCATGCGTGTAACCGGCGGAATACAAAGCCTGTTTGGCAGCATTAAGCTCATTGGTGTCTTTAAACTTGCCTGCTTCCCCCAAATAACTGTTTAAAAGTTCCATTTGGAATAGGGAGACCTGGTAGAGCAAGTGCTTCGCATCATGATCCTCTTTATGCGTGCCAAGCATGCCAATCACTTGATAGATCGGCCAGATGACGAGAAATAAAACGATGCTATACATCACTGCTTTCCGCGCCAACTTTTTTCTCATCACATTCCCTCCCCTTTAACTGCAAACAAAACATGATCAGCAGTACCATTGTATGGGGTTTGGGACAAACAAATAACCACGGATTTCTCCGTGGTTTTCGTTATCACTATGAGCAGTCTCTTATTTTACAAGTTCTGCTTGCTTAATTTCAGGAGTTTCAACTTGCAATTCACCGATTCCGCGAACAAGTTTCTTCGCATAAACCGTCTCTGGTTTCAATACGGATACCATGAAGTCAATAGCCAATTGAGGGTCTACTGTCTCACCGCAAGTATAGCAATCTAGCGCGGCAAAACCTCTCTCAGGATAAGTATGAATGGAGAGATGACTCTCGGACAACATGACTAGCACTGTTGCTCCTTGTGGTTCAAATTGCTTGGATTGTACAGATAGTACGGTTGCTCCGCATACCTCGGCAGCTTCTACCATCTGAGCCTGCAGCCATTCTGCATTGTTCAGAAGTTCGAAATCTACCCCCCAAGTATCTACAGCAACGTGTCTTCCGAAAGTTGAGTATTCCATTTCCATCTTTCGGTTCCCCCTTCCTAGGAATAAAATGTTTGAAAAAAATTTCATCCGCTAGGACCTACGTCATTCACTTCCCGAGGGAATAATCTCTCGCAACATTCAATGTCCTGAGTGAATCCTGGTTCCTATATTGTTGTCAACGAAAATAAAAATAACATCTATCGACCAGAAATGCAATAGTTTTTTTTATCCAGCTGCTTTCAAGCAATTGAACTCACTAACTACGATATGTAGTAATGCATCAGCCCGTGCGTCCAAACAAAAAAGACCCTTGAAAGGGTCTTTTCGAAGTGGTTTCATGTATGTTTGAGTTAAGCCTCCAATGTAAACAAACGGTGCGTCAGTTCACCAAGGCGAGTGTCAATCTGCTGGTGCATCTCCTGCTCTTGCATCGCATTGCGCAGGTCAAGGAGCTGGTTGATCTGATCTTGTATCGATTCAATTTCCCGCTCCACTTCTTTCTTTTGGAACAGCTGCTCAAGTTGACCAATCGTGTCTTTGTACTCATAAATAACAGTCAAAAGTTGGCCCTTTACTTCAACAATCTTAACAACAGTGCCGCGTTCATAATAATAGACCATCGTATAGCCCGGATAAATCCGATTTACAATTGCGCTGCCTTTAAATTCGGACACCGCTTTGCGCATCAAATTAGCCAGCAAGGTATTGCTTAATCGACAGGATCCCGTGCATTCATATAGGCCCGATTTCTGCTCAAATGACAGGACGATCTCCTGACCTGCACCGTCTTGAAAAACAACCTCTTGATTGCCATTTTCCAATACTTTCACTTGCAGCGTCACTTGATGATCCACAAACATTTGAAAAAACTTGAACATCTCGGCTTCTGTTAACTGGAGGCAGGTTTTGACATATTCAGTCGCTAACCTTTGTGCCATAAAAATCCCTCGATTCTTTGTTTTCAAGCCATTGTTGTTACCTTGTTTATTATTATACTACACGAGAGCTTAATATTCCTGCGCGGCATCCCGTAAATTTCAGGAGAAATCGAGCAAAATCCGCATTTCCTCATCAAGATGTATGAATTTTATGATAATACCTCTGTTTCCCTGCGTTTCATCCTTACTTCCCTCTGTATTTTAGGAACAAAATATCAACTCGCATAAGCTTTGCGGGATTTGACGATGTATAAGGCTGCTAAACATCCGACGATTGCGATCAGACATTCGGCGGTCCACAGGTTAACGAAATGAACTTGATACAATGTGGGGAAAAAGTCAAAAGCCGCATGTAGGAAGATGGCCGCGGGCAAAATCATTTTATTCCCCTTCCGAATACCAATAAGCACGAATAAAGACAATGCGATCTGTATCGGTATCGCGGGAATGCGCTCCAAACCACCGACAAGCAAATGCGAAAAAGGCACTTGCAGGATCGATGCTTTTAACGAAGCGATGGCTTCAGCCGACAGTTTGCCGCTTAACATGGAGTCCAGCTTTCCTTGATTGAGCAATAGAGCGTACATAAAACTCTGAATGCTTGTAATTACACCTATGAACAGCGCTTCAAAGCCGCCATGTCCGATGCCAAAGGCGATCCCGTCTTTTCGATCCCGGTGACGCTTCAGTATAAAGCGCATTGCCAAATATCTGCCCGTTTCTTCGAATACTCCCGCCGCGAGCGGTCCGTAAATAATGAGCAGTATGGCATGTTTATTTACGTCCGGATTTGTGCCTAATACGGCAACATGCATGATTTTCTCTAGAATCTGCGTGAATATGAAAAAAGTAAGAACGCCGATCCAAACCGGCTTCCAACTGAAGCGATCCTTTTTATAAAAATAAAGGAAAGTGCAGACGACAGCGATGATTGGAATTATGCCTTGCAATAGAATGCCAGTTAGGACAAGAGAGTTGACCATACGCTATTTCTTCCCTTCTTGCTCCAGCTTTTTGAAAATCAGGTATGAATAAATGACGGGTACAGCTATGGAAAGGCCGAGACAAATAAAAAGGAAATACGGTAGCGAAGCGCCGCCGATAAAGCCGCAAATAACCATGACAAGTCCGCAAAGCACCCATAACGGGCCTGTAAGGCGGTGCGTTTTATTCCAAACTTCTTTGCTGGCGATTGTCCAAGGCGTTCGGACGCCCAGCGTGTAATTTTGGCGTATACGGCCCATATAATTGCCGAAAATGATCCATAACCCGCCAAGAAACAAAAACAAGACAGTATTCATCGAAATGTCATATCCCCGGTTATGAAAGAGAACAATAACGAAAATACCGCTTAAAAAAAGTACGAGAGCAAATCGGAACAATTCATAAACATTCATAAATTTCGCATAATTATCACGCTTTGGATCCAATCTTGGAACCACTTTTAAACCAATGGTCAAAATCAGATTGAGCAAAAATGTGAAAATAAAAAAGACGGATTTGCTCATATAACCGTTTGCATTCCCATTCAAATCGAAGTGAGAAGAGAGCGGATCGGGCAAGTCATTATACATAACCGCTCCAACAATAATGGGTGCCAGCGCTATCAGAAGCAGGACTACGTCTTTCCAGCCCCATGATATTTTTGTATTTTTATTCACGTTTCTTCATCTCCTTTTTTAATGATATCCATGAACCAACCCATGACTTCTTGTACGACAGTCGTATTGAGCGAGTACATAATGTTTTGTCCTTGGCGTTCGTCTAAGATCAACTTAGCTGTCTTAAGCGCGTTCAGATGATGGGAAATACTTGGTTTGGTCATTTGAAAATGCTCGGCAATTTCGCCGGCAGTACGATCCTTCTCGCGTAGAAGCTTAATGATCGCTCTTCGCGTCGGATCGGATAACGCTTTGAACGATTCGTTCATGGATCGTCCACCCCATTCCTTAGATATTTAGATAATTATCTAAATGTTTAATTGTAGTATAAGTGATTTTCTTTTTTTTGTCAAAAAAGGTTTTAAAGAAAAACAACATCCCTCCGCTTGGCAGCGGATAAGATGTTGTTAGTTTCATTCTTTCGGCTCTTGTTCTTTCTGTTCTCCCTGTTCTTCCGAAACATACCCAATTTGCTTTTCAATCAGTGCCCATAGCTCGTCCTTGCCAAGGCCAAGCTCCGAGGAAAACAAAAGCGGGTGAAACCCTTGATCCATGCCCAGTGTCTCGCGAACGACTTTGGCGTGTTTTTGCCATCTGCTCTTCGGAATTTTGTCTGCTTTAGTTGCTACGACAAGCACAGGAACGTCATGATGTCTGAGCCATTGGTACATGGCCTGGTCGTCCTTGGTCGGCGGATGGCGTAAGTCGATCAGCTGCATAACAAGCTTCAGCGGCTCCCGATTCAGTAAATAATTCTCAATAAATTTGCCCCATTGCTCCCGCTGAGTTTTGGACACTTTGGCGTAACCGTAACCGGGAAGATCGACGAAATATAAGTCCTGATTAATTTTGTAATAATTCAGTGTTTGGGTTTTACCGGGCTGCGAGCTGGTTCTAGCCAAATTTTTACGGTTTATCATCCGGTTAATCAGCGATGATTTCCCTACATTAGAACGCCCTGCCAGAGCTATCTCCGGCAAGGCATCTTCTGGGTATTGGCTAGGTCCGACCGCACTGATAATAAATTCAGCTTGATTGACCTTCATAGATGTTCACTACTTTCTTTCGTTATCCGACCTCTACAGGCGGCTTATTTTTCACTAGTGCATGCTCCAGCACCTGATCCATGTGACTGACTGGAACAAACGTTATTTCATTCCGGACGCTTTCCGGAACTTCGATAATATCCTTCTCATTGTCCTGCGGCAATAAAATTTTGCGGATACCTGCCCGATGCGCGGCAAGCGCCTTTTCTTTCAAGCCGCCAATCGGCAGCACACGGCCGCGGAGCGTAATTTCGCCGGTCATCGCGACTTGGCGAGAGACCGGAATATTTGTCAGCGCAGAGATCAGCGCTGTCCCCATCGTAATCCCTGCAGAAGGTCCATCCTTCGGTATTGCTCCTTCAGGAATATGGATATGGATGTCGTTCTTTTCATGGAAATCAGTTGCGATTCCCAATTCCACAGCACGAGAGCGTGTGTAGCTGAAAGCGGCTTGCGCCGATTCCTTCATCACATCACCCAATTTCCCCGTCAAAGTCAGCTTACCCGTTCCGGGCATCACCGTCACCTCGATGACCAAGGTGTCGCCACCGACTTCTGTCCAAGCGAGACCCGTTACAGCGCCAATCTGATCCTTCTCCTCGGCGATATTATAACGGAACTTGGAGGGTCCGAGATAATCCTGGAGGTTATGGGCGGTCACTTGCACAGGTGTCGATGGGTCGGATACAATCTGCTTCGCTGCTTTGCGACACATTCCCGCAACTTGCTGCTCCAGATTCCTCACACCGGCTTCGCGCGTATATTCCCGCACGATCTTCATCAACGCTGCTTCTTCAACAACCAATTGCTCTTCCTGCAAACCATGGTCGCGCTTCTGTTTCGGCAATAAATATCGATTCGCGATTTGAAGCTTCTCGATTTCCGTGTAGCCCGGGATATAAAGAACTTCCATCCGGTCGAGCAGCGGTCGTGGAATGTTGTGTATCGCATTGGCCGTCGTGATGAACATAACGCTTGATAAATCAAACGGAACTTCAATGAAATGATCGCTAAAAGTGCTGTTCTGCTCGGGATCAAGAACTTCCAGCAGAGCGGAAGCCGGATCGCCGCGAAAATCCATGGCCATTTTGTCGATTTCATCTAAAAGAAATACAGGGTTGCTTGCTCCAGCATTTTTCATTCCCTGGATGATACGTCCAGGCATGGCTCCGACATAAGTGCGCCGGTGACCGCGAATTTCCGCCTCATCCCGCACACCGCCTAGTGAAATACGGATGAATTGTCTTCCCATCGATCTGGCAATGGAACGGGCAATCGAGGTTTTACCCACGCCTGGAGGTCCGACGAGACAAAGGATCGGTCCTTTCAGCTTTTGAACAAGCTTCTGAACGGCCAAATATTCAAGTACGCGCTCCTTTGGTTTTTCCAGACCAAAATGATCTTCATTTAGAATCTCTTCCGCTTTGCCGAGATCAAGATCATCTTCCGTCCGCTTCGACCAAGGAAGTCCGAGCAACCAATCAATATAGTTGCGAATGACGCCGCCTTCCGCAGATGTTGCAGGCATTTTCTCGAGACGGTCGATTTCCTTCTCAACCTTTTCGCGCACTTTATCGGGGAGCTCGGCTTCGCTTAATTGGGTGCGCAGTTCATCCACTTCGCCGGCACGGCCTTCTTTGTCGCCAAGCTCTTTCTGAATCGCCTTCATTTGCTCGCGAAGGTAGTATTCCTTCTGCGTCTTTTCCATTTGCTTTTTGACGCGCTGGCTAATTTTGCGTTCCAATTCCAGCACTTCGCGCTCATTATTCAAGATGTTCAGCATTTTCTCCAGACGTTCACGTACGTCAACGGTTTCGAGAATTTCCTGTTTATCCTTGATTTTCAACGACAAATGGCTGCAAATGACGTCCGCTAAACGTCCGGGTTCATCAATATCGGAAACTGCAGCAAGCGTTTCAGGCGTCACCTTTTTGGACAGGTTGATATAATGTTCGAACTGGTTCAACACTGTCCGCATTAAGGCGTCGATCTCCGGATCGGTAATTTCCTGTTCCGGCAATTCTTTGGCCGTCACTTCATAGTACTCGTCATTGGCAAGGTATTCATTGATTTCAGCGCGCAAAACGCCTTCTACAAGAACACGAATCGTGCCATTCGGCAATTTAAGCATTTGCCGTACTTTTGCGATGGTGCCGATGCGGTAAATATCCTCTTTAGAGGGCTCTTCTATATTGATCTCGGATTGAGAGCAGAGGAGAATCATGCTGTCATCTACCATCGCCCGTTCGAGCGCTTTTACCGACTTTTCCCGCCCCACATCCAGATGTAGAACCATACTCGGATAGACTAATAGTCCCCTTAAAGGTAAAAGCGGCAATCTGCGTACCTTGATTTTACCAGGCCCCATCCTCTGCACCTCCTAAATTTACCCCACAAATATTTGTAATTATAGGGATCAATGTCTCCCATTTTTTGTATCTATGCTGCTTTTACATTTTATCAAAACTGCAAACAAAACACCAATTGGCGCTCTGGCGCGGTTTGTGGGGTCTGGGCAGTTCATTTTAAGACTCGATAGTGCCTGGCGATTTGGCGTGCAAAATTGGAAGTGTGGATGGCGATACAGCACGTTCAGCAGAAATCGGCATTGGAATGACATTGTCCTGCAGTTCGATGCCAAGGGCAACTTGTAGCACTTCCTCGATGGATTCCGCAGCTTTCACTTCTACGCCAGGCAAATCGGCGAACATCTCTTGCCAGTTTTCTTTTGGAATAATGACTTTCGTTGCTCCAGCTTGAAAAGCTGCTTCTACTTTAGCCACAACACCGCCTACCGGCTTTACTTTACCGTGGATGCTCATTTCGCCGGTCATCGCCAGCTTGTTATCGACTGGAATTTTATGTATCGCAGACGCAATCGCCGTAGCCATTGAAATTCCAGCTGAAGGTCCGTCAATCGGCACACCGCCCGGGAAGTTAATATGCAGATCGTAATCTGCAGTATTAAAGCCAAGCTTGCGCAGAACCGTCAATACATTTTCCACGGAGCCGCGAGCCATACTTTTTCTCCGAATCGTACGGGTGCCTCCGCCCATCTCCTCTTCGTCCACAACACCGGTTATATTGAATTTCCCTGTCCCCGGAACAGAAACGGGAATCGCGATGACTTCGATTTCAAGCAGCGTTCCCAAATTAGGTCCATAAACCGCCAACCCATTGACAAAACCGATTTGCGGTTGTGCCGGCACTTTGCGTTCCGGTCTTGGCGGAATTTGCGACGAGTTGACCACCCATTCGATATCGGCGGCTGTAATTTCGTCCCGTTTGTCCGTTAGAGCAATACCTGCGGCAAGCTGGATCACGTTAACCGCCTCCCTGCCATTGGTAGCGTATTTCGTGACGACATTCACCGCCGAAGGACTTTCTTGAAACCCGATTTTCTTGAGCGCTTTCTGGGCGATCTCGCCTATTTCTTCAGGAAGCAAAGGCCGGAAAAAAATCTCCAGACAACGCGAACGGATTGCAGGCGGAATTTCGCTCGGCGTCCGTGTTGTTGCACCTACCAGGCGGAAGTCGGCCGGCAAGCCATTTTGAAATATATCATGGATATAGTTAGGAATGTTCGTATCTTCTGAGCTATAGTATGCACTCTCCAGAAATACTTTACGATCTTCCAGCACCTTTAATAATTTGTTCATTTGGGTCGGGTGTAATTCCCCGATTTCGTCGATAAACAAAATGCCCCCGTGCGCTTTCGTAACAGCACCAGGTTTAGGCTGCGGAATGCCCGCCACGCCCATCGCCCCTGCTCCTTGATAGATCGGATCATGAACCGAACCAATTAGCGGATCAGCAATCCCTCGCTCGTCAAAACGTGCCGTTGTCGCATCGATTTCAGTAAATTTGGAATCAGGACGGAAAGGGGATTCTTGGTTTTTTTTCGCTTCTTCTAAAACAACACGGGCAGCAGCAGTCTTGCCTACGCCAGGAGGGCCATAAATAAGCACATGCTGCGGGTTTGGTCCGCACAATGCCGCTTTCAGCGCTTTAAGTCCTTCCTTCTGTCCGACGATATCCTGCATCGAAGACGGTCTCGTCTTCTCAGATAATGGCTTAGTAAGAGATATGGATCGCAGCTTACGCAGCTTCTCCAGCTCTTTCCTGGACTCTCTATCGACAGCAGACCTATTCGTCTGTTGATTGCGCAATAAATTCCAAAAATACAATCCAATCACAACAGCAAAAAATACTTGAATTACCATGAGAATAATACTTAAGCTCATCTTTCATTCCTCCTTAGCTGCGTTTCGCTTCAGCAAAACGACTTCATAAGCGTAAACTGCAAATCGTCATACTCTTCATTATTCCCGTGTAAAAGAAGGTTAATCCAATCTATGCAAACTTTTGCAGGATGAATGAGCGACCATCTTCGGTAGAAGGATAAGAGTAGATATTGATGCAAAAGGATGTGGCGTCATGAAGCAAAGCATGGTCATTATTCTACTTTCCCTTTGTCTTTGTTTAACGAATACTGAAACCCACGCATATACAAGCAATCCATTGCTCCCGGAAGCTGACGTGTTGATTGATGTCGGACATGGCGGTATCGATAGCGGAGCGATGTTCGGTAAATATGAAGAGAAAGATATGAATCTAGCCATCTCCAATAAGACATATAAGCTGTTAAAAAAGAAGGGATACCGTGTCGTCATCGACCGCAATCAAGATTATGCTTTAAGCGATGATAACCATTGGTCTTCAGGCGGAAGACATCGCAAAGATCTCGCCCAACGGGTGGGGATTGCAAACACGATTAAACCAAAGGTCATGCTAAGTTTGCACATCAATTGGTCCGGCAAACCGGGTCGCCGCGGTCCGCTAGTGATCTACCAGAATAATTCTGACAGTATTTTGTTAGCGAATTTATTGCAGCAGTCATTGAACAGGGTATATGGAATGGAAGAAACTCCTGTGCTAGGAAAAAAATATTACGTTCTCAAACATTCCAAATGTCCCGCTGTTATTGTGGAATTAGGTTTTATTTCAAATCGAAAAGACCGCAAATTACTGAACGACTCCCACCACCAAAGTAAGCTGGCGGAAGCGATCAGCGCTGCGGTGGAGCAATATTTTGCCATGATTCACCCTACTTAATGGCGGGCATTTTCACCATTTTGGAAATCGATACGAATTGGGCTTCCTTCTGAATGGAAGGAATCGCTTCTTTAATCACCTGTGCCGTTTTTTTGCCTGGAGGACCTACATGGCCGATTGCGATGCAGGTTTCTTTATCATGTAAAAGTTTCTTAAACTTTTCCATCTGTTTGCTGATATGACTATAGGTGTAGAGATCATCAAAAAAGAGCTGATTCTCCGTATAGGGTACTCCCATTTGTTCGGACAGTTTTCCAATCAAACTTTTTGGGGTCGTTCTACTGTCCAGCAGCATCAAGCCTTTTTCTTTGCAAACTTCAACGATAATTTTCATGACTCTTTCATCCGCTGTCGCTCTCGATCCCATATGATTGTTAATACCTATGGCGTAAGGAACGTCTTCAATGGCTGCAAGCACCCGTTTGCGTATTTCTTCATTCGAGAGGTCGGTTGTAATTGCTCCTGGGCCTAACCAGCTCTTCTTGCCGCGCACGGGCTCCATTGGGAGGTGTAAAAGTACTTCATGACCCTTCTCATGAGCAAGCTGGGCATCCTGTTTTGTTGAAGGCAGAAACGGCATAACGGCAACGGTAAGCGGGATGGGCAAGCTTAGCATTTCCGCGGTGCCATCCATATTATTGCCGAAGTCGTCAATAACGATGGCCACTTGTTTTGAGCGTTCAACCGACTCCTGCGGTATAGGCAAAGGCTCTATTGAGGCTCCTGCACGATAGGGAATCATGAGCAGCAACGCAAAGCACAGAATTAGCGTTTGAACCGATTTACTTAATGGCCTTTTAATTTTCCAGTCCATAGTCATTCTCCTTTGGTGTTTTCATAAAAAACTTACTGATAAACCTGCGCTTTCCAGATTTATTCATTATGCTTCCCACAGACAAAGAATATGCGTGCAAACAAAAGAAGCCTCTAAGGATGACGATTCATCCTTAAAGGCTTCTTTTCTTAATGCTTACGTCCCGGGATAACTCCCGTTTTTTCATACGAATCTACAATCACGTCAATTTCTTTTTTCAGTTCGTTCAGCAAATCGGCTTCCGGAACCTTTCGAATCATTTCTCCATAGCGGAACAACATACCTTCGCCACGAGCTCCTGCGATCCCGATGTCGGCTTCACGCGCTTCACCAGGACCATTTACCGCACAGCCAAGTACGGATACCTTAATCGGCACTTTGATCTTGGCAATATACGCTTCCACCTCGTTGGCAATGGAGAACAGATCGATGTCCAATCGGCCGCAGGTCGGACAAGATACGAGAGTTGCAGCATTCGTGATAAGCCCAAATGTCTTGAGCAATTCACGAGCGACCTTAATCTCTTCCACCGGATCAGCGCTTAGCGAAATTCGCAGCGTATTACCAATGCCCATATTGAGCAGGGCACCGATACCGGCTGCACTTTTCACAGAACCTGTAAACAGGGTTCCGGCTTCTGTAATACCAAGATGCAGCGGATAGTTAAAGGCTTGGGCCGCTTTGGAATAAGCAGCTATGGCCATGGGCACGTCCGATGCCTTAAGGGAGACGATGATATCATGAAAATCAAGCTCTTCCAAAATGTTGATGTGGAAAAGCGCGCTTTCTACCATCGCTTCAGGAGTCGGAAATCCATACTTCTCCAGCAAATGGTTTTCCAGCGAGCCTGCATTAACACCGATCCGAATCGGAATGCCGCGTTCTTTACATGCTTTGACGACTGCTTCCACTTTCTCACGCCGACCGATATTTCCCGGGTTGATACGAACCTTGTCGATTCCGTTCTCGATGGCCGCAAGTGCCAGCCGATGATCGAAATGGATATCTGCAACGAGCGGGATATGAATCTGCTTCTTAATCTCTTTGATCGCTTCCGCGGCTTCTTTATTATTCACCGTCACACGGACGATCTGGCAACCGGCTTCTTCCAAGCGGAGGATTTCGGCAACAGTCGCTTTGACGTCGGCAGTTTTCGTCGTGCACATACTTTGCATAATGACTTCATTGCTGCCGCCAATCGTTAAATCCCCAACGCGGACAGGCCGCGTATCTTTTCTATGGAACATTATGGTTTCTCTCCCCATGACACCAAACATCCTCCGCTCCAATTTCCTTGAACGGAAACCGGATTGGAGGCTGTGTGTGGAATTATGAAATTATGGGTTACGCGCTTTCTTCCTTCTTCTTGCCCGCCACCTGACCGCCGTCTTTCGTTGTCAAAACAGGCAGAAGCTTGTTTTGCACTGTTTCTTTGGTCACTTTGCAAGTGGTGACGTCCGTTCTAGAAGGAACCTCGAACATTACGTCCAGCATGATGCTTTCGATAATGGCCCGAAGACCGCGCGCGCCTGTATTCCGTTTGATCGCTTCCTTCGCAATGGCGTCGAGCGCCTCCGCGTCGAATTCAAGCGACACGTTATCCATATCAAGAAGCTTCTGGTACTGTTTCACCAGAGCGTTCTTCGGCTCGGATAGAATACGAACAAGGGCTGCTTCATCCAGCGGCTCTAATGTGGAAATAACTGGAAGACGACCCACGAATTCCGGAATTAATCCGAATTTCAACAGATCTTCCGGAAGCACCATGGATAGGTACTCGCCTGGTTTCAGATCCACTTTGCTGCCATCGGTGCTGAAACCGATGACTTTTTTACCGATTCTGCGTTTGATGATTTGCTCCAGCCCATCGAAGGCGCCGCCGCAAATAAACAGAATGTTGGTGGTATCGATTTGAATAAATTCTTGATGCGGGTGCTTGCGTCCGCCTTGCGGTGGAACCGAGGCAACCGTGCCTTCGAGAATTTTCAGCAATGCTTGTTGAACACCCTCGCCGGAAACATCTCTTGTAATCGATGGATTCTCGGATTTGCGGGCCACTTTATCGATTTCGTCAATGTAGATGATACCGCGCTCGGCTTTTTCCACATCGTAATCAGCGGCTTGAATCAACTTGAGCAAAATGTTCTCTACGTCTTCACCTACATAACCAGCTTCCGTCAAAGAAGTCGCATCCGCGATGGCGAATGGAACGTTAAGAATTTTGGCCAGCGTCTGCGCAAGTAACGTTTTACCGCTGCCAGTTGGCCCAAGAAGAACGATATTACTTTTTTGAAGCTCGACATCTTCAAGCTTGTTCTGCGAGTTAATGCGCTTGTAATGGTTATATACCGCTACTGCAAGCGATTTTTTAGCTTGGTCCTGTCCAATAACGTACTGGTCCAAAATGTTGCGAATTTCTTGTGGTTTCGGAACATCCTTGAGGTCCAATTCTTCCTCGTGGCCTAATTCTTCTTCCACAATCTCCGTGCAAAGCTCTATACATTCATCACAAATGTAAACTCCCGGACCGGCAACAAGCTTGCGCACTTGGTCTTGGGATTTTCCGCAAAAGGAACATTTGAGTTGGCCTTTTTCATCGTTAAATTTAAACATGGGATCACTCCTTTATTTCAAGTCGTTTCGAGTGATAACCTCGTCGATTAAACCGTATGCCTTCGCTTCTTCAGCGCTCATAAAGTTATCGCGATCGGTGTCTCTTTCGATCTTTTCAAGCGGCTGTCCCGTACGCTCCACATAAATCTCGTTGAGCTTTTGCTTCGTCTTAATAATCCAATCTGCATGGATTTTAATATCGGTCGCTTGACCTCTAACACCACCGAGTGGTTGATGAATCATAACTTCTGCGTTAGGAAGCGCAAAACGCTTGCCTTTGGCTCCGGCTGTTAAAAGCAAAGAACCCATACTTGCAGCCATACCTACGCAAATCGTAGATACATCGGGTTTAATGAATTGCATCGTATCAAAAATCCCCATCCCCGCCGTAACGGATCCCCCTGGAGAATTGATATATAAGCTGATATCCTTCTCAGGATCCTGAGCGGATAAAAAGAGCAGCTGGGCAATGACCAAATTAGCCACATCGTCATCGATTGCGCTCCCGATGAAGATAATGCGGTCCTTGAGCAGTCGTGAGTAGATATCGTAAGAACGTTCCCCACGAGCTTCTTGTTCAACAACCATAGGAATAAGACTCATTGTACCAACTCCTTTAACGGCAATTCGCCATGTTCACCCTATACGGGATCTATAATGGAACAGAAATTTCAAGAATCTCCATAACCATCTAAGTTACAGTTTAACACGTTTGAGCAGCAAAGTCATTTTTTCAAAGTAAGGCTATGTATGCGTTTATTTCTTATGTTTGTGAGGCCGTCCGGAGAGAAAATAGGGTAAAAGAAAGGCACGCCAGCGTTACGAACGTGCCTTTACTAACCTTATTTACACTGCTGCGGAAACATTCTTGCTATTTTCGAGCAGGAAGTCTACGGTTTTTCTTACAACCAGATCATTGGTCAAACCTTCAAGGCTGCCGTTGGAAGCGAACAGCTCACGAAGTTCTGCTGCAGATTTTTGGAAAGATTGCGAGTATTTCTCAAGCTCTGCATCCACTTCTTCGTCGGAAACCGTGATGCTCTCAGCGGCTGCGATTGCTTCAAGAACAAGGTTGTTGCGAACACGCTTCTCAGCGTCTTCTCTCATTTGGTCTTTCAGCACGCTTTCGTTTTGGCCGGAGAATTGGAAGTAGATCTCAAGCGTCATGCCTTGGGAACGAAGACGTCTTTCAAATTCTTTCACCATCACGTCAAGCTCAGCTTCTACCATAGCAGCCGGGATTTCAACGTCAGCATTTGCTGCAGCTTTTTCGACAACAGCCGTTTCTTTAGCTGCCTCGCTGTCTTTTTCTTTACGCTCTTGCAGACGCTTTTTCATGTCGTCTTTGTATTCCTCAAGCGTATCGAACTCGCTTACGTCTTTAGCGAACTCATCGTCAAGCTCAGGCAAGTTTTTGCGTTTGATGTCGTGAATTTTCACTTTGAATACTGCCGCTTTGCCTTTGAGATCTTCGGAGTGATAGTTCTCTGGGAACGTCACTTCAACATCTTTCTCTTCGCCTTTTGCAAGACCGACAAGTTGCTCTTCGAAGCCAGGGATGAAGCTGTTGGAACCCAGCTCAAGCGAATACTTCTCCGCTTTTCCGCCTGGGAACGCTTCGCCGTCTACGAAACCTTCGAAATCAAGAACAACCACATCACCGTTAGCCGCTTGTCCTTCTTCAAGAACCACGAGCTCAGCATGACGCTGTTGCAGACGCTTCAATTCTTCGTTCACTTCTTCATCCGTTACGTTAGCGTCTACCGCTTCAACTTCGATGCCTTTGTAGTCGCCGAGCGTTACTTCAGGTTTAACCGTTACTTTCGCTTTGAACTTCAGAACTTGTCCTTTGCCAAATTGCTCAACGTCTACTTCAGGGCGATCAACAGGCTCGATTTTAACCTCTTCGATTGCTTGTACGTAAACTTCCGGCAAAATGATATCCAAAGCATCTTGATACAAGCTTTCCACACCAAATTTAGCTTCAAAGATCGAACGAGGCACTTTACCTTTACGGAAACCCGGAACGTTCACTTTCGCGGATACTTTTTTGAATGCTTTATCCAGTGCATCTGCGACGCGCTCCGCGCCAACTTCCACTTCAAGAACGCCAACGTTCTTCTCTATTTTTTCCCAACTTGCTTTCATTTTATGCCTTCCCCTCCAAAAATGTACCATGACATATTTTCACGTTCTGGCAAGTGGAGTGCTAATACTCATACCCCTACCTACCATTATAACCACTCTATTATAACATATAACATTTTCATTTCAAGGCAGGCTCTTCCGCTCAATTAAGAAGGATACGGATTGAATTGATTGATGAACGTTTGCAGCGTCAAATGGGCACGTTTCCATTGGAGTTTCATCGAATCGACAATCCCATAATTCTCGAGCAATTCTTCACGGTTGGGCGTCCCGAACAGCCTTTCCTGAAGTGCCGCGTGCAAGGCTGAAGCCCATATGTCGACAGCCCCTTCCTCCGGTTTCAATAGATCGGTATAGACGGAAGTGCCGTAAGCGTAAGCCAGAAACTCCTGCCACGATTGCCCGGCGAAAAAGACAAAATCAGGCTGGTCCATTTCACTAATTTCCCCGACTCTGCGAATCATATCACGAATTTGCGCTGGAAAATCTTCCGGGCAAAGCGGCGTTTCTTCGATATCAACCGCGACTTTAATCCCGTTCTTAGGCATTTCTATAATGCCGCGCTCTCCCATCTGCCTAAGTGTCTGAAGCGCCTTGAACTGAATATGCGGATGCCGCGCCTTTTCAGAAACCCATTGTTTTACAGCCAAGCTGGCGTCCGGAAGCTCGACATATGCCAGTTGTTCGAGCGCTGTAACCTGCTGCTCCAAACTGCCTTCACGAAGCATACCCAGAAGCTTTTCGACATAGGCTGCATCGTCCGTCGTTTTCTCTTGTATATACTGCCTCAGCAACACTTCCTCTTCTTCCACTTCCTCATACGTTGTGGGGGCTGATGGAAATACCGTTTCCGGATGCATGGTCTGAAGCCAATTAAAAAGCGCTTCCCATTGGTCCGTTTTATTTGTATCGACGTTCGGAAATTGCAAAAGAAACGTCAGCAGTTGCAAGGCGTCGCTGTACTGCTCCCGTTGTAGAAAGCGGGTTAGCTCTTCTTCATAAAATTGCTCGGTTTTTGGAAAAAGAATCAAATTGTTGACAGATGGTTCTGTAATGGGGATCACCTCAAAAAAACTTCGTCTCGCTGGAGACAGTTTACTCGATTGTTCTATCGATTGCAAAAGAAATTAAAAACGGGGTTGACTTCACTGAAATCGATGTGATAATATAACTCTTGCTTCGCTAAAAACGAACTTGTTTCTAAAGCGAAATGCAATAAGTCCCAGTAGCTCAGCAGGATAGAGCATACGCCTTCTAAGCGTACGGTCGGGGGTTCGAATCCCTCCTGGGACGTAAATGATAAACGTACTGACGTTCGTCAGTACTACAAAAAAAAACCGTCCATATATTGGGCGGTTTTTTTTGCTAGATTTGTTCGATGAGCGATTGTTAAACGGAAGGACGGTTAGCCGGATGGTGACCAGGCTCAGTAGAATCCAGGTTTTGCTGTATTCGAGAAGATTGTTTGGAGTGAGCGATTGTACTTTGCGTTATTGAATCTAAATTTCTACCTTTTTTCCTGCTCATAAAGGGCATACCCTCCTGCTAATAGAGTAGAATGGTTACTAAATTAGTATGGATTATTGACCTTTATCGTATGCTGGAAAAGTGAGGGTTCTCTGGCCTATGAGAAAACCCGGCAGATGGCCAGGTTCTTATCTAAGGTTGTATGTTTGGGGACGTCAATCCTCCATCTTTCGCGTCTGTAAAGATGAAAAACATCGTTATCGACACGATTGCGACATCCCCACGTGTCTGTAACGATGAAAAACATCTTTCAGCTCCACCCAGAGTACAGTGCTGCTGATTTTTTCGTCTGTAAAGATGAAAATTATCGTTAGAGACACGATTGCGATATCCCCAAAGGTCTGGAACGATGAAAAACATCTTTTCAGCTCCACCCAGCGTACAGTGCTGCTTTTTTCCTCGTCTGTAAAGATGAAAAACATCGTTATCGACACGATTGCGATATCCCCACAGGTCTGGAACGATGAATAACATCTTTTCAGCTCCACCCAGCGTACAGTGCCACTGATTTTCTCGTCTCTAAAGATGAAAATGAGGCTGTCGATTAACTGTTCATACCTTCGGAAATCTGCGGGAGACCACAAAATGTATGCGAAAAATCATACAAAATGAGCGGCGCACACATCGAATCAGTCGATTCTATTCGAAATTTCATACACAAAACGCGATTTGGGCCCTGATTCTGTAAATGAATACGAAAAATCATATACAATTTCTGCATGTTTCCGTTCACGTCAATACTATCCCCAATAAATCGACAGCCTCAAAATTATCGTTAGAGACACGATTGCGATGTCCCCAAAGGTCTGGAACGATGAAAACCATCTTTTCAGATGTGCACTTGCTGACCATTGTTGTGTAACCATAATAAAAGCCCGCAAGGAATTTCCTTGCAGGCCCTTCGGTGCCATTAGACATTAGTGCTTGTGATTGGGCAGTTTATCGCCCGGACGTTTATGCCCTTGTGTCCTCAAATTCTTCTCGGCTTTTCTCTGCTTGTCATGCAGCTTGCTGATGAAATGGCTATCCATGAGCATTCGCCTCCTGAAGAAATAATGGCACTGCCTATTTAGAATGTCACACTAGCTCTAAATTTAAACGCATCGCCAAGTTAAGAATAGCTCCTCTGGCTTCCGCATTCGTTTTGACCAACTCGTAAAGTTCTTCGAACTCGGCCCGTTTCTCCATAAATACCGGCTCTGTCTTAATCGCGGTTTGCGTCCAGTTAATCAGTACGTTTTCAGCATGGGTCAATTCATTATAGGCACGATGAAGACCGACACGTTCGATGATTTCTTCCATTTCCGCTTGTCCGACTTCCTTGCCTTGTTCTTTCAAAGCTTCGATTCGTTTATCCGCTTGATTGCTGATTTGCAGAAAATGTTCTCTGGCCGCCAGGTAATCAATTTGTGCTTTGGAGTGCTTTTTTTTCATTGTCATCACCTTCGTCATAGAATAAGTAAGAGTTGGATTCATTGTAACAGCCCTGTCCGCAAAACACAAAGCCGAGTTGAAATGTGGGCGCGGGCGCCAAAGCGGGACAGACATTTTATGCCCTCAGGACGCATACCCTTTATCATCATGCTCTCTTAAGGAAAGGGATGAACGTCTATGTGCGGAATAACGGGATGGATAGATTGGCGGAAAGACTTGACCGGGTACCCGTCCATTCTAGAGAATATGACGGAAACCTTAAATCTGCGCGGCCCGGATGCTTCCGGCACTTGGATATCGCAGCATTGTGCGCTTGGCCATCGACGTCTTAGCGTGATGGACCCGGAGAACGGCGCCCAGCCGATGATCCGGAAACAAGGTGATTATACGTACACGATCGTATATAACGGTGAACTTTACAACGCCCCGGAGCTGAAAAAAGAACTCGAAGGACGCGGGCACCATTTCCGCACCACGTGCGATACGGAGGTACTGCTTGTCGCTTTTATCGAATGGGGCCGTGCTTGCGTGGATCGTCTTAACGGGATTTTCGCTTTTGCGGCGTGGAACGATCAGGAGCAATCCCTCTATTTGGTCAGAGATCGGCTCGGCGTAAAGCCGCTTTTTTATTCTCATCAGAATGGTGTGCTTCTATTCGGTTCCGAACCGAAGGCGATTCTTGCCCATCCGGATTTCAAAGTCGAGGTTGGCGCGGAAGGTTTGGCGGAAATATTCGCAGTAGGCCCCGCACGGACGCCGGGACACGGGATTTATCGCAACATGTCGGAGCTTAAGCCCGGGCAATGCGCTGTCTTTGACCGCAACGGCTTGTCCATCCGCACGTACTGGAAGCTGGAAAGCAAGACGCATCCGGATGATGTAGACGCAACCGCAAAGCGCGTGCAGGAACTGCTCCAGGATACCGCTGAGCGCCAGCTCGTCTCCGATGTGCCCATCTGCACTTTGCTGTCCGGAGGGCTTGACTCCAGCGCGCTGACGACTCTTGCGGCGAATCATTACAAGGAAAGCGGCAAGGGCCAGCTTCATACATTCTCTGTCGATTACGTCGACAATGACAAGCACTTTAAAGCGAATGCCTTTCAGCCAAATGCCGATGCACCGTGGATCAAACGAATGACCGAGCATTTAGGCACCGCGCATCATTATATCGAATTTGACACCCCCGAGCTCGTAGAATCGCTGAAAACAGCTGTTTTTGCCCGCGATACACCGGGGATGGCGGATGTTGACGGATCCCTGTATTTGTTCTGCCGGGAAATTAAAAAAGAAGCGACCGTCGCCATTTCCGGAGAAGCGGCCGATGAAATTTTCGGCGGTTATCCGTGGTTTCACCGTGATGACGCGCTTGAAGCGGATACTTTTCCGTGGTCGCTCAAACTGAACAACCGGGTCGACATTCTGGCTCCTGATCTGATCGATTGGATCAAACCGTTCGATTACGTCAGCAACCGATATCAACAGGCATTAGACGAGGTGCCGCGGCTAGCCGGAGAAACGCAGCAGCAGAACCGGATGCGCGAAATGTCGTATCTGAACATCACCCGATTCATGCCGACACTTCTCGATCGTAAAGACCGTATGAGTATGGCCGTTGGTCTGGAAGTACGCGTTCCCTTCTGCGATCATCGGCTTGTCGAATATGTATGGAATATTCCCTGGGAAATTAAAACATCCGGAGAAAGGGAGAAGGGCATTCTGCGAAAAGCGCTCAAAGGCGTACTCCCTGACGATGTGCTGACTCGCAAAAAAAGCCCTTATCCGAAAACGCATAATCCAAATTATTTAACGGCAGTAAGAAAATGGGTACTGGAAATACTTGACGACTCCAGCTCGCCGCTGCTCCCCTTTATCGATGTGAAAAAAATTCGCGAACTCGCCAGCTCGGAAGAAGCCGATGTGAACATACCATGGTTCGGTCAGTTGATGTCGGGACCGCAGCTATTCGCTTACCTCGCTCAAGTGGACACTTGGCTGCGCACATACAAAATATCGATTCGATGAAAAAAAACCTGCTTCCCCTTTTCGGAGGAAAGCAGGTTTTGCATTTATTCGTCAGCTTCGTTCGGCAGCCTGTCCAAAAACTTTCGGAGCGCTTTCGCCCGATGGCTCATTTCATTTTTTTCTTCAACTGTCAATTCCGCCATTGTCTTCTCAAACGCCGGAATATAGAACAACGGATCGTAGCCGAACCCGCGCTCACCTCTGGGTTCGCTTATAATATAGCCTTCACAGCGGTCTTCCGCTTCAATCGTTTCATTTGCGACCGGGTCGATAAGCGCGAGTGCACAAACGAATGCGGCTTCACTCAGGAGCTTCGGCTGTTCGGCGTTCGCTGGGTAAGCATCAGAGGGAATCTGCTCATTTAACGCTCGCAGCAGCTTCGCATTGTTCTCGGCATCTGTCGCTTCCTCGCCCGCGTACCGGGCCGAATATACGCCTGGCGCTCCGCCAAGGGCCGTAACGCACAGCCCGGAATCATCAGCCAGCACAGGTACGTGCAGATGAGCGGAAATGACCTGCGCCTTGATGCGCGCATTTTCGGCAAAAGTGGCTCCGTTCTCTACGATCTCAGGGAGATCGGAATAATCAGCCAAACTGCGGACTTTATAGCCTTTGGGTTCAAAAAGCTTTGCAAACTCCTTGACTTTTCCTTCATTACGTGTGGCTATAACGACAAAATTACTCTGCAGTCGCATGTTCCACACCTCGAATGCGTGCGCCAATAGGTCCGAGAACCTTCCGCTGCTCCTCAATCATCGCCTGAATGCCCGTTTCAGCCAGTGCCAATAATTCATCCAGCTCCTTGCGGGAAAATGGTGCATCCTCGCCGGTGCCTTGGATCTCGACGAATTGGCCGGAACCTGTCATGACCACGTTCATATCGACTTTTGCCTGGGAATCTTCTTCATAATTGAGATCCAATCGAGGCGTTTGACCGATGACCCCCACGCTGACAGATGCGAGAAAATCATTGATTGGAAATACCTTTAAATTTTTATCCGTTACCAGTTTATTAATGGCAAATGCCATCGCTACAAAAGCACCTGTAATCGAAGTGGTTCGTGTACCGCCATCCGCTTGAATCACATCGCAATCCAGCGTAATCGATCTCTCGCCCAGCGCCTCGAGATTAACAACGGATCGAAGTGCACGCCCGATGAGCCGCTGAATCTCCATTGTACGACCGCCAAGCTTGCCCTTGGCCGCTTCACGCTGATTTCTAACTTGCGTCGCACGCGGCAGCATCGAATACTCCGCCGTCACCCAACCTTTTCCTTGACCCTTCATAAAAGGCGGGACCCGATCCTCAATGGTCGCTGTGCAAATAACCTTCGTATCCCCGACCTCAATAAGCACCGAGCCTTCAGCGTGTTTAATATAGTGAGGGGTTATTTGCATAGGTCGCAGTTCTTGATTCGTTCTTCCATTGATTCTCATAAATTGTTGTTCTCCTCCTGTACTCGTCTTGCCTATGTCCCCATTGTAATGTAGTGCGGGACTTTTGTAAAAAAAATAGGCAAACTCCCCTTAAAATTGATTTTATTATTTCCACTTCATCCAAAAAATGACCCCTACCGCAAGCAGTCCGGTTAGACAATACTTGCAAGTAGAGGTCTCGATCATTTTCGATTAGAGCTTCAATTGATTGATATGCGTCGGCCTGGAGACCGGCTTGTTGTATTTTTGATCGTCCGTTGATGTAATCTTTCCGTCGACCTTAATTTGTACTTGTTTAATGCCGGTATTTTCAGTTAAAGAAAGGATCACCGACTGCAGCGCATCACCGGATGCCGTTTGATCCGCGCCAGGCAGCTTGCCGGAGAAATCGACCGTGACTAATCCATCCGCCTGTTTGACGCTTTTCACTTCCGTAGTTGCATTCAACACGCCGGTTAAGCCTTTTTTGGCGTCAGGTCCCTTAATGAGCTGGTCCACAACGGCTTTGGCCACATCATCCGTTCTTTTGACCATGCGGGTAACAGGTACGTAATATTTGTAATTTTGATCGTTTTGGTTCAAGAAATAGAGCGTCACCGGTGTCGATTGTCCGAATTCGGCGTCTGCCGCTTTTTCGATGTTGATGCCCATCGTACGCGCAAGCGGCGTATCCAGCGGCGTTTTGCCTTTTGGCATTTCCTTCAGATCTTTGCCATCAACGCGGAGCTGAATTTTCTCAACCGTCGGGAAGCTCGTAAGCGTCCAAGTAACGGCTTCAAGAATTTTACGTTCATTTTGCTGGTCATAGTTCAAAAATTCTTTGGAGAAGTCTACGACAGCCCTCTTATCGGCCGTAACGTTGACGCCGAGCACCTTGGTGTCTTTTGGAAGTATCGCTTGGAATCCAGCAGGCAGCAGGCTCGCTACCGGCCCGCCATCGACCATGTATTCCAGCGTCGTCTTTGCTACGGATGGAGATTTGGGCAGGCCCAGGCTGACCGGCGCAACGAATCCTTTCGCATCTTTCACATACACGGTCATTTGCGATGAATTGTCTGCAGCCATGTCGATCGTGACTGCCGCCGATGTGGTCTGCGCATCCGTTCCCGCCCCTGTTTTCGGAGGCGCATCGATGTCACTCTTCTTCCCGGAGCCCAGAACCGAGCATCCTGTAGTCAGCAAAGCAATCACCCCCGCGATAGCGGCTGAACGAATCCAATGTTGTTGTTTCATATGCTTGTTTCCTCCTTAGAGTTTTCGATAGAAAACTGGCTTCGTAAGCATGGACTTTAAGTCTAGCCTGTACTAAGCTTTTTCGTATTACTATGTATACGAGGCTTTGTCCGATTTATAACTAGTTTTTGTCCAAAAAAGGGGCCAAGTTTAATGAAAGTTGAACATACGTTTTTTTACGCATAAAATGGCTTCCGAATCACGTTTAACTATTCATGGAATTACACATATTGATTTGAAAAAAAGCATCGCCACCCGCAACTTGGACTGTGGGTGGCGATGCTTTTTCAAGCTAATCTTGCGGTTTATTATACGTAGAAATACTGTTATGCGCCAATCTTCCGCAGGCGGCGGCGACGAGCCCGCAAACCAGGTCATCCACAAACGTGTTGCATTTCCCGCCTGTGTGATCGCTGTCCAGTTCTTTAATGATGCCGATCTTCGCTTTATCCAAGTAGCCGAAATTCGTCAATGCGATCGTGCCGTACATAAGAGGGATTGCTGTCGCGATCGACTCATCAACCCCGAACAATCCTTCATCACTGCCTACAATGTGATTATACTGCTTGCTAAACTCATTATGTTCCACGCCCGCATCAATTTTGATGGCGAGCTGCACCGCATGAAACGTTTGCTGTTTGCGAAGTACGGCGAGCACATGATGCTCACATACCTTACGATCCAGATCCGGACTATAAGGCCGCTGCAGCATATCGACGATATCAACGATATCGTCAAGTGTCACACCGCGCGAAGCGAGCAAAGCCAGGTTACGCTGCGTATAGTCGTCTTTCACTTTTTCCGAGATCACTACGCTGGCTGTCGATGCCACCAGGGCGCAAATGCCTTTGGAAAGGAACGATTTGGGTCTTTTGGTTGGAAAAAAGAAACGGAATTTACAATCAACAAATCCGAATAAGGAGCTCGCTCCGCTGCCGTACATCCCGCAGATGGACATTGCGATCGTCCGGTGCAGGTTGTAAGCCGAATCTTTCATGCTGGCGAGCAGTTCCGAATCATGCTTCACCTTTTTATCCAACTCGAGCAGGGTCATCATTACATTGTAAGTTTCCGTTTTGCTAAGCACGCCAAGTAGCGTTTCGGCAATAAGGTCATGGGGAATTTTTTTGATCCCCTTCACTTCGACCAAGAGTCGGGCGATTGCGGTTTCAATATCGGCTTGGGGAAAATGATGAAAAACTTCATCTCTCATTTCGTTTAAAACGAGCGACTTTTCTTTCAGAAATGTTCTCATGACTGAATCCCTCCGTTTATATGGCGCAGATGACTATTGATAAACCCTAAACTGCGATATAGCGAATAAATTCGGCATCCGGCTCCAACTGCCGGATACGTCCCTCCGCTTCCAGCAGCACCAGGTGCGCGATCGTCTCCGACAGCGCGAATCGCAGCTGATGAATGGTGAGCCGGTCCCCAAACGTCGACCGGCACACTTCATAAGCGCTGAGCGGCGCGCTGAGATGCTGCTCCATGAGCGCGAGCCGCTCATGGTGATGGCGCACAAGCTCCGCTGCGCGTGCGCTAAAGCCGGACCATGGCTCCCGGTGGCCCGGGTAAGCCATTTTGACCGGCAGCCTGCCGATCTCCTGCAGGCTGCTCAAGTACGCGCCGAGCGGATTGTCTTCCACCTGCGGGAGGAAGCTGACGTTCGGCGATATTTGCGGCAGGACGTGGTCGCCGCAAAAGACCGTCTCCGCCTCGGCATCGTAGAAGATGAGATGACCCGCGGCATGGCCGGGGGTCTCGATCGCTTCGTACACCCGGTCCCCGAGGCGCACGGGTCCTTCCCGCAGCAGCGTGACCTGCGGCTGCGGGGAAACCAGAGGGACGAAGCTCGCCATGTGCTTCGTCATTTCTTCCAGCCCGGCCTCCGGCATGCCATGCCGAGCGAAAAGCGTCAGGAGCAGCGCCGACATCGGCTGCTCCTCGCCCCACAGGAGCTGCACCTGCCGCCAGCCGGTCTCCGAGAGGAGAACCGGCGCGCCCGTGCGCTCCTGGAACCAGCCCGCCATCCCGTAGTGATCGGGATGGTGGTGTGTGAGCACGATCTGTTCGACGTGCTCAAAAGCGATTCCGCGCTCCTGCAGCACCTGCTGCCAGAGCGCCTCCGCCTCCGGGGTATGAAGCCCCGGATCGATGACGGTGTAGCCGCTGCCGCCGCGCACGAGGTAGGCGTTCACCCACCGCAGCGGGAAAGGTAGCGGGACTTTAACCTGAATGATATCTTTATGATGTACAATTACGTTGTTCATTTCGCGGTGTCATCCTTCCTTATGTCCAACAAAAATCATTCGACTGGAAGTCTGCGGATCGTAATTGTGCCCATCGTAACTTCCGTATACATGATCGATATGTAAGCCGGCATTTTGCAGCATTGTCTCAAAAGAGACGCGTTCATATAACTTCACCTGCTCCAAGTAATGGCGGTCAGGCACACCTTCTTGCGAGATGACGATTCTTTTCCGAACAAAGCCCTCTTCAATACAGCGGGACTCGCGGATGGTCAGGCCATTCTCCGAGCGTTCCGATTGCGGAACGAGATTCTTTTTTACGTAAATGGGGTTCAGAAAATCAATGATGTACCTACCGTTTTCTTTTAACAATCGATGGATTTCGTGGATAACCTGTTCGTTCTGCGCATCATCGTCAAAGTAACCGAATGAGGTGAAAAGATTGACAACCACATCGAAAGTCCGGTCGAGGGGAACTTCACGCATATCTCCTTTAAGCCACTTCACCTGGCTTTTCGTATCCAGCTTGACCGCTTCCGCCAGCAGCACCTCCGATAAATCGACTCCGGTCACATCATACCCAAACTCCGACAGTGCCATCGAATGCCGACCCATCCCGCAGCATAAATCCAGCACCACCGTGCTTTTCGGCAAATTTAGCCAATCCATCATTTTCTTCACTTCGTGATAAGCGCCTTGTAAATCTCTATGCTTATAAACAATTAAATAATCATTCCCAAAACTCTCTCGATACCAAGCCACAATCGTTCACACCTTTTGCATTTAAAATAAATAGTACTAGTACGTCCTTGCCTCATTGTCCGCAGGTTCAGGATTGTTTCGCTTTCAATAGTAGAAGCCCCTCCCGTGCCTCTTCCTTGCTGAAATTGCCGGCATGCAGCAAATCCTCATCTTTGCCCAGGAGCCGTTCATAAAATAATACGCCCTGCGCCACCGCTGTCGGCACAAGCTCCTTATGATCATCCATATAATGAAAGAGCACATCCTCAGCCTTGGCGAACTGACCTTGCATATCGTAATATTCAAATAGCCGCATCTTCATATCCGCTGGGAGCACCCACGGCAGCAGCCGATCGAGGCACTGCTGAATTCGCTGTTTTGCCTCTTCCGTCACTTCGGGCTCGTCCGTAATGGGCTTCCCTACGAGCAGCAATAATAGGTCCAATGATTTCAAATAAGAGCGGTAAGCTTCATCGTCTTCGTCGTGCTGGCGAAACAAATCTCCTTGTCCGGTGAACAGGTCACTAATCACCATTGCTTTGGCTGTGTCCAAATGCCCTTGATAGGTCAGCAGTTCAAGAATGTCCTTGCTGGATAACGCCTGCAAAGATTTTAAATTCAGTCCCAGCAAATGGCGGCTGGCTTCATCTAATAACGGCTGCGCTTCGCTTAACGGGATCTGTTCTTTATGAAACAAAATCCGGTGCAGCGTGACCGTCAACTGCTCGATCTGGCGCATGAAATAATCGCGTTTGAACATGAGAACAGCCTCCACCCGCATTTTCGTAAGAAATCTTTCTTCATAAGATAGGCTAACCGTGGGAAATACCTCATTTCAGCTTACCACGGCTTCAGGCTAAACTCAAAAAAACGGGGAACGCCCATTTTTCCCAGTATACCGCACCATTGACAACCGCCCTTCATAAACTAACTTTGACTGTATCCCTAAACCTTGTATTTCCCAATACCCGAGCAAGGAGGGGTGACACACATCCATGGGCAGCGACCACAAAAACAAATTTCTACTTACGAACCGCGAACGCGAAGTATTCGAACTTTTAGTGCAGGACAAAACGACGAAAGATATCGCGCAGCAGCTTTTCATTAGTGAAAAGACTGTTCGAAATCATATTTCTAATGTCATGCAAAAGCTGAACGTAAAGGGTCGTTCACAAGCGGTTGTAGAACTGATCAAGCTTGGGGAATTAAAGATCTGATTCCGTCCGCACACGGATCCATGTGAGCCTTCGCAACTCCTCTTTGAGGAGTTCGAGGGCTTTTTATGTGGGATAATAAAAAACAGCATCGTTCGCTGGATTTCGGACCAGTACGGATGCTGCTTTATTTGGGGTAGCTATTGACTGGGCGGATCATGGACCGATATGGAGCACTAAATTGCAACAGTCGGCTCATGGAACGAAGTATGATTAGTCCAACATCCGTTCTTAAACATTGAGATACACCTTGCCCACATAGTGCGATAGAGGTTGTGATCTTACCGATAATAAGATTTGCAATCTCTTCATCTGTAAATTTGACTCCTTGAGAAATATTGTCCGGATCAGAGTCTGGCTTTTCTGCAGAGACCGGAGGTAATGCAACACCCTCTTTGATCAAGAAATTCTTGATCATTACTACATCTTCCATTGATTCTTTAACCGCATTCTCGATTGCGTGTCTGAGTTCAGGATCAGATGTGGTGTTTAATGCGATTTTATAGATAATCTGACCTTCTTCATAAATAGTCAGCAACGTCCATAAGGACATTACTTCACCGACATGCAATGGCGGTACTGGCTCTTCGTCTGTCAATGAGCCAAACATGCTTTTTTCACGCAATTATTATTTATTTTTAAGGCTGGGTTAATCTGCATTGGTTATTCTATAGACCAACCCCAATAACATATAGAGAATTGGACTTACAACCTTAAAACGTTGTAGGTCTAATTTTCATTTACGGGTGATCCTAATATGCAAAATTCTACTGTAACTATAATCTGATTCTGTCCGCACACGGATCTATGTGAGCCTTCGCAATTCCTTTCAGAGGAGTTCGAGGGCTTCTTATTTTTTCGAATAACTGCAATTAAATCGTCCGCCCCAGAAAGTAAATGTAAAAAAGTACATGTTATTAGACTGGCTAGCTCTCAGGAGGCAATCTTCCTGCAAAACATGCAGGTCAATTAGCCGATTTTAGTTAAAATCGGTTAGCTTGCGGTAATTAACTGTAGGAAATGCAGGTAGTGAGCCGATTTTAGCGATTTTCTGCTAAATGGATCAAGGTAATCGGTTTCCTTTCCTTACATTAAAAAGACACTCTTTTTTTATGCCGCTGGCGGGAAGATGAGCGTTGTGCTATCTTGGAAGAAAATGTTTAAAAAAGGAGCGATGAAGATGACAGGAAGCATGCTGGATGCCTACCCTTTTCATCCGATTCTGAAGGCATGGTTTGCTTCGCGATTCGGCGATCCGACCGATGTACAAAAGCAGGCTTGGAGGCAAATTGCATCCGGCGCCCATACGCTCATTTCTTCGCCTACCGGCTCCGGTAAAACATTAGCCGCTTTACTGCCATGTTTGGACGGTGTGGCCAAAAGCAAGCAGTCGTCCGAAGACTACGCCCCCGGCGTTAGGGTGCTGGTTGTGACTCCGCTAAAAGCGCTAAATAATGACATACACGATCATCTGCTGCATTTCATGCAAGAGATTGAGGATGTTGCCGCTGCTGCCGGTGAAACAGCGGCATGGCCGGGCATTGCGGTCGGCGTACGTACCGGCGATACGAAGCAGAGCACGCGGGCATCGATGCTGCGGCAGCCGCCGGATGTGCTGGTGACTACGCCGGAGTCGCTGTATCTGCTTCTCACCTCGCCGCGTGCGAGAGAAATGCTGAAAAGCGTGGAGCAGACGATCGTCGACGAGATCCACGATTTGGCAGCGGACAAGCGCGGCATGCACTTATCGCTCACGCTGGAACGGCTGGCGGCGTGGTGCGGCCGATCCGTGCAGCGGATCGGCGTCTCGGCGACGCAGAAACCGATTGAGCGCGTCGCCCGATATCTTGGCGGCTGGGAGAATGACCAGCCGCGTGAGGTGGCGATTGTCGAGAGCAAAGCCGACAAACGCTACGAGCTGCAGGTGACGATGCCGGAACCTGCAAAGCCCGGGGCTGACAAGGAGGCGCTGTGGACGCCCCTTGTGGAGAAACTGCTGCAGCTGATGGACGGCTGCAGCACGGCGCTTGTGTTCGCAAATAGCCGCAGGCTTTGCGAGAGACTGACCTTGCGTCTCAATGACCACGTCGGGTATGAGATCGCAAGGAGCCACCACGGCAGCGTCGCCCGCGAGAAGCGGCTCGAGGTCGAGCGCATGCTCAAGTCGGGCGAGCTTCGCTGCCTGGTAGCCACATCGTCGCTGGAGCTCGGCATCGACGTGGGCCATGTCGATCTGGTCATCCAGATCGACTCGCCGTTCACGGCCGCCGCCGGCATCCAGCGCATCGGCCGAGCGGGCCACGCCGTCGGCAGCGCCAGCCGCGGCGTCATGCTGGCGCGCAGCCGCACGCTGCTGCCGGAGCTGGCCGTGCTCAGCTGGCGCATCGCGGCGCGCGACATCGAGGCGATCCGCATTCCGCGGGGGAGCCTTGATGTGCTGGCGCAGCAGGTGGTCGCCATGGCAGCCATGGGCGACGAGCTGGATGTAGCGCGCCTGGAGCGCCTGCTGTCGCAGAGCGACAGCTTCCGCGGAGTGCCGCGCGAGCAGTGGCTCGCGATGCTTGAGGTGCTCGCCGGCCTTTACCCTTTCGTGCGCCCGCTCATCGAATGGGATCGGGACACCGGCCGCCTGCACCCTCTGGCGGCTACGCAGATGGCCGCGCTCGTCGGCGCCGGCACGATCCCGCAAAGCTCGGCGTACCCCGTGCACCACAGTGAGACCGGCCTTCATCTCGGTGAACTCGATGAGGAGTACATTCACGAGTCGTCGGTCGGCGACGTCTTCCAGCTGGGCACGGCTTCTTGGCGCATCGTCCGTATCCGGCCGGAGCGGATCTATGTTCGCGAAGCCGATAATCGCTTCAGCGAAATCCCCTTCTGGCGCGGGGAAAGCGGCGGAAAAACGTTTGAGCTTGGCGTCCAGACCGGAGCGTTATGGCGGGAGCTTCGAGACCGGCTGCAGATTGAATCGTCGGAACCTGATCGAAAGGTTCCAAATTCTTCCTCCGTCGGAGAACGATCCGTGGTCGATTTGCGTGTCCAAAATTGGTTAATGGAGACGTACCATTTGGACACGGAAGCGAGCAGCAGTCTGATCGGACTGATCCGCAATCAAATCGCGGTCAATACGGTTCCTACGGACCGAACGGTCGTCATCGAGTCGTTCGCGGACGAAAACAATCAGACCCATTATGTGCTGCACAGTCTCTTCGGGCGGAAAGTCAACCGAACCTGGTTGATGGCCATCGACCGAAGCTTGAAACAGAACGGTTTTTCCACGATCTACACCAATGCCAAAGATAACGGGATTGAGCTAATATTCCCAACCTATAATGAAGCGATCTTGCCATGCATCATGACCCTTTCACCCGAGCAGGCGGAGGCAAGCGTTATCGAAAGCGTAGCTGAGTCCGGTATGTTCGCCGCAGCTTTCCAGCGCTTGGCGGAAACATCACTGCTTTTATCCCGAAGCTTCACCAGAATGCCGGCTTGGAAGAAAAGATTGCGAGGGCAAGAACTGTTGAAGGAAGCTCTTCCTTTCAAAGAGCGCTTCCCGCTTTTTCAAGAAGCTATGCGGGAATGTCTGGAGGAGCAGGTGGATATTCGGCATCTCGCGGATATCCTGAAAGCTATCCAGGCAGAGGACATTCGGTTCGCGGTACATCGCAATCACTTTCCGTCCCCATTGGCCGCTCAATTCCAGTCTGACTATGTGAATCAGAGAATTTACGAGTCCGATGCGCTTACTCAGGACTTACAGGTGGAGCTGCTCGGCTTTAGCCGCCAGATGGCTGCCGACATCTTCGGTACAGAGGCCATTCGCAATGCCGTTAACCCTCAAGTCATCGCGGACGAAGAAGATAAGCTTGCTAGGACAAATGATCCACTGAAAAGTGTTCAACATGTGCTTCGTTATTTAAAAGAAAACGGCGATGCTACCAGGGATGAACTGCGAAAAGTAAGCGAGCTCGCTGGGGATGATATCGATATTTGGTTAGAAGAACTTTTGGAAAAAGGCACGGTCACGGCCTTTGCTACAAATGGCCAAACGCTCTATATTAGCAGCGATGAAAACGAGTTCTATTCATCTCTAGCCGTTTCATCCGTAGCGAGATCGTTCGTTTTTCAAAGATTTGCAGAAAGCAAACTTTCTTTCACAACGGAAGAACTTGCGATGCGTTATGCCGTTTCGAGCCAAATCACGGCTTCCTGGCTGCAGGAAGCCAGTCAAGCAGATATGATCACCGTCGCCCCATTCGCCGATCCCGCTGTTGAGGAGCTTTGGACCAGCAGCAAGGTGGCGTCCCGCCTCATTCGTCTTTCCCTGCAGTCGTATCGCCGCAATGGGCAAGGCGTTCTGCCACTAACCTATCTGCGGCATATGCCGCTTTTACGCAAGCTTGCGGATCGTACGGAAGCGGCTGGTATGGAGGGACTTCGCGATATCATTAGAGAATTGCAGGGCTTTTTCCTGCCCGTTTCCCTGTGGGAATCGGTGCTTTTTCCGACCCGGCAGCCCGCTTATCGCAAGCAAGATCTGGATTTGCTTTGCTCGTCCGGCGAAGTCATTTGGATGGGGCGTAAAGAGCCGGAAGAGAAGGAAGGCAAAATTGCTTTTTTCTTGGCAGAAAGCCATCTCCTCTTCGAACCTTGTCTTGCGGCGGTTCAAGGCAAGCCCGTTTCTCAGCCGGAATTGCTTACACTTCTTCAAAGTAAAGGCGCAAGCTTCTTAAGTAAGCTAGGTATCGAAACCGGACGAGCTCCTTCGGCGCTTTTGGAAGAGCTGCTGCAATTGGTATGGGACGGACGTGCGGCGAACGACCAATTCGCCCCATTGCGGCTGCATGCCCAAGGTGCTCCAAAGAAAACCGATAAGTTTCAATCCGGGCTCGGGCGTTGGTATTCGCTAGACTCGTTAGTAAGTCCTGCCTTCGATAAGGAAGCAGCGGCAGTGGAATGGACGCACCATCTTTTGGGGCGTTTTGGCCTTATAACCAAAGACGTTGTCGCTGCTATGTGTCCTTTTCCGTGGGAATCCATTTTGGCTATCCTTAAACAGCTGGAGACGTGGGGACTAGTCGTACGCGGTCTATTCATTGCGGATTTGCCCGCTCTGCAATTTGCGACGAAGGAGTTCATCGGCTTGCTGCAGCAACCGTCGACCCGTGGGGGACTTTCGAGGAACTCAGAAGCTTATGAGCAAAAGGTCAACATCATTAGCGCCATCGATCCAGCCAATCCCTATGGTCTAATCGTTCCTTGGCCGGAGTTCGCGGGGGTATCTTTTTCCCGCAAGAGCAGTAATTACCTCGCCTTTAAAGGAACGCAGTGGCACTACTGGATTGAAAATAACGGCAAACGTATCTATCAGATCCATCAAGAAGCACCTGTGGAATCTGTTGATAAGGAACGGATCATTCATGACCTGAAAAGCATGTTCCGCATGTTTTTGAAGCAAAATCAGCTTCGCAAAATCGTCATCGATACTTGGAACGGCGTACGCATCTCTGATGCTCCTGAACAGGAGTACTTAAAGCTGCTCGGCGCTGAAAAAGACCGGGCCAGCTTTGTGCTTTGGCCGAGCCAGTTGAACTGAAGGTTAGATTTTGGAGCATCCTGCGAGCAGTTAAGCATGTTTTTCCGTGCTAAAGTGACCATCGTGCGGGCGTGCATGACTTTAACGCGGTTTTTCCGTGTTATAGTCAGGGATCGGCCGCCTGGATGCCTTTTCTACCGACTTTAGCACGTTTTTCCGTGCTAAAGTGACCATCGTGCGGGCGTGCATGACTTTAACGCGGTTTTTCCGTGTTATAGTCGGGGATCGGCCGCCTGGATGCCTTTTCTACCGAGTTAAGCACGTTTTTCCGCGTTAAAGTGACCATCGTGCGGGCGTGCATGACTTTAACGCGGTTTTTCCGTGTTATAGTCGGGGATCAGTTGCCTAGCTTCCTTTTCTACCGAGTTAAGCATGTTTTTCCGTGCTAAAGTGACCATCGTGCGGGCGTGCCTGACTTTAACGCGGTTTTTCCGTGTTAAGTGCAATGGGGAGGGGGAGTGGGCAACGGGGAGTGGGCAACGGGGAGTGGGCAACGGAGAGTGAGCAACGGAGAGTGAGCAACGGAGAGTGAGCAAAGGGGTAGTGAGCAAGCAACCAAAGGGATACAGAAAGAAGAGCGGCTATGCGCCGCCCTCCTTTTTGTCCCCCCATTTGTCATGCCTAAACCCGTTCCACTTTTACCGCACAAATTTTAAACTCCGGCATCCGGCTCGTCGGATCCAGCGCATCGTTGGTCAGCTTGTTGATCGACAGCTCTTCTCCCCAGTGGAAAGGAACGAACACCGTTCTGGGTTGAATCCCTTCGGTCACTTTTACTTGGAAGACCAGGGAACCGCGCCTGCTCGTTATCCGGATTTGCTGACCGATGCCAAGACCGATTCGGCCGGCCAGCCACGGATGTATTTCTGCTACAGGAACGGGTGCTTTTTTGTTCAAGCCTTCGGTTCGGCGCGTCTGCGCCCCGCTCAAGTAATGATTGGAGAGCCTGCCTGTCGTAAGCACATAAGGATAATCGGTATCGATCGGTTCCGCAGGCATTTTGGGCTTGATGCCAAATAGTCTTGCTTTGCCGTCGGCATGATAAAAAGATTCTTTAAATAATTGCGGTGTTCCCGGATGCTCAGTCGTGGGGCAAGGCCAGAAGACGCCCTTTTCAGCTTTGAGCCTTTCGTACGTTATGCCGCTATAGTCCGCTTTGCCGCCCGCAGATGCCAGCGCCAGCTCCTTAAACACATCTTCAATACCCGCATATTGAAAATAGGCACCGCGTCCCAGCGCATCCGCCAGCTCGCAGATGATTTGGTAGTCCAGCTTGGCATTGCCGGGAAGCTCCAACACTTTGCCCCGATGGAACACCCTGCCCTCCAGGTTGGTCATCGTCCCTTCGGCTTCCAAAAAAGACGAACCCGGAAGCAAATAGTGCGCATATTGCGCCGTTTCCGTCTCGAACATATCGACGACGACAAGCAGCTCCAGCTTCTTGAGCGCCCGCTCCACCATTTGGCTGTTCGGGCTGGAAACGAGCGGATTCGAACCAAGTACGATGAGAGCTTTTATTTCCCCTTCATCCACCTTTTGCAGCAGCTCGTACGCGGATACGCCTTTACCCGGCAGCTCTTCGGGGGCGATGCCCCACACCTTGGCTACATGCTCACGCGCAGCCGGATCTTCGATCAGCCGATAGCCGGGCAGTTGATCGGCCTTTTGTCCATGTTCGCGCCCGCCCTGACCGTTCGCCTGCCCCGTAACGGCTCCGTAGCCGCAGCCTTTTCGCCCTATTTTGCCGGTGAGGAGCGTCAAATTAATATAGTTCAAGGTGTTCTCGACACCGTTCACCTGCTGCTCCAACCCACGCGCCGTGAGGACAATCCCGGTCTCTGCTTTGGCAAAACCGCGTGCAATCGTGCGAATAACTCCCTCAAGAACGCCTGTAAGCTCTTCTACTCTTGCCGGGGTGAAAGGTCGAACCGCTTCCTTCAGTTGATCGAAGCCTATCGTCCGCCCCTGAATAAAGGAATCCGCAACCAGCTTTTCTTCAATCATGACATGCAGCAGTCCGTTAATAAAAACGGAATCAAAACCCGGCTGAAGACGGACATGGATGTCGGCGACCTTCGAAGTCATTGTGTTGCGCGGATCGATTGTGACGATGACTGCCCCGTTTTTCTTGGCATCTAGCAAATAAGGCATCATGGTCGGCTGGCATTCCGCAATGTTCGTACCAGCCAAAATAATGTATTTGGCATGTGGAATTTCGGATAATGGCATTGTCATCCCGCGGTCCAGACCGAACGCCTGATTGCTTGCCGCTGCAGCCGATGACATACAGTAGCGCCCGTTGTAGTCGATATATTTGGAGCGGAGCGCCACGCGGGTAAATTTTCCAAGCAGATAGCAAACTTCATTAGTAAGCGACCCGCCGCCGTAAACACCTACAGCATCGTTGCCGTACTTCGCTTGCAGCCTTTTGATTCGATCCGCAATATCTTTATACGCGAACGTCCATGTAACTTCATGCCAACTCCGAGTCTCCCCAAATGTTCTATGCAACGGCTCCGTAATCCGTTCCGGATGAATAACGTGATCCATCGCATTCAAGCCCTTTTGGCAAAGCCGGCCTGTAGCTACCGGAAAATCCGGACTCGGCTTGATGGTGAGACCAGGGCTTTTATCGCTCGGGATGAGCGAAAGCCCGCACTGCATGCTGCAAAAGCAGCAGTGGGACGAGGTCTGCTCCATAGGCACTGTCGTAAGTAGTGCTTTCATCGCACCTCTCCCCCTAAAGCTTTCTACTGAGGAAGGCCAGATTAACTGGCCATTTCTTCCGTTTTAGTAAATCCGATAAACACAACGCCGTCCTGAACTCTCGTGGAGTACGTTTGAACGCATCCGGTATCGGGAGCTTGAACCAGACCGGAAGGCAGGTGTATCTTACGATCATGCAAAGGACAGAAAACGTGGTCATCGCAAACGATCCCTTCGGCAAGTACGCCTTCCTTATGCGGGCAGCGGTTTTGAATCGCTTGAAGCTTGCCGCTGCTTAGTTTAAAAAGTGCTACCTCTTCGCCTTGATAGCGAATGGTTTTCCCCGTATTAACCGCCAATTCATCATAGGAAACGGCTTTCACCCATACCATTTGTTCTTCTTTTACGCTCATATCACTCGCTCCTCCCCATGTAAAAACGTCTATTTAAGCTCGACCACTTCATACAGGTCTTGTCGAATTTTTTTACTGTCAATGGCTGCTTTCCAAGGATCTTGGGTCACCGACAATGCAACATCCATTCTTGCGCACAGCTCTTTTCGTTTTTCATCGTTTTGAATCACTTCACGCACGTGCTCGATACCGAGTCTGTGAACCCATTCGCTGGTACGTTCTCCGTATTTGCCCGTTTCGCGGTAATATTGCAGGTACGCTTCCGTGTACTCGATGATTTCTTCTTCAGTTTTCACGGTTGTCAGGAGGTCGCCGACGCGAACTTTCACACCGCCGTTTCCTCCGGCATACAGCTCCCAACCGCCATCGACCGAAACGACACCCAAATCTTTAATACCGGATTCTGCGCAGTTTCGCGGGCAACCGGATACCGCCATTTTCACTTTCGCCGGCGTATTTAGCCGTTCAAAACGTTTCTCCATTTGGATGCCGACACCCATCGCATCGCCAGTGCCGAATCGGCAGAATGTCTCGCCGACGCATGTTTTAACCGTACGGAGCGCTTTGCCGTAGGCATAACCGGAAGGCATGTCGAGCGCTTCCCACATCGCGGTCAAGTCTTCTTTTTTCACGCCAAGCAAGTCGATTCGCTGCCCGCCGGTCAGCTTCACCGTAGGGACGTTGAACTGTTCCGCTACCTCAGCAATACGCTTCAGCTCCGCAGGATTCGTCACTCCGCCGTACATCCGAGGAACTACGGAGTAAGTGCCATCCTTCTGAATGTTGGCATGCATCCGCTCGTTCACAAATCGCGAAGTGCTGTCATCACGGTACGTTTCAGGACTAACCATGCCGAGGTAGTAGTTCAATGCCGGACGGCACTTGGAGCAGCCCTCTTCGTTTTTCCAGCCAAGTACATTCATGACTTCGCGAACGTGGGTAAGCCCTTTTTCACGAATGGCAGCTACAACTTCATCGCGCGTATGATCGGTACAGCCGCAAATCGTTTCTTTGGCTGCGTTTTTATCGTAGGAATCTCCTAACGTGAATGCGAGAAGATCACTAACCAGCGGTTTGCAACCACCGCATGAGCGGGATGCTGTTGTGCAGTTCTTGACTTCTTCCACACTCGTCAAGCCTTGTTCTTTGATCGCCGAGCAAATGGTACCTTTGGTAACCCCATTGCAACCGCAGATGATCGCATCGTCTTTCATGTCTGCAACACCGGATGCTGCGCCGCCGCCAGAAGAATCCTTCAGAATCGCTGTTTTTTCCATGCCGCTGATATCTGTTTCATCACGGATCATTTGCATTAAACGAGTTCCGTCTGACGTATCGCCGAATAGCACGGCTCCGATGATTTTGTTATCTTTGATGACAACTTTTTTGTAGATACCTGAAAACTCGTCGTGAACGCGAATGGCTTTCGTTCCTTCGGCATCCACGAATTGCCCGCCAGAGAACACGTCAACACCGGAAACTTTAAGCTTGGTGTAAACGACTGAACCTTCATACGGTCCGGTTTCTACGCCGGCCAGATGTTTGGCAAGAACGGCGCCTTGCTCATAGAGAGGAGCAACGAGACCATACGCGATGCCGCGATGCATGGCGCATTCACCAACCGCATACACATTCGGCACGCTTGTTTGCAAATAATCGTTCACCACGATGCCAGGATTGCATTCGAATCCGGCATCCTTCGCGAGCTGGACATTCGGGCGAATGCCGACAGCCATGACGATAAGGTCGGCTTCGGCGATGCTGCCGTCTTTGAATTTCAAGCCCGTTACCCGCTTGTCGCCGATGATTTCAGCGGATTGTTTTTCCAGCAGGAAGTTGATCCCTTGCTCTTCAAGCGCCGCCTGCAGCATCTTGGACGCCGGCCGGTCGAGCTGACGCTCCATGATCGTATCTACGATATGAACGACATCGACCTTCATCCCCAGATTAAGGAAGCCTCTCGCCGCTTCAAGTCCAAGCAGGCCGCCGCCGATGACGATCGCTTTCTTGTATTTTTTCGCCGACTCGATCATGATCTCGCAATCGCGAATCGTACGATAAGCCATAACACCTTCCTTATCAGCTCCCGGCAACGGAATCATGAACGGATTGGAGCCTGTTGCCAAAATTAATTTATCGTAAGGAACCGTCAACCCTTTGTCGCTTGTTACCGTTTGTGCGGTCGTGTCGATTGCGGTTACGGTTTGATTGGTATACAGCTTAATGCCGCTCTTTTCATACCATTCGAACGGATGTATGACGATGTCATCCACTTTCGAATCCCCGGCAAGAACATAAGACAACAGGATCCGATTATAGTTCGGGTGAGGCTCACTACCGAAAATCGTAACTTCATATTTACCTGGCGCCAGTTTCAACAAGTGTTCTACAGCGTTTACTCCAGCCATACCATTCCCGACCAATACGAGCTTCTCTTTCTGTAACATTTCAATCATCCTCTCTCGATTTCCATCTCTATATCCCATTGTTTTTTTATCCATAACCGACTAAAAAGGGTCATCGGGAGCGATAGCTGCCCCCAAATGACAATAGTTGGGATATGGAGCTAGAGCAGTTCGTCATGAACTACCAAAGACGAGTGGTCGTAAACGTCTTTGCGCATACAGCCTACTTCCCGGAGCGGCAAGCTGCATGAGCAAAACGTTTAGCAGAGCAGAGACCACTGACGGTCAGGTCAGCGGCCCCAACCTTTTCAATTACGCATGTACGCTGTCCAGTGGAGGCGCCGCCTTAACCTTCCCGCCCTCGCCGATCCAAGAGCGTTTCCACTGGCCTTGTACGGCAGCAATGATTAGGATGCAAACGATGGCAATCCCGCTAAGAATAAGGAACCCCGGCGTAAAGGAACCTGTGGAAAGCTTCAAATTACCGAGAATCTTTGGCAAGAAGTATCCGCCTAATCCGCCCGCCGCTCCGACGATGCCTGTAATCATACCGACTTCATTGTTGAATCGCTGAGGTACGAGTTGGAAAACGGCGCCATTGCCCATGCCCATGCACATCATTCCGATGAAGAGCAAAGCCGTTGTAATACCTAAGGCAGGAAGTGTAGATACGGCCGCCAGCATCAATCCGATTACAGCATACAGGGTCATTAACATCCGCAAGCCGCCCATTTTATCCGAGAGCCAACCGCCTACAGGACGGAAGAAGCTTCCAGCGATTATACAAATCGTGGCAAAATCCGCTGCTCTAACAGGACTTAATTGGTACTGTGTATTGAAAAAGATCGTCAAATAGTTCGCCATGCCGGAGAAACCGCCAAAAGTGACCATATAGAAGATACAGAACAGCCAAGTATCTTTTTGCTTCAGAACGCGACCGTAATCCGCGAGCTTGGCTGGAGCCGGTTGCGTAGGACTGTCTTTTGCCGTGAAAATAAAGATGATAAAAACGAGAACTAGCGGGATAAGCGCTAATCCGAATACGACGTGCCAGCTGCCAAAATGCTGCGCTAACCGGTTGGCAAACAAGGTAGCAAAAATCGTTCCGCTGTTGCCCGCTCCGGCGATGCCAAGCGCCAAACCTTGATATTCCGGCGGATACCAGCGGCTGGCCAGCGGAAGAGCAGCTGCGAAGCTGGCTCCGGCAATACCGAGCATGAGCGCGACAAAGTACATGTCGTTCAAGGAGTTTGCGAACTTCCAACCGAAGATGAGGGGCACCACGGTTAAAGTCATGCCGATGATGGCTGTTTTCCTAGGGCCGATTCGGTCTGTCAGAAATCCTAAAACAACTCTGAGAATCGAGCCCCCGAGAGCCGGAAGAGCGACCAGATTCGCTTTCTGCGCCGCATCCAGCCCAAAATCCTTTGCAATGAGAACGGCAAGAGGACCCAGCATCACCCAAATCATAAAGCTCATGTCAAAATACAAAAATGCGCCGAGTAATGACCCCTTGTGACCGCTTTGCAAGAAACTTTTCCGATCGACCATGTGTACCCTCTCCTTTTTTTGAGGCTTTGCGCCTTCTTTGTGATCCTATCCTTCGTTTTTGTGTCTGATCCGCAACAAAAAAAGCCGACATACAAAACCGCACAAATGCGGTATGTTCATCGGCCTCTTTGCCACTGCAGCCACTTCTCTGTGAACTGCATGTTAGAATATTTAGATGATATGAAAACATAAAAAGCCTATCCATTTACGCATTTGTAAGGGATAGGCGCCATTGCCTTCGTAATGAACACATCATTGTGTTCGTTCATGTTGTTATTATAGTATAGCTCAATTTAAAATGTCAATAAACATAACATATATTTTTTCATTATTCCGTTTATAGGTGCATATCGACAAAAATTATAACATTATGATATAGTAATGCGTAAATATACCAGAAAATCAACCAAATACCTAACATTTAACTAACATGAGTTCTGAAGTTGAATGATGATGGAGGTATCTTAATGTTACAATCATTTATTTTGATCGACGAGTTTGAACGAATTCGCCGGGCCCCCTCCACCTCGTCAACGCCTTACAAACTGGATGCTTCGCTTGCCGTTAAGGAGTCTATGCCTGAAAACGTCTTGAAAGATATGGGATTTCGGGTGTACGAAGCTACGCACGCCAAAGAAATTCCTTTATTCCTGCCCAAGGTTGACGCTATATTATTATCAGTAGAACCAGACCAAGTGGAGCCATGGCGAACTCGTATGCTTGCGCAGCGCAGCCTCCCTGTATTCTGGTGGTGCGACGCGCATACGTTCCCCAGCCACGAGTGTAAGCTCGACTCCGGTATTGACGGGTTAATCGGCCCCGGCATGAGCGCCTTGGAAATTCATTGCGCTTTGCTGCTCGGCGTCAACCATTATTTTCAAAGGACGGAATGGCATCAGGAAAGGGAGCAGCTTCTGTCCAAGCTCGAAGAGCGCAAATGGATTGATCAGGCGAAGCGGATTTTATGCGAAATCAAACATATTTCCGAAGCTGAAGCTTACGATTTTTTACGCAAACAAGCGATGAATGAACGCAAACGGATGGTTGACGTCGCCACCTCCATCGTCAAAGTGTATCAACTGCTGCAAGATGAGAATAAAGGAGGAAGAAAACGATGATATCCTTATTAAAAGAAGTGGGCCGCGGGAAACGCGGAGCTAGAGATTTAACTTATGAAGAAGCTGCGCAGGCAGCTGTTGCGATATTGACCGGAGCGGCAACGCCCGCTCAAATCGGCGCTTTTCTTGTTGCCGAGCGAATCAAGATGGAATCCCCCGATGAGCTCAAAGCTTTCATCGATGCGCTGCGCGCGCGCATCACTCCTTATCCGGTCGCAGGCAGCATGGACTGCGCCGGACCTTACGATGGACGTGCCCGCACGTTCATCGCGACACTGCCGACCGCATTCGTGCTCGCCGCATGCGGGCTGCCAACAACGCTTCACGGCAGTCCAAGTATGCCCCCCAAATGGGGCGTTACTTTGACGGACGTGCTTCAAGCGTTGAAGATTCCTGCGCTTCAAGCTTCGCGGGAAGCGCTCATTTCCGCCGCGGCGCGAACAGGGTTCCTGTTCACGCCGACGGAGAGCTGGTGCGCACCGCTCGGCGAGCTGCGCGGATTGCGCCAGGAACTCGGGCTGCGCACCGTGTTCAACACCGCCGAGAAGCTGCTTCGCTTCACGGAAGCGCCTTACATGGCCGTGGGTGTGTTCCACGGCACCGTCTTCGAGAAAATCACCAATTTGCTACTCGAATTGGGTGTTTCCCGCGGGATCGTCGTTCAGGGCATGGAAGGCTCCGAGGATCTTGGCGTCGACAAACGCACCCGCACCTATGTGATTCAAGACGGCGCAAGCGAGCTTTTCATCGTCGATCCTGAAATATATGAACTGATGATCGAAGTTCCGGAAGTGGTGTGGACCGCGGAACTGCAAGGTGAAACCGCACTTGCTGTACTGCGTGGAGAAGCTGAGCTGCCCTACTTGAACATGGTGCTGCTCAACAGCGCAGTCCGCTTATGGGTCGCGCAAAAAGCCGGCTCTATCGAGGAAGGCATCTATCTGGCTCGACACGCGATCGAGCAAGGTAACGCCTTGCGCAAGTTTACCGAGTGGACGGAAGCCATTAAACCGGTATCCGCAACGTAATCTTTCCTTTCATCACAAAGAAAACCGTCAGGATCTTCTGACGGTCCTTTTGCGTGTAAATCCATACGTTTGCGAATGAGGAGGAAATTAGACATGGCATCTGGCAACATCTACTCTGTAACGATGGAAATCATCGCTATTCACTCGTTTCCATTTACTCTTACGTCTGTAACGCTGAATAACATCGTTCCCGCTTCACTCAGCTTCCCATTGGGTCGAACTCGCTCAGAATGGTGAGCCGCAGGTCCCTCCTCCGAATTAAAAGCCCTAATTAGGATGCCTCCGAATGAACGGAAGCTCCCGATTAGGGCTTTTCGTATTGAGGGGCGGTGCCGGTATCCGCTACTTGCCAATGAATTGCTGCGTAAACATTTTACCGCAAGGGCCACCGTCTGCGATGCCAATGCCGATATGCGTATAGTCTCTGCTCAGGATGTTAGCGCGATGCCCCTGCGAATTCATCAGCGCCTCTTGCGCGGCAGGCACATTTTGATTGCAAGCAATGTTTTCTCCGGCGGCATTGTAACTTATGCCGAACTTGTTCATCATATCGAAGGGCGAACCATACGTTGGTGAATCATGGGAGAAATATTGGTTGTCGACCATATCCTGACTCTTCAGTCTGGCTGTTTTGGTGATGGCCTGATCTACCGCCAGCGGTGGCAGCCCTTCGTCAGCGCGGGCTTTGTTCACCAAATCCAGCATCTCCTGCTCTTCCACCGTCAAGCTTGGTGCAGCTGGCGCTTGTGGCGCCGGTGTCGGTGTCGGTGTCGGTTTCGGTTCCGATGGCGGCGGGGTTGGTGCCGGTACCGGCTTTTTGGCAATTTTCAAATTGCCGTACGCCCACAAAATAGACTGCAAGGTCTGGTCGTCCACATTTCCTGTAACAGGAAGACCGTATTTGCTTTGAAACGCTTTTACGCCTGCTTGCGTCTGGTTGCCATAGTACCCTGTAATCGGTCCGCTATAGTAACCTAACGATTTCAGCATCCCCTGTACTGCGTAGACATCCGGGCCTTTAGCGCCTTTGCCGAATGCAAAAGCAGTGGTCGTGGACGAGAGAAACAATGCGACACAGATGAGCACGATCCAGACATGTTTTCTGCTGCCCTTTAACATGAGTTTACTTTCACTCCTCGTCATCATACTTTGGCTTTTACAACGTCAGGACTACATCGTGGATTTGACTATCGTTGCGCAAAAGAACGAAAGGACCGTCCCCTGTGGAATAATCGGCAAGGTCGACCTCTTGCCCGTCGATCGATAACTTGGATTGTCCGCTTGACTTGTGAGACGGATTCTGAACGGTGATGCGGTACTCTGATCTCCCGAAACGGTAGCTGGCAGAAAACTCCGGCCATTCACTCGGTATACATGGACGGATGAACAATCGGTCTCCACGACGGCGCAGCCCGATAATCCATTCGATGCCCGCCTGATACATCCAACCCGATGCACCCGTATACCAAGTCCATCCGGCATGGCCTTTATGAGGCTCCTCCGTATAGACGTCGGCAGCCATGACATAAGGTTCGCCAACATACTTCCGCACTTCTGCGGATGTCTTCGTATGCATGATCGGATTGAGCATGTGGAATAGCTCAAATGCCTTCTCCCCATCCCCAAGCGCGCTCCAAGCGATAATGCTCCAGATAACGCCATGTGTGTATTGACCTCCGTTCTCCCGAATACCAGGGGGATAGCCTTGAATGTATCCTGGACTTGGATCCGTTCGGTCAAACGGCGGGTACAGAATATGCGCTACCGCTAAGCTTCTGTCCACTAGCTCGCGGTCAAAGGAGCGCATCGCCTGCAGAGCTTTGTCCTGCGGCGCCATTCCGGATATGACGGACCATGACTGGGCAATGGAATCAATGCGGCATTCCGCATTATGGATGGAACCCAGCCATTGTCCGGTATCGGTCGATGCTCGACGGTACCACTGTCCGTCCCAACCCTTATCACTGAGCGCCTCCGCAAGATTATCGTGCGCACTTCGATATTGAGCTGCCCGCTCGGGATCGCCGCGGTGATCGCACCAAGGAGCAATCCTCCGCAATACATCGCCCAGAAACCAGCCGAGCCACACGCTTTCGCCGCGTCCCTCAGCTCCTACCCGGCTCATCCCGTCGTTCCAGTCTCCGATTCCAATCAGCGGCAGCCCATGTTCCCCAAAACGTAAGCTCCGGTCGAGCGCCCGTAAACAGTGCTCGAATATCGTACCGCTCTGTTCGGATAATACAGTTGGCTCATAGCGTTCATGCTCTTCTTCACCTAGAGGTTCGCTGCGAAGAAACGGCACCGTTTCATCCAGCACGCTTTCATCTCCGGTATGTTCGAGATATCTGGCCACGGCATACGGCAGCCATAATAAATCATCGGAAAAGCGGGTTCGGATACCTCGATGTGTCTCTTCGTGCCACCAATGCTGTACATCCCCTTCTTCATATTGGTGCGCTGCGTGAAGCAAAATTTGCGCCCGTGTAAGGTCGGGACGGCTATGTAGCAAGGCCAGCGAATCCTGCAATTGATCGCGAAAGCCATAAGCACCGCCCGCTTGATAAAAGGCGGAACGCGCCCACATCCGGCAGGAAAGCGTCTGGTAGAGCAACCAGTTGTTCAGCATGATATCCATCTCGGCGCAAGGTGTCGAAACGGTGATTGTCCCAAGCACACCATCCCAAAACTTATGTACATCCTCCATGGCCTGTTCGCAAATATGGGGCTCACGGTATTTTTGAGCAAGCTGAGCGGCGGATTCGCGGGAATTTTCGCAACCAAGAAGGATGTAGACGGTTTGTTCCGCACCAGGCTCTAACTCGAACTTGGCCTGCACGGCTCCGCATCCTTCGTACGACGGTCCGGTTGTTCCCGATAAGTGCAGCCTGCTCATCGCAGCAGGATGTTCGAGATTGCCGTTGCGGCCTAAAAATTCCAAGCGTTCCCCTGTCCATTCCATGTTGGGAGTTATCGTTTTTGGAGATACGGCTAAGAAGGCAGTCGCATCCCGAAAATTTTCCTGGTACGCATTTCTGGCCAGCAATACCTCATTCAGTGGATCCCATTCCGTGACGATGAACGAAGCATTCCCTTCACGGTGCACGCCAAGCACCCATTCTGCATAATAAGTGACGGATAGACTCCGCTGCTCGGACGACGTATTATGCAGCCGTAATTTGATCACTTTGATTGGATCATCCAGCGGAACAAAAACGGTCATTTCCTGCTGAAGACCGTGACTTTCATGCTGATACCGCGTATACCCCCGGCCATAAGCTACCTTATAAGGAGAGGCTACGTGTGTGCGGGTCGGCGCCACCGGCCAATATTCTCCGCTTTCTTCATCCCGCAAATAGCATACTTCTCCGGGCTGGTCGAGTGCCGGATCGTTTGACCACGGTGTTAATTTACATTCGCGGCTGTTGCGCCACCACGTATAGCCTGTGTAAAGTTCCGAGGTCAAACAGCCGAATGTCGGATTGGCCATCACGTTAATCCATGGCGCCGGCAGGTAGTTGCCGTTTTTTAGGCTGATGTGGTACTCCCTGCCGTCCGGCGTGAAGCCTCCCCAACCGTTGAAGAATAGGAGATCGCCGATCTCCATAGCTTTTGCCGGTGGAAAACGGTCCGGCTGAGCCGTTACAGGCAGCGGTTCATCCGACGTACGGCCCGGGACAATGACTCTGAGCTGCGCTCTCAGACTTGGGCCATCTGCGCGAAGCACCAAGCGGGATACCGCGAACAGCAACGACTTATCTTCATCCGAGATTTGAGCGGCTTGCAGGATGTGTACGCCTCCTTGTCCACTACTACTGCGTCCGGCAACTTGCTCTACCATCCGCCTGAGAGCTTCCTGCAAATCCTGTTGATACCCCCCTGCCGTTTCATTCCAAATGACAAGATCGAAGAACAGCCGGTTATGGCGCAAATACTCATAGCAGGCGAGCAGCTTTTTAATAAAAGGCAGATTGGCGATATTCTCAATCCGTACCATGATGATCGGTCGATCCCCGGAGACGCCATGCGCCCAAAGTCCCTGCTGTCCTTTTTGATTTGCGGCAATGCCGTTCACACGCTCTGTCCGCAGAGGTGCCGTATACAGCGCGCGGCTCGCAAATAATTGAATAACCGCCAAATCGGCAGGTGTGATGTGTAAATGCTGCAGTTCGATTTGGCTCCTTGTCCAAGCAAGTTGAAAGACCCTCTCGACTTGTTGTTCTTGGGACAGCCCCTGAACCATAGCTAGAGCCTGTTCCTTCGTCTCTGCCACCCCCGTAACTGCGACCATATAGACGCGTTCACCAGGCGCAATGCTTAAACGCCGCCGCATAATAAATGCAGGATCGGCGACTGAGCCGACCGTACTGCCAAGCCGGGTATCGATTCCCCTTGGTCTGGCTAATGTGCAGCCCCGGCCAATAAAGCGGACCCGGTCGGTTTCAAACTCGACCGGCCCAAAAGCCCTGTCTCCGGCCGCTAATGTATGAAACGCCCAAACAGATTTTTCTCCGCCGTCACGGGGACGCTTGCGGGCGAGCAAGCATTCTGCACCGGAGTCATATTGCGTTTCGACGAATAATTTGGTGAAAGCCGGATGCGCTTTATCCGCCTCATGCGGGGCAAGCGCGATTTCGAGAAAGGTCGTCACCTCAAGGATCCGCTCTTCGCTTGCCGTGTTGGAAAGCGTTAACCGGCGAACTTCCGCGTTCGATTCGGGCGATACACAAATTTCAAACGTTGTTTGTATCCCCTCATCCTCACGAATAAACGTAGATCGCTCTTGCGAAAACTGCACCAGCTGCTTGTCGGGCAGTACTCGGCACGGTTGAAAAGCCGGCGACCATACCTTATCCCTTGTCACATCCCGGATATATAAAAAGCTTCCCCATGGATCCGCCACCGGATCTTCCCGCCAGCGTGAGACATCCATGTCTTCGTAGCGGATGAACCCGCTGCCGCTATTAGAGACCACCGTCGTGAAAGCCCCATTCGAATGAACATTCACTTCAGGCACAGCAGTATCGGCCGAAGCATATTCACGCAGTGGGGCCATTTGTGCCGGTTTCGGTTTTTCTAACCGCGATTGTCCCGAGAGTTCCCGATCCAATATGAATTCCCGGGATGGAATCCGCTCTTGTAACAATAGTTCTGCCGCTTGCACGCGTTTATCGCGATGAAAGTGATCAACCATAATATTAGGCAGCAGCACATTGGCAAGCGTCAGCAAGCTCATGCCTTGGTGATGCGCCATAAAACTGCGGATAATCTTGCAAGTCTCGCCTTCCGGCATTCTTCCGGGGGTATAATCAATGGCCTCGTAAAAACCATATTGTCCGCGCGCCCCGAGTTCCTCCATCCGGCGTAAATCCTTCAAACCTTCACGAATAGCAAATGGCAGCGCCATGACCGTCGCATAAGGCGCCAGAACCAAATCTTGCTCAAGTCCGCGTTTGAAACCGAGACCTGGAACACCGAAGGCCCGGTATTGGTAATTCAACTGATAATCGAAAGCGTAATAGCCGGACTCCGAAATGCCGAAAGGAACGCCTCGCTGACGAGCGTATTCGATTTGCCGTTTTACGACACCTCGATAGGTACTATCCCAAATAGAGTTCCGATAGGTACGCATGATCAGCCATGGCATCAAATATTCAAACATCGTCCCGGACCAAGACACGAGCGTGGTATGATTCCCCTGCCGTTTCACCGTCCGGCCGAGCGCCAGCCAGTGAGATATGGATACTTGACCAAGAGCGATCGCAACAAAGCTTGTCTGCCGGGCTTCGGAAGCGAGCAGATCGTAGAGGATGTTATCCCGTTCACCGGATGCAGCATGGTACCCTAAAACGAATAATTTGGCTTTATGATCGTATAACGGCCTGAAATCAGTCGCTGTGATCAATGTTTCAAGACGGTCGATCAAGTTATGGCCGCGCTCCAACCAATCCTTAGCGGGTGGGAATATCATCTCGATAGGAGCTGTTTCTCCAGGTCTTGATTGATCGAGTTCTACGGCAAACTCGGCATTTAACCCCAATCCGCTTCCGGCACTCGTGCGGTTCGGCTGCTTACTGAGAGTCAAGTCGGTCTTAAGCCAATGTAATAACCCTTGTTTGACCGTCATCAAGCTGGCAACGAAATTCCCTGAGTCGACTGTGGATACATACGCCGGAGGCAGCACTCCGAGTGATTGGGTATCGTACCAGTTGTAAAGATGGCCGTTCCATTTGTCTAACCGCTCGATCGTACCGATTGTACGCTCGACCCGCTCAACGAGCTCGGGTGTATCTATAAAACCGAAATCCCGCGCCGCTAGGGCAGCGGTTAGCAGAAAACCGATATTGGTCGGCGACGTACGATGCGCAACTCCGTTAGGAGGTTCAATTTGTACGTTGTCAGGCGGTAGAAAGTGATCTTTCGCCCCGGCAAAATCCTCATAAAACGCCCAAATTTGTTTGGCTAACGCGCGCAATTGTCCCTCTTCCTCCGTGGTGAGCGGCTGCTCGTCCCCTGCCAAAGGCTGGTCAAGCCAGCGGACAGCCAGTGGAGCTGCAGCCCAAATCAAACAGAGTGTAAGGCCCATCCATCTCGGTCCTGCCTCGTGCTGCAAGACCGCAGCTAATGCAAAGAGAAGAATCCACACGTAACCGCCTCGCGTACCGAGCAGCGCCGACTGATGATTTCCTCTGTTGCTTCGTTCAATATGAGAAGAACTTGTCCATTCGAGCAAACGGCGTTTGCTGATCAGCAGCCGGTAGAGCGTTTTACTGATCGCACCCAGCATAACAGCACTTTGAAACGGCAGTGTCCAGATAGACATCACAACGTGTATAACCGTAGATAACGCCCTCTGGGGATGCCATATCACTTGCCGAATGAGAAAGATCTGACGGATAACCGGCAAAAGGATCGTGGCGAAAGCAACGGCAAACCACCTCCACGGCGAGCCGGGAAGAACGGTCAAGCCAAGCGTCAGAATCGCCAGACAAGCGATCGGAAGCAGGCTGCGCCGCAAGTTGTCGATAATGTGCCAACGTGTAATCGCGGATAGATCGACTGGCCTTAGTGTTCCCCGGCGATCGCAAACGCGGGGCAACAGCCAACAGAGCAGCTGCCAATCACCGCGTACCCACCTTTGTATCCGCTTCTGATAAGCGAGAAACTTGGAAGGGTGGTCATCGATGAGCTCGATATCCGACAGCAAGGCTGCCCGCAAAAAACCTCCTTCAAGCAAATCGTGGCTAAGCACCGCATTTTCTGGAATGCGTTCGCATAAAACTTCAGCAAAAACATTTACATCGAAAATGCCTTTTCCCGTAAAAATGCCCTGCTCCATGGCATCTTGATAAGGATCCGAGGCTGCAAACGCGTATGGATCCAGTCCCGGCTCCGACCAATAATAGGCGAGCCTGGACCGCATGGCCGACTCGTGGCTGATTCCAATTCGAGGCTGCAGCACGCCATACCCTTCAATGACCCGAGTTCGCGCCTGATTTAATCGCGGTCTATTATAAGGAAGGTGCATCGTACCAATCATCCGCTGCGCGCTCCCCATAGGAAGTTGTGTATCCGCGTCCAGCGTTATGATATAACGAATGTGCGGAAGGACAGCCGCATCGCCAGTCATATAGCCGTAACTCGAGTCCTTGCTTCCTTTCATCAGCTCGACAAATTCCACCAGTTTTCCGCGCTTTCGTTCCCAACCCATGTATACGCCCTCACGCGGGTTCCACTGTCTGCGGCGCTGATACAGATGAAAGGTCGTTCCCTCCGGTTTGGCATACATCCGGTTGAGCGCCTCGATCCTTTCTTTGGCGAAAGCTACGAGCGCTTCGTCTCCCGAAAGCATTTCCTCCGGAGCATCGGTAAAGTCCCCCAAAAGCGCGTAATGAATGTTCGGATCCCGGTTGGCTAAATAATGTATTTCCAGTCGGTCTGCAAGTTCTTCCACTTCTTCAGGTGTAGACCAAATGGCTGGAATGACAACCATCGTCGCTGCATCCGAAGGCACACCGCTCGAAAAATCATACCGCAGTAACGGCCGAGGGCGGAAAAAGCGCTCAATTCCAAAATGAAGCCATGTGACGACCCATTCGCTCACAGGAATAGAAAGCATCAGAACAACGATGACCCATCCTGCAGGCGTAATTCCGCGCCCACCGCCGATCCAAGCAGCTAAAGCTATAAGCACGATCACCAATCCTACTATTAATAAAGCAAAATAAGCACCGCTTGCCCGCTGCAAAATACCGCTTTCAGGCAACTGTCGGGGCTTACTGCATGTACGGAGTGATTGCATTAACTTCCTGATCCCGGCCGGTTCGAATAAATAATACGCCGCAAACGTCGGGCGCGGCAGTTCATCATCACTAGGATGAGAGACCGAAACCTCCCCGCACACCCGTTCTTTCTCTTCCCTCGCGAGAGCGACCGCTGTACTTGCGATCAAGGTTTCGGGTACACGCATGCGACCGGCTAAACCCTCAACGCGCTTTAGCATTTCATTCCTGCTGGAAGAATCAAGCAGCGGATAAGTACCCGTGCTTTCTTGTCGAAGCGTCTGGTCAAGCAAGCTTATTCGCTCGAACAAGTCGTTCCAATCCCGCCGCTCATTGCCACGCAAACTGCTGATCAAATTGCCTGCTTTTACCTGGTAGGCAGCTTGAAGCTGATGCTCGTAGGATATGATGCGGTCAAGGTCGTCAGAGCCGTTCTCAAATTTACACGCCAACCATTCCCGCACGGATGCGGAATCTTCTGCCCACTCCCGCAAATGACCGATCAAATGGACGACCCAGGAACCGGACAGCGGAACCGTCTGACCTGCAGCTTCCAATTCCGTATTAAGGGCTTCAGCGTTTAAGCCGGACGGACCTATACGCGTAAGCAGCCGGTCAACTTCCATGCAAACCTCACGACGTTCACGCACGAGCGCCATGGTTTCGGATAGCCTTCCGATCAAGGTCAGTCGAAGGATGAGCGGGAGGACCCAAGCCTCGGCAAGCATGAGAGCGGAAACTTCCTGATAAGCGTTCATATAGGATACCAAGGTTTCCTCATTGAGTACGCCGTCGACATGCTCCCAATAGTCATCGCATACAGATTGAATGCGTAATAGGCCATTCTTTTTAAGGCGCGGTAACCGCCCATGAGAGCGTTCAGCTAAAATGGTTTTAACCTCTAACGCTTGTTCCTCAATAAATTCAGCGTTATCGAGCAGCCATTCTTCCGCCGGTTGCGCGCAGCTTGCGGGACTATTGTGCAAAGAATTTACAAATTCCCTTAAACTCTGTATGTTTTCTTCAAATTGATTCCATTCGTACCTTGGATGGGTTTGCACGATAATTGGAGTGTGCTGCAATGCAAGTTCACGTGCTTTTTGGCAAAGCATTTCGGTATTATAAGCCATTGGCCCCTCCAGAGATCAGTTGTCAGATATTCGTAAAAATGGTCTAAAAAAGAGACCCCTCTTTCGTGGAGCCTCTTTTAAGCACATGTATCTTCAAGGGGAGAATCGTATGTGCATATGAACTATTTTTCCCAAATATCCGAAATTTATGTAAAATGGTTCAGTCTAGTCTTTATTCAATTTCCTAAAAACGGAATCCACTTTAAGTCCGTTACGTCTTAATTTTAGATTTACATTAACATCTACAACGGCTTTGCTAAATTCCTCGTTCCAGTCATTTTTTACTACGTCGAAGTGCTTATGATCTTGCTGATACATAGAGTCCCCAAAACCGAAAATATCCAATTTGTACTTTTGTTGAGCTTTGGTAATCGTTCCTTTCACCTGTTCTTTAACTGTTTTGGAAACAAGCTTTTCATATTTATCTTGTACGTCAAATTGGGTCAAATTATCTTTACATTGAATGGTTTCCAGAGAAGCGTCCCCTCCAATAAGGATCTTAATATGGGGGGTATGGTCCTCATACCATGCTTTGATAGATGAATTGGAGTTCGAGATGATAAAGGTGGCCACTTTATCTTTATCACATGAGACATTGATCGTAGTGCTCCGAATCTTGTTTTGCGTCCACATATAATTTCGGGTGTCGTCCAGATCTAAATATCCTTTTAAGAAGAAGTCTTCGGATATAGCTAATCCGGAAATTTCAATGTTACTAAAGGGCTGTGTTAGTTTGGCATTATCCATCGTTTTCCCTTTTTCCGGGTCTCCCGCGATACGGACAGCTACAGCGATCGGTTCTCTGCCGGGAGAAAGCAATGCATTTACGATATCTTTTAATCTCACGTCAGGATCGCCGCCCCATTCTTTCACCATCGTCTCCAGTTGTTTGTGTATCTTCCCTGTGGAATACTTTTGGCTGGCATTTGTAATTTTGAGCAAGTCTGACGCAGCGGCATTCTTGACAACAACAATACTGAAGTTATCCCGGATTTCTCTGTTTCGTTCCATAAAATCATAAAATTCTAAAAGCCCGCTTTTAGCGATTTCGCTGCTGATTGCCACCAGTCTCATATGGGAGAATTCCAATTTTCGTGAGACTCCGATATTCATTTTTCTGCTAAGTTCCGCTATGGAATCTCCTTCTTCGGAATAAACAATGGAAGGAGCGACTTTCCCGGAGGTCTTAGGGTTTAATTCGCTTGCAACCAAATTTTCTACGGTTAATTTGTACTTAGAATGAACGCCTTTGTCTATCCCCATACCTGTTACAAGAAATACATCCGGCAATTCGTTATGATCCCAACAACCGCTTAATACGATGACTGGGATGAAAAGCAGTAGAAGCTTTCTCATTGGTTATCCATCTCCTTATCAAGAGGGGGAGGGGAGGGCGGATACGCATTGGGCTGCGTTAGCATAGATTCAGGTTTTAAATAACCAGGTCTTTTTTTCAAGCTCCAGGCAGGGAATCGAATGATGACATCATCTTGTTCTTCCAAAATAAGCGGCGCAAATGGCGCCATGAATGGAACGCCAAAAGAGCGTAAGCTGCACATATGTGCCAGCAAAATAATCAAACCAAGTATGACGCCATACAGACCGATGATAGTTCCTAAAATGATTAAGATAAATCGGAGTAAACGCGTCGATACAGAAAGGCTGTATATCGGCGAAACAAAACTCGATATGGCAGTAATGGCTACAATAATGACCATGATACTGGAAATAACCCCTGCTTCTACGGCAGCTTGTCCAATAACTAAACCGCCTACAATGGATACAGTCGGACCCACTGCTCTTGGCATACGAATACCGGCTTCGCGCAAGATTTCAAATGTAATTTCCATAATCAATATTTCCACCACGCTGGGAAAAGGAAGCGCTTCGCGCTGCGAGCTAATGCTAACGAGTAATTCGGTAGGAATTAATTCATGATGATAGGTCATGATGGAGATAAATATGGCTGGAAAAAGCAGTGCAATCAAGAAGGCGACATATCGCAAACACCGGACAAATGAACTCATCATGAAGGGCTGGTAATAATCTTCCGAGACTTGAAAAAAATCGGAAAATACCGCCGGCATGCTTAGAACAAAAGGGCTTCCATCTACAATGATGGCAGCTTTGCCTGAGATGAGGTGAGCTGCAATGGAATCGGGTCTTTCCGAATTATAAATGAGGGGAAAGGGTGTTAACGTCTTATCGACGATGTATTCCTCCAGCGTTCCTGAGTCAAATATGGCATTTGAATTGGTTTTATTTAACCGCTTTTGAATCTCCGCCAGAATTTCCTTATTGATAATTCCATCCATATAGGCTAGATATACGGTGGTCCCTGTTTCGGTTCCAATCGTATATTTTTGGAACTTCAAACCTGCATTTTTAATGCGGCGCCGAATCAAACTCAGATTGGTTTCCGCTGATTCGATAAAGCTGTCTTTGGGTCCGCGGATAATCGTTTGCGTACTAGGCTCGTCGATGGAACGCACTTGAGAAAGCCCAATTGTTATGGAAATGGCTTTATTACTGCCAGACAGCAATATGACTACATTACCCGTTAAGATTTCCTTTATCGTTTGATCTAAATGATCGAGGATTTGATATTGAGACGTACGAATATACTCTTTGCAAATAATTGAAAGCGTCGAGTCGTTCATGTCGGATATATAGGTCTCATTCATGGATAAGAAAGGTTGAATAATTTTTCCGGTAATTTCTTTAGAATCGGTCATTGTTGTTAACCAATAGGCAACTGCTTCTTTGCCGCCAATTGAAATCTCTTCAGCGCAAAAATCAGCAGTGTGCCTAAAAATCTCAAGCAGACTGCGTTTGTTTTGCTCCAAATCATCGGTTAAACCAACATGTTGGCTGCCCGGCGAAACATAAACTTCGCTTTTTTGGGGTTTCTTTTTATTGATCTTAAGCATGGTATTAAGCCATTTCATTTATCCCTGCATTCCTTTCTTGACTTTCAACTTCAAGAACATCCATACGCACAAGGGAATGACGATTTGGAACGGGACATGAATGTAATAGGGAACAAATTTAATACCTTCTTCCAGGTGCTCTGTGAAGTTTTCAGCGATCCACAATGAACTTATGCTGGTGAGCATGGCAAATGGAACAACAAAATATCGATAAGGCAGACGAAAGGAATATTCCAAGCCCTTAAGTCCCGCAAGAAAGAAAATACACACTTTAACGAAAATTCCGAGCATCATCATGTAAACCACAATGGCATCAAGCCGTTCAATAAATTTGGCAACAGAAATTTCTCTAATGGCACTCAAGAGAGGAAATGGTGAAATGTTCACCATCGTTGGCGTTAAAACCGCAGCCTTTAGAAATGCAAAGTAGGCCAGGGCTATTCCACTTATTAAAACAGAAACCGTACTGATACTTGTCAAGTATTTGAATTTGCTAATGCCCGCCATAATTACGGTAAATACAACCATTTCTCCAAAAGGAAAGGTCAATACTTCCGGGAAGGCGACTTTTATAACCGGGATCCATCCTTGAGGCAATAAAGGCCGAAGATTCTGCAATTTAACGGAATGGTTGACGTAGAGAAAAAAGATAAGAAAAAACATTAAAATAAAGGTATAAGGACTTAATATTTCAATCGTCCTTCCAATGGTTTCGATACCCATATATACGATGTAGGATATGGTAATCATAAAAATTAATGCAATGAATTCGATAGGGGTAACCACAAAAATGGCCGTCTTCATAAGCTCACAAAAATCACGCAGGACGCGGGCTGAAATGTAAAAAAAATATAGTGTATATAGCACTGAAAAAAAGACGGCTATCTTTCTGTTAGATATAAGCTCGAAGATTTCATACAGGTTCATTCCCGGATATCTTTTTGATATGGAACAATACAGGGTGACCAGGATAAGCCCGCCTGCGAGTGCCATCAAGACAGCAATCCAGGCATCTTGTTTAGCATCTGAAGCAATGCCGATAACGATGGCTGAACCTAGTTCAAAGCTGAAAATAAGAAAAAACAGCTGATTTAAGGAAATTTTTTCAAGTAACATCTTTTGCATGAAAACGCTCCATCATGATTTCGACTTTTTCTTGTGCAAGCGGATGTCCGTAATAATTGCCCATGCCATTGCGGTTGTTGCGATTAGATATTTAAAAAATGAACCTTGATTATTTTGTTGTTCCGTTATTTTTTTAAAAGTTGATACAAATGGGGTGTGAAATAAAAAAACATCGATTAGACTCAATGTCAGCATCATAATAACGCTAAATATTACAATTGCCACTGTAACCATTTTTCACATGAACTCCTCTGATCAACTTCGCTTGTATTATTTACGATCATCGGGGAATATATTCCAGATGCTTTGAGCGTTAAATGAATGAGGGCCGCCAAACAGGCATCAGTACAGCCTATTTAGCCATTGTCTTGTACCGCTTTCTTCTGCTCTACGTAAGATAATGTAGACTACCAGGAGGAGAGGAAAACAACATGAAAGCTATCGTTACAGGAGGCGCCGGCTTTATCGGCTCACACCTTGTGGATGAACTTCTTGCCAGGCAATTCGAAGTCCATGTCATCGATAATCTGAGCTCAGGGAAAATCAAATATTTGAATCCGCAAGCGAAACTCTACATGGAAGACATCAGCAGCGAACATATAAAGCCTCTTATCGCAGATATCCGTCCCGACTTCGTTTTTCACCTTGCAGCCCAAGCCGATGTGCAGCGTTCGATTCAAAATCCGGCGTACGACGCGATGACTAATCTTATCGGCACAATCCGCCTGCTTGAAGCATGTCGCGACGCAGCCGTGAGTAAATTCGTTTTTGCTTCAACTTCGGGCGTGTACGGAAACTTGCAAAAAGAGCTGATCGCGGAAACCGATCCGGCTATCCCGATTTCCTATTACGGTTTATCGAAATTAGCTGCAGAATCCTACATTCGCGTATTCCATCAGCTTTACGGACTGCCCTATACCATTCTTCGTTACGGAAATGTCTATGGCCCAAGGCAAACAGCCAAAGGAGAAGGCGGCGTTGTCGCCGTTTTTATGGAACGGATCCAAAAAGGGGTGCCTCTGACCATCCATGGCGATGGCGAGCAAAGCCGGGACTTCGTTTATGTCAAAGACGTGGTCCGTGCCAATATTGCCGCTACGCGGAACGGCGGGCAGGAAATCATTCATGTCAGCACGGCGAACCGAACATCCATCAACAATTTAGTACATCTGCTGACAGGATTTCACGGTACGGCGCTTCCCGTTATCCATGTTTCGGCGCGAGACGGAGACATCAAACATAGCTGCCTCGATAATCGTAAAGCGCTCGAGTGTCTGGAGTGGGAACCTAGCTATGATATTCCTTTAGGCTTAGAAGAAACTTACCGTTCTTATTCACTTGAAGAATAGTGAACTGTCTTGTACAGATCTTCCCCATAAAACGTAATATATTGAAGAAAACGAAAGAGGGTGAAGGCTACGTCTATTTTTCAATTTATTGCTTATGAGGGTGCTCCTGCGGATTCTCGATATATTCAAGCTTTCGATTTGAGGGTAGAAAATCAGGGAGAAGACGAGTTCGATATTTTGATTCAAGGGGAAAGTAAAGCTGGGGCGAATACGCTTAAACTGCACCATATGTACCCTGCCTCTTCAGGGTCTAATTCCAAGGTAATCGTCAACGAAGTCCCTACGAATTTCGGTCCGTTTTCCCTACAGCTCGTTACAAACATTAACGATGCCAGCAAAACAGCGGTTACGCTCTTTGCCAAAAATAACGGATCCGTCATTGCAATCTTCACCCAGCAGCATTTCTCCATTCTGGATTAGGGGGAGAGGCTGTTGAACGTCTTATTCGTGTATTACATCGCCAGCGGGGGCATGGATACGTTGAACCGACAACGGTGCCTCGCGCTGCGCAGACACGGTGTTAACGGTCATTGTCTTTATTATCAAAACGGCTCCGGCATGCAAAATGCTGGCGGTACACCGACGTTTGTCACCAGTAACCCCATTGAGATCAAACAGATCCTTGACAATGGGCAGTATGACGCTGTAATCGTGACAACCGACTATTATTCGCTGCAGTTCCTCCGTAACTTGGGCTTTACCGGCAAAATGTTTTTGGAGATACAAGGTCTCGGCTCCAAAGAAACAGCCAGAAAAGAGCTGTTTAACGCTCAGCCATACGTTATTGCTTACGCCAACGGCCTAATAAATCCAAATACACCGCATATTACCGCATTATTTCAAGAGTTTTATCCGCTTACTCCGAAATTTTTGTTCAATAATTGCTTTGATGCCGGTCAATTCCGGTATCGTCCTTGTCCTCAACATCCACGCCCGGTTATGGCATGGATGGGCCGCATAGAGCCCAACAAGAACTGGCGGGAATTTCTGCAAATCGGTTCACTACTGATCCGAAACTATGACCCTACTTTGCTACTGTGGATGTTCGAAGATGCCAACCTTTCACAACCGGAGGAACGTCAAGCTTTTTACGAACTTGTGCAGCAGCTGGGGCTTGGTACCCATCTTCAGCTTTTCTCCAACGTGCCGCATGCGGAAATGGAACATTTCCTTTCGATTATCGGAGACTCTGGCGGCTTCCTCTGCTCGACTTCCGTCGTGGAAGGACAGCCCTACTCGATATTGGAAGCCATGAGCTGCCGCTGTCCCGTGTTGACGACAAATTCAGACGGCGTATCGAACTCCATATATCATAACGAAACCGGTAAATACTACGAACGCGGTAATTTGAGCGATGCGGTGAAAGAAGCTTTAGAGCTGATGAGAAATACGCACCTCAGGGAGCACATCCGTTCGACCGCAGAACATCATGTGCAAACCTATTTCAATCCGGATCTGTACTGCATCCATTTTACGCACATGCTTCAATCTGTTTAATCATAAAAATGAGCCTTCATTCGCTGTGAACCGGTTGGTTTGCAAGGAAATGGAGGCTTTTTATGCAATTGGATCAAACTATGAAACTATGATAGAAATAGACCTCAAACTATTATATCCAACCACGCGAAATCATAGATTCGGCATATACTGCTAATGAAAGAGAGGAGGTGAAACAACATGTCATTTACAATTCAAGACTTCGGGAAAAGTAACGCAGCCCAATTCGCTTCATCTGTCTCCATTGCAATACCCGCTTCGCCAAGCAGTGTGAAACTTGCGGAATTCGGTTTATCTGTATTTGCAGGCGGACAAGTTGTCTTGGAAGGTACTGTCGGGACACAAGCGACCTTAGGCCAGCCAGACATCTTATACACGATTCTCCGCGGCAATACACCGATTTTTACCGTTAAATCTTCCGATCTGCAAGCGGGCAAATTCGATGAGGCCGGTTTTTCGTATACGGATGTCGTCGGAGTAAACGGTTATTACGCTTATAGCGTTACAGCGGAGATTCAGAACTCCATTGCTTCCAATCAGGCTAACGTTATCGGTCCTATTACCTTAAGCGGAATATCTTTGCTTTAATTCTTTTATCGCAACCATGAGGAAGACAGCGGCTTATAGCGGCTGTCTTTTTTAATTGATGGATGAAATCCCGTATAACTGTCTTGTACAATTCGCGTATGATCTACGTATGATAATATAAAATGCAAACAATTTGTTTCATGAAATTTAGATTAGTTTCATATTTTAACCATATGGGTGGCGATCGAATGAAAGTGCTGTTTATTTTCTATACGCCGAGCGGCGGCATGGAAACACTCAATCGTCAAAGAACCAAAGCTCTTCAACAGCACGGAATCGACTGCCACTTGCTATATTTGGAACATGGCGCAGGGCTGCAAAATATCGAGGGCATCCGCACCTACGTAATGACGGACGACATCTCTATAGGAAATTTAATGCAACAGGAGCAGTATGACGCTCTTATTGTCACCTCCAACTATTATTTGCTGCCCAGGCTGCGACAAATGGGTTATTCGAAGACGATTATTTTCGAAGCTCAAGGATTAGGGACGAAAGATGCGGTCCCTTATTTACTCTTTAATGCAATTCCTTACATTACCAATCAAGCAAATGCGCTGCTCTACCCGAAAACCCTGCACCTCATGGAGTTATTCGCCAAATACTATCCGGCTTTTCCGCATTTTTGCTTCCATAATTGCATAGACAGCACGACTTTTACTTATCAGCGGCATCCGACGCTCCCTTATCCTGTGGTCGGTTGGGTAGGGCGGGCGGACCCTAACAAAAATTGGCAAGCCATGCTGGACATCTTCAAACAATTGGTCGCGAGTTATTCGGGTTTGAAGCTGTGGCTGTTTGAGGATTCCTATATGGGAGACGAGAAAGAGCAGTATGAAAATGCGCTGAACCAGCCGGAGCTTGCCGGTCATGTCGTCCGGTGGTCGAATGTGCCCAACCTACAGATGCGCGATTATTACTCGATGATCGGGGACTCTGGAGGCTTCCTGCTTTCCACCTCCGTCACCGAAGGATTCGGCTATGCCATGGTGGAGGCGATGTGCTGCCGCTGTCCCGTTCTGAGCTCGGACTCCGATGGCAACAGAAGCTTTTTGCTGCCCGGGATAACGGGAATGATGTATGAACAAGGCGATATCAACCAAGCTGTGCAGGCAGGAAACTTTTTACTCATGAACCCACAGCCGAGAGAAGCCCTAAAGACGCAAGCCAGGCAGCATATCGAACAACATTTTTCGCCTGACGCCTACTGCCGCAACTTTGTGTCGATGCTAGGGCAGCTTGGCGAGTTCTAAAAGAGGAAGGCGGTGCTCTGCTCTGTGGCATTCACGACAGGACTCATGCTAAACCAAACAACGGGCGATCCCATAGCGAGATCGGTCATTGTCGGGGCTATCAACGATAATCCCCAATTTCAAGCCAACCTGGAAGTGATTGTGTTCCGTGTTGTCTTTCCTTCTTTTACGCGATTGCCGGCCGGTCAGGATCTCGTTAATCTGGGTCCCTTGAAAATGTTCTTTAAGACCTATACGCTAGTCAATGCGTTTGCCTATGAAGTCCAGATTGATTATTTCAGTGCCACGAACGTTGCTGTCAGTATCGTCGGCGTAGATCAGTTTGGTAATTTAGTCCCCTCTCAGCGAGTCCTGACCCCTGAACTGACCCTGATCGATCAATTAAGCAACGTAACCTGAAAAGGGGGGATCATTAACATGGCCGTTGTGAACATCACAGCCGGCGTTCCTGGCGCTCACCATGAGCCATCCATTGCTGTGAGTGTTTTGAATCCCAACATTATCAACGTCGTCGCTGTCGACACCTCAACAGGCTCTACGCAAATCGGAATCTACCGGAGCGTCGACGGAGGCAACACCTTCGCTACCGGCGTGCTGCCGCTTCCGGCCGGATTTGCGGGAATGGAAGCCGGGTTCATCGATTATACGCTGCCGAATACGTTTCTTGTTTGCGCCCATGCCTTTAACGGATTTCAGGATGGAAGCATTTTCGTTTACCGCTCTGTTGACGACGGTGCGACCTTCAGCCCTCCGATCCTCGTCTCCAGAGGATATGGCACCGTCGTTCATTATGACATCCCTTTCATCGCCACCGATAGTTCTCCTTCCAGTCCATTTCTGGGATTCAGTTACATCACGTACGTGCCCTTGTTCGATTTTGAATTCGGCAGCGGAAACGCGGCGATTTTTTTTCGGAGATCGCTGGATGCAGGATTAACCTGGGAGGAACCGATCCGGATTTCGGAGCCGTTCGGCATACAGAATCGCGCCGCCATTTCCGTTGGACTGACCGGCGAAGTCTATGTGGGATGGATTTTAACAGGGCCGACAGCCCCCGTATTTCTAATCCGGCGCTCTTTGAACGGCGGAGTTGCCTTTCAGCCTGATATCAATCAGCTTCCCGCTAAAGTAGCCGATGTTGTCCTCGTGCCGACACCGCTTCCCGGTTACACATTTCGCGTTCTGACCTTGGCGAGCCTGGGTACGGATGTTTCGGCAGGGCCTTTTAGGGGGAACATCTATGCGGTCTGGCAGGATAACCGGCAAGGGTATTCCGATGTTTTTCTTACGATATCCCAAGACGGGCTGCTGTGGTCAACGCCGTTAAGCATTACCGGCGCTCCTGCCGGCTCCCAGAATTTTTTTCCTTTTGTAACCGTCTCCCCGTATACCGGGGCAGTATTTGTCGTTTATTACACGAATAGGCTCAACCCACCTCTGCTGGACGTATTTGTGGCTGAGTCGCTTAATGGCGGCACCAGCTTCACGAATCGGAGAGTGACGCAAACGTCCTTTGATCCCGACAGTTTTGATTTGATCGGCGACTACATTACCGCCTCCGTCATTAAGCCTCAAACGCTGGCGGCAGTTTGGGCGGCAACGACGCCGCCAACCGGTAAGCTAGACGTTTATTTCGGCACTTGACAAAGGGCTGCCCGATGGGCAGCCCTTTGTTGTGAGCATATGTTACGGAGCAAGGGAAAGTCCGCTGAAAACGATCGGACCAACAACAAATGCCTGATTCGTTTCGGTGGAATTGAGCATCTCGACGTTAAGGCTGTAAGCGAAATATCCGGAGGCGACGGAATCCACATAAGTGAAGGATGCTTCACTGAACTCTCCGGCTTGAACCGAAGCTGCGCTTAACGTAAAAATAAGCGTATTCCCCCGGAATATGCGGTACAATAAATCGGGCTGGCCTAATGTGGCTTGTGTGCCTACCGTGGCATTAAGCAGCACTTGCCCGCCTTGCTGCCCAAGCAGGCCGAATTGTGCGATGGTGATACTGCTCGGCGCGCCAACGATCAGTATAGGGGCGATGGAGGAAACAAATTGGGCCGGCACGCTTCTGCCGAAATCGACGATGTTGAACATTCGCGCACTCCTTTTTTACGGAAGAACTCCTCTTTTATAAATCTTTCCAGGCCAACAGCGCATCGACAGGAGGATGATCTTCCCCGTACGCTTGGCGAAACGATACATTGCTTGCGTCGTGGAAATCCTTAAATACAAGAACCTGATAGCCCAGCTGCACCAATTCCTCGGGCTCCCAACCGCTGCGGTGGCTTTGAAATATCTCGCCCTGCAGTTGAAAATAATCGTACCCTTCTTGCGGAAAAAAGCCTCTTGGGGTAAAGATGATGACCCGCTTTACAGCAATTTCCTCCGCTTGTTTCAACAGATTCAATGCTTCAAATTTATGAAAGTGTTCCAGTGTATCATTGAAGAGGATCAGGGAAATCGTCTTGGGCAAAAAGTAGCGATGCATCTCTCTTGCATCCATATGAAGCGGAATCAAACTGGCAGAACGGTTAACGCGATTGACCAAATAAGGCCGATGCACATCAATCCCGACGAGGACCGGGCATTCAAAGTCCGTCGACAAGCACAGCCCACATCCGACATCAAGCAGACTGTAGCCTTGCCGATCGATCAATTCCTTCAGCTTCGCCGACAAATCCTTGCTGTCCGTTTCGGAAATCATTCTTCCACCCCCTCCAAAATGGTAGTACCTATTTCTTTAAAGACGCCAGGAAGTCCTGATCCGGCAGCAAGTAATCTGTCGGAAGGGCATCGCGCAGCTTGTTCCAAATAAAGCCGTCAACAGTAAGATCGGGAATGGACACCGGATCGGCAAACAGCCGATTGTAAGTATCCCCCATAACATTCTGTCCTGCGGTTTCCGGCACGTCCGGTTTCCGCTGGGAATGAACTTTTTCCTTGTTGGGATACTTGCTCTTGGCCAGCTCATAACAGTACAGCAAGCGCTCAACCATCGTATCAATCGACCAGCTCTTCATTCCCCGTTGCCTGCCAAGCTCTCCCAACATCCGCCGGTAGTTGTCATTTTGCAATAATGCGACAATATGACTCGCCAGCGCATCGCAGTTTCCACTCGGAAAAATCAATCCGTCTTGACCGTGATGGACCATTTCAGGAAGTCCGGCCGCATCGGATACAATGACCGGCAAGCCGGCAATTTGCGCTTCCATAACGGAAAAAGGCTGGTTATCCTGAAGGCTTGCCAGTACAAATAGATCGGAATGCCGCAACAAAAAAGGAACATCGTCCCTTTTCCCTAGAAAAAGCACGTCCTGCCGCAGACCAAGATCGGAAGCAAGCTGCTGGAGATTTCCGTTTTGCTGTCCGTCACCTACGATCCAGCAGACCCAATCGTCCCGGAGTGCTTTAACGATAGCCAAGGCATGGAGCAAATGATGTACGCCTTTGATATGTTCAAGGCGGCAAGTGCAAATGATCACTTTCTTCCCGATCGGTCGTTCAACGGGATAGCCAACCTCCATTTTTTGAAGAAAAGCCGGAATATCCATTCCATATGGGAAGACTGTGATTTTCTCGGATTGGACGGAAAATTCGTTAACAAGCAAATGCTTCAACCAATTTGAGGATGTGGTAGCGATATCGCTGGAGGCAATACCATAACGTTCCATGCTCGAATAGTAATCCCAGACAAACGAGCTTTTGATCATTTCTTCTGGATAATACTTCGATTGGTCAATCAGCACCTCTCTGGCGGCGCAACCGTGAATACTGGCGATCAACGGTGTCGTTTTCGGCTTTATGCGACTTAGAGCTCTCGTCGATAGAATGTCCTGGCAATGAATCACATCGTATTGATATAAACCAAGGTATGCTGCCGATAATTCAAGACAGTACCGATCGAATTCCGAATGCAGGACCGTAACATTATGATGCAAGTACGGAGCGATTTGAGCATGCAATTTCGCATGTAACATAGGCATGATCTTCTCTTTACCGATAGCACGGTAATTATGAAGTATATGGAATCGGTCGATACCGTTCCCCAGTATGTCCACCACGTGCCCCATGGCTTCAAGCCTTTGTTTGAGCTGCTCCGTGTAAGTCGATATCCCGCCTACATATGGCAGTTGCCAGTAAGTTGCAAGCAGTACTCTCATGTGTCACCTTCTTTCCCGGTGTGGCATTCTCGCTTTGGTGCAGTTCCTACACATTTTTCTGTAACAAATTAAGGATCAAGGGGCTGTACGTTTCACGTATATACCTGACTTCCTTCTCCATTCCGGCTTGATGAAGGAGCGTGCCATTGCCTCCATGCCAGCGGAAACGGGTCAGCGATTCCTGTAAATAATGGAATTCGAAGGGAGACAATACAATTCTGATCCACATTTCATAATCCTGCGTATAAAGCAGATGTTCGTTGAAAAACCCGACATGCTCGAACAATTCTTTTTTGGTCATGACCGTACATCCGTGCACAGGAACACTCTTTAAAAAGGCTCTGCGAAATTCGAGTCTTGAAACATAACTGCGGCCAGCGGAAGATTCTATGGTTTCGTTTAGAGCGTTGACCAAATCATAGTTGGTATGACTGACCCATGCATCTTGCGCCAGCATAAACGACAACTGCCTGACGATCTTGTCCGGATGAAACAAATCGTCGGAACTGAGCCAAGCTATATACTGTCCGGTTGCGTGACGAATTCCATGATTCAGTGCGCTTGCCGTGCCCCCATTGGCTTTACGGAGGTAACGGATCCGGTCTTTGAAAGGGGCGATTTTGTCGGTGTAGGTCGTCGAACCGTCATCGACAACGATAATTTCTACATCGGAATAGGTCTGATCCAGTGCGCTCTGAATCGCTTCATCGACATAAGGACAATTGTAAAAAGGTATGACCACCGTAACCTTTGGAAACAATGCCTTCACCCCCCCATTTCGGCAATTAGCGCCAGTAATTGTTCACGGTATTTTGTTTTAGTAAATTGAATTTCGTTTTCGATGGCTGGCCAGTATTTTTTGGTCCCCATTTGTTCGTGCCAACGATATAGGGTTAAAGAGTCGTCCAGAAAATGGATTGGCACCCGATTTAACAAAATGCGCAGCCAAAGGTCGTAATCGTGCGTATACAGCATGGCTTCATCGAAATACCCGACAAGCGAAAATATCTGCTTATGCATCATCACCGTACAACCGTTGATGGGATCTGTTTGCAGCCAGCTCTTCACGAAATCGATATAAGTCCGGAAACGTTTTCCCGCAGAACAGTTAAGCAGTTGAGTATCTGCATTGATTTCATCAAATGCGGTATAGCTGATCATCGCCAGGTTTGCCTGCATGAACGCTAACTGCTTCTCTACTTTATCGGGTTTAAATATATCATCGGAACTGAGCCACGCCACATAATCTCCCGAAGCGTGCCGAATCCCGTGATTTAATGCGCTGGCCGTCCCGCCGTTGCTTTTGCCGAGATAATACACACGCTCTCTAAAGGGTATGATCTTATCGGTGTGCATGGTGGAACCGTCATCAACGACGATAATCTCTATATTTGAATAAGTTTGATTTAAAGCGCTGATGATCGCTTGATCGACATACGGGCAGTTGAAGAATGGAATGATGATCGATACTTTGGACTGCATGCAATCCTCCTCCTTAGAGGCAGACTTTCAATAACTCCCCCTAGACCAATATATTAGACAGCCCTACCAATGGGAACGATAGTTGCCCTATGGCAATCATACATTTGCTATGAAGAGAGCGAAGAGGCTGTCCCAAGTCTATGATCGACCTAGCGACAGCCCCTTCATATTCATAGAATAAACAATAATTAACCCATTACAAATCCGGTTAAGTTAACTGGACCTATTATCGATGCGCTTCCTATACCACTTAATACGACAGTCAAAAAGTAGGTTTGCGTAGTGCCGACGACAAAAGGAGGCTGCGATAAATCCGTATGGACACTTGAAAAAGTACGAACCGTAGACAAAATAGCGCCAAGGCCTATAAGTTGAGAGTCATTCGTTTCAAAAATAATAGCTCCGCTCGGACTGCCACGGCGAATTCTGAAAGTCAGCGTTGGATTTGCCGGTGTCAAAGCTATGGTATCGCCTTGCCATCCGACAGTAGACCAAAATACAGATTCATTGGTCGTTGCCGAAATGTTAAGCGTGATCGAAGTTAAGAAAACTTCAACCCCTGTTGTCAACGTAATTGGTAATGCAAAAGTACCTTGTGCAGCTTCATTCGAACGAAAATCAAGAACAGTTGCCATTCAATCATCTCCTTTACTTGGAATGTGTTACCCTATATTAAATGCCAAATCTATGAATACGGTCATGGACATGCGTTGATTTGTATAAAGATAGATAGAATTAACTCTCTTCAAATCTAAAAAGGGCCGGACCATAGGTCGACCCTGCTTTTCCAAAAGGATTCTTATTCCTTAATTAATGCTTTGGAGAACGTTTCTACAAAAGGAGCATCAGGAAGCCTGTAGTCCTTAGGCAGAGAAGTTTTGATTTTGTTCCAAACCACGTAATCTACCAATACGTCCGGATTGGATGTTTGTACCAAAAAAAGCCTATTGTAAAGATCACCGATGACTTTAAAAGATTCCACCTGTTCAAACCACCTTTCCCATCGCTTTTTGATAAACGTCCAGCAAACGTGTAATCATAAGATCCAGCGACCAATGCGATTCTCCCCATACTTTGGCGTTTGCGCCCAACATTTGCCGGTACGCATCGTCCTGAAGCAGCAAGTTAAGATGGTCCGCCATCACATTCGCATCCCCTACAGGGGAAACCAGCCCCGTCTTGCCGTGCTCGACCATTTCCGGCAACCCTCCTGCATCGGAGACGACCGAAGGCAGCCCGAAAACTTGCGCCTCCATGACGGAAAATGGCTGATTATCCTGAATGCTCGGCAGCGCGAATATATCTGCTAATCCGAGCAAAGCAGGAACATCGTCACGATATCCGATAAATTGTACATCGTTTTGCAAGCCAAGGGATGCCGCCTGTTTTTCGAGCGCCCCCTTTAACTCCCCTTCCCCCACAATCCAGCAAACCCAGTCGGAGCGAGACTGTTTTACCAAGCCGAGTGCTGACAGCAATACCTCAATCCCTTTAATAAACACCAATCGTGCCGGACAGATGATCAATTTTTTACCAGGCGGCTTCTGTAAGTCAGTGCCTGCCGAATATCTCTCCCAGAAGGTGGCCGTATCCAGCCCGTATTGGAAGACGTCGATGCTTGCTGCCGGGACACCATAATCCTGGACCATCAGGTTTTTCAGCCAATGCGTCGAAGTCAGGGTGATGTCTGCCGAGGTGGCGCCGTAATATTCCATCGTTCTGTAATAGTTCCAGATTGGCAGCTTCTGCAATTCACGGTTCGGGCTTTGATTATAGACCGCAAGCATCACCTCTCTGGCAATCGAACCGTGGATATTAGCGATAAGCGGCGTTTTTTTCGGCTTTACTCGGCTAAGTGCACGCGCAGAAATGACATCCTGGGTATGGATCAGATCGTATTGGTCCATGCCGAAAAAGGCCGCTGACAGTTCCATCGAATAGCGGTCTATTTCAATATCGTAGACCCATCGATCGAAATTCAAATCAGGAAATGTCGAAGCATCGAGCTTCGCGAACAGCAAAGGCTTCAAGAGATCCTTCGCGATCTCGCGTTGATCGGATACCATATGGAACTTGGTAAAATCGGGGCTATTTCCCATCATATCTACGCTATGTCCCAATGCCTCCAATCTTTGCTTAATTTGTTTCATATACGGCCATACGCCTCCAAGATGGGGAAGCAGCCAGTATGTGGCCAGCAAAATTTTCACGAAATACCCTCCCTGTAACGAAGCTGCTAAGCGTAAGCTTCAAGCCGTACTTTATATAAACCCTGAACATAAGCAATTTCCTGCTGGATAGCCGGCCAGTGCTTGCGCGTACCCATTTCCTCATGCCACCGGTACATCGTCAGCGGCTGATCAAGAAAATGAACATACACGTTCCCTAAAACAAAGCGAATCCACAAATCGTAATCGTGCGTATATCGAAGAGATTCGTTAAAAAGGCCGATACGCGATAACTTCTTCTTCTTCATCATAACGGTACAACCGTTAATAGGGTCGAGGTTGATCAGCGAACGAATAAATTGGGCCTGGCTTGGAAACCGTGCTCCAGCTTTACGATTCGTCACATGGTTATGCGCGTCTATTTCATCGAAGGCCGTATAACTGATGGAAGAATTATGGGCCAGCATGAAATTTAGCTGGCACTCAATCTTATCCGGATAAAACATATCGTCGGAGCTAAGCCAAGCGATGTAGGCTCCGGATGCGGATCGGATACCGCAGTTTAGCGCACTAGCTGTTCCTCCGTTCGCCTTCCCCAAATAATGAACACGGGAAAGAAACGGAGCTATTTTGTCTGTATGCATAGTTGACCCGTCATCGACGACGATGATTTCGATATTCGGGTAAGTCTGGTTCAGTGCGCTAAGAATTGCATGTTCGATATAGGGACAGTTGTAAAAAGGAATGATGATCGATACTCTAGGTTGCATCACTACACCTCTATCGGAACAAAATTAAGATTTGGTTATCCCCCGTCCGTTCCAGAACCCGGTATCCCGAACCGGTTTTCGTGGCAATGCCATCGCGATTGGGTTTGCAGTAGCTGTCAACCTCGCAGGTACCGTCGTCCCGGACGAGCAGCTTGCCCAGCAGTCCAACGGCGACCCATTCCGGCCGTTTTAAGCGTGGCATATACGCCTGCTGGGGATTCCAGCGCGGATTGAGAACAGGTTGCATCTCTGTTCGTGCCGGCATCCATTCCTTCCCTGTTGCGTCTATTTCCGCTGACAACCTGACTTCATGGAATTGCACCCTGCCCCAGCTGTCAGTGACATATTTGCCCTGCCAATGCATTTCGCCGCTGTCTCCGATAATGGCCGGGGTCGCACTCGTAATCCCTACGATGTAGTCGTCCTCAGAAGCAGCGATTCGGACTTTCTTCCCGCTGCCGGCCACAAAATAACCGGGTTCGATCGGCATGCCGTCTGTCGTTTCAAATAATTCGGCATAATCCGCTCCGCCCGGTACGAATGCGCCATCGACAAACATGTTGCCGGAAGAAGCAAGCCATTTCGCACCAAGTCCGGGCGCGCCGGTGCTCGTTCCGTTGCCGATAAACCAGGAATAAGCTTCCGTTGCGGTGCCGTTACGGCCCATGATGTGGGCCCCTGCAAATCCGCCTGCACTTGTATTCAAACCTTCGGCATGGGAAGATTCGGCATTGGCAAGCGTCCCGATCCCTTCAGCGTGGGAGGCGTTGCCGCTTGCTGTCGTCTGTGCGCCTTCCGCATGCGCTGCGACACCGCTTGCCGTCGTTGTAGTTCCTTCGGCATGCGCTGCGTCTTTATTGGCAACCGTCGAGAATCCCTCGGCATGAGCCGCATTGGCGCTGGCAATCGTGCTGACGCCTTCCGCATGGGCCGACTCGGCAGTCGCTTGGGTCAGCGCACCTTCGGCATGTGCGGAATCTTTGGTCGCTGTTGTCTGAAACCCTTCGGCATGTGCAGCATTGCCGCCCGCACTTGTGTTCTGACCTTCCGCATGGGCGGCCGATCCGCTGGCCGTGCAGCTGCCTCCTTCCGCATGGGCGGCATTACCGTTGGCAATGCTGTTGAACCCTTCAGCGTGAGCAGCCGGGGCACTTGCGGTTGTGCCAATTCCCTCAGCATGAGAACCCTCCCCGCTGGCGAGCGTGCTTCCGCCTTCTGCGTGAGAAGCATTTCCACTGGCCGTCGTGTTGGAGCCTTCCGCATGTGAAGAAGGGCCGCTGGACGTCGTATTAAACCCTTCCGATGTCGAGCAGGTGCCTGACGGATTTTGATTGCATGCCATTAACCTATCACCCTTTCCGCTTTAAATGCTTACTTAATGATGGGTTCGGCTCGATAGAACCGGATAATATCCGCAATAGAGCATTCAAAAGAGATTTCCGGTTTCCACCCTAAGGCAGTCATAGGTGCCAGCTCTATGGGTTGAGGTGGTACATAGCCTTCGATATGCCCGGTTTCTAAAGGCAAATCCCAACCGATCGTCGACTGGAAGGCAATCACAATATCCTGAATAGTTCGATTGCTTCCAGAACCTACCGAATAGACCTTTCCCGAAGTTCCGAACTGTAGGAGATACGAGTAAGCTTTGACTGCATCCCGCACATCCAGATAATCGCGTTCCTCAATCAAGGAAGTGAGTCGGAAGGGTGTGTTCTCCAAGCCTCTTTCAACCTTGACCGCTTTCTTTGCCAAAAGCCCGCAAAGACCGTTGGAGTGTCCGGGACCTATTAAATTGGAAGGCCTTGCCACGACAATTTGTTGACAAAATAAATGAGCCCATGATTGGGCAGCCAGCATTTGAAACGTTTTGCTTAGACTATAGGGGTGCGAAGGGCGCGGATTGTCGGATGGCGCAAAGCTTAGCATCGATCCCGCAATGACAATGCGGCATTCGGGAACGTTCCGCAGAACGTCCAAGAGATACAGAGTCGCCATCATATTCATATCCATATGTGCGATCGGATCATCCCATGAATCTTGCACCGAATTTCTTCCGGCCAAATGCAGCACATAGCTCGGCATCGTTCTCTGAATCAGCTGCAGGACCTGTACCCGATTCGTCAAATCGCATTCTTCAACTTGATCGGCTTGAACGCTTGAGCTGTTCTTGTTCCTGACAACCGCGATCACCTTCATACCACTGGCGGTAAAATACGCGCAGGCATGCTTGCCCGTAAAGCCGTTTGCACCGGTAATAAGAATCGTGCCTTTCTCCGCATTCGTATTCAAGAAGATCGCATCCAATCCGCCAACTGCCTGAGCATGGTTGGATATTCCGTTACAACATAATTGAAATCGTCTCTGGTATTCGCCAGCGTTCGATCCAGACAGATTTCCTCATCAGGTACGATCACAACGTCCCGTTTATCAAAAACATCTTGAAATAAATGCAGCAATTCGTATTTGCTTATCTTCTCCGGTGCGGTAAGTTGAAGCAGCCCGCAAACCGGATGTTCAATCGCGTAGTGGATAGCTTTAGCCAGCTCCAATGTCGTGACGCCGTTCCACATCACACGGGTATAGCCCTTGACAGTACCCTCCTGCCGCAAAAACCATTGCAGTAAGCCGATCCCTTGCTTGCGAATTTCCGGCCCGACAATCGACGTCCGGATGGTCAGGTGCGGGTAGTCGATAACCTCTCCGAGCGCTTTCGATCTGGCATAAACCGTCGTGCCTTCCGGTTCGTCGTTCTCCTTGTAATCTCCCCGGCTTCCGGAAAATACGCAATCCGAACTAATATGAATCAGCTTGCCTCCTTCGCGTTCAACAGCTGCACGTATCCGGTGAGGCATCAGACCGTTGACCCAATAAGCCTCTTGCGGATTCTCTTCGGCAAACCGGTTGAGGACGCCGAGGCAGTTGATGATAACGTCGGGAGACACGGCTTCAATCACTTTATCGACGAGCACGGGGTCCCGAACATCTACGTAAAGTCCCTTCGGATCTTGTTTATCCCTGGTTGTGTAGTGGATATGATAGCTGCCGTATTCGCTCAAGAAACGGACCAGTAAATGACCTAACATTCCTTGCCCGCCGAAGATAAGCAGCTTCCTTGTCATCCCAGGAACCCCCCTTTCAGGAGCATCTTTTTAATCTCCGCTTTCGTCATAAGAGGTCCTTCGGAACTGAAGCTTGCATAAGGCACTTTCTTTAAATTCGCATAATGCTCTTTGAGCCCGGGAATGTCGATGGTCGGCAAAATGATCAAATATTTATCGTCATAGGATACGGTAAATTGGCTTTCAAACTCGGAAAGCAAAATTTCATGGATCTTTTCCCCAGGGCGCACACCGAGCTCGATGACTCCTACATCCTCTTTTCCGAGCTCTTCGATCATCACCTCAGCCAAATCTATAATTTTACAAGTAGGCATGGTGATGACGAATATCTCTCCGCCCTGACCGGCTTCAGCTCCCCTGAGCATTAACTTAATGGCTTCCTTTTTCGTCATAAAGAAACGCGTCATATTTTTGTCTGTGATCCCGATTTGTTTTTTTTCCTGAAGCTGTTTCATGAACAAGTGAATGACGCTGCCATTCGTCCCCAGCACATTACCACCGCGGACGTTCACAAATTTCGTATGCGAGCTTAACAGATTGGCATATACGATTAACTTCTCGCCGATCGCTTTCGTCATGCCGTAGAAGTTGGACGGGTTTGCAGCCTTATCGGTCGAAATGTTGATCACTTTCTTCACTTTGTTCTCGATAGCCGCTTCAATGACGTTCTGCGTTCCCAGCACGTTCGTCTTTAATGCTTCATAAGGTTGATCCTCACACACAGGAACATGCTTGAGCGCCGCCAAATGAAATAAATAATCGACATTTTCACTTGCTCTCATCAAAGCCTCTTTATCTCTTACATCCCCGATACAGAAGATGAGTCTGGGATCATCAAACGCTCGTTTCATTGCAACCTGAGTGGATTCATTCCGAGAGAATATAATGATTTTTTTGGGATTTTCCGGAAGCAGCTGTTCGATGAGCTCATAGCCCCAGGATCCAGTCCCTCCTGTGACTAGAATAGTCGTATTAGTAAACATGCTCTTTACCTCCTAATAAATATTTAACGACTTTTTGGGATACATTCGTATCTAAATAGCCGTCCGGACAGCGCCACTCAGCTGGGAAATTGACCATAACCCGAACCGCATTCAATATTTGTTCAGCGCGAAGACCGGATACGACATTACTGCCGCAATCAACAGTCTCAGGCCGTTCGGTAGTCGTTCTTATCGTCACTGTTGGCACATGAAAGATACAACATTCCTCTTGGACCGTACCGCTATCCGTCAATACGCAAAAAGCATGCTTCTCCAAGTGGACGAAATCAAAAAATCCAAAAGGCTCGTGAAACTCGACGAGCGGGTGCATCGTTACCTGTGCATCTTGTTCGAGCCTTGATTTCGTTCGGGGATGAATGCTGCAAATGACCTTATGACCAAAGGTTTCGGCGACCAGATTAAGACCCTTGAGAATTTGCGCCAATCGTTCAGGATGATCTACATTTTCAGCACGGTGTGTAGTGACAAGAAAATAAGGTTCTCCTGCCAACTTCAGTTTTTCCAGAATCGCACTTTTTTCGATCGGCTCTTTATAATGGGTTAAGACCTCGTTAATCGGGTTGCCGGTTACAATAATCCGGTGGCTTGGAACACCTTCCCGAAGCAAATTATCCCGGCTATAACGGGTGTAAGGCATATTGATCGTAGATATCGCATCAATCACCTTCCGATTCTTCTCTTCAGGTACGGCGAGATCGAAACAGCGATTTCCCGCTTCCATATGAATGACGGGAATACCCATTCGTTCGGCGAGGATGGCGCTGAGCGCACTGTTCGTATCGCCAAGGACAAGCACCTTATCTGGACGTTCACGTGTAAAAATACGTTCTAACTCCGCAAATAGGACAGATAGCTGTCCTCCTAGTGTGCTTTGCTGGTGCAGCAGCATATGATCAGGCTGGCGCAGTCCAAGCTCTTCAAAAAAAACGTCGCTGAGGGTAGAGGTGAAATTTTGTCCCGTATGAATGAGCACATGACGTTCTGCCAGTTTATCCAGCTTCTGAATAATGCGACTTAGCCTTATAATTTCGGGTCGCGTTCCCAAAACCGTCGCGATTTTCATCGCTTACCTCCCCCCTTCTTCACGATGCTCTTTTTCTTTGCTTTACGCGCAGCGGATGCCGCTTTTCTAACACGAGGTTTAAGACGCTTCAACCTACTCAGTTTCATCATGGAAACTGGTTTTCTAACTGTCGTTTTCTTTTTAACCCGTTTACCCGATTTGAGTATGCCTTTGCGCAGCTTTACCCTTTTCTTGAGCTTTCTCTTCATAATCAGTTTTCTCTTCGCGATCAACCTTCTCTTGCGCTTGCGCCGCAAACGTCCCCTTGCAGAACGATCGCCCTCATCTGCAATCGAGTCACCAAATGTATAAGCAGCGAGCGCCGTTTCTGGCAGCGTGACAACCTGCGTCATCTCATACCCATAGCGTCTAAGCGCTCGTACCGAAGGAAATGGATACTTGACGCCTTGCTTCAGCAAAAAAACGGTTGTCGTCGATCCTTTAGCTACATAAGTCGCTGGCGCATGATGCAAAAAGGGCTCTTCAGCGCGAATTGCCCCTCCTGTCGGATGATTCACAAGCTTATCATCTGAAATAGTAGTTACCCGACGCCACTTGAATTTGTAGAAATGAAAAGCATCCATATTGTAAAAGGGGCGCTTCTTACCCTGCTCCACGAGGAAAACCGTATTCGAAGATTTCCCTTTCAGGAGATAACCATCCGGAAACCTGGGTGCGCTTTGCAAGGCTATAGCTCTTGCTTCGATGCGGGGTCCGATTTGGGAAAGGAAGTGTTCCAGCCTGGATTGATAAGCCTCAAGCCCGAACACTTTCCTAACAACCTGACTGTTATGTTCTCCAACCCCCTGACGAAGATAGCGATCGGATAATAGCTGCTGAACCCTGACTGTCAGGTCTTGAACATCACCTTTGTTAGCCAGAAAAGCGCCATTGCCTGTTGCGTTCAGTATTTCGCTCAGTCCGCCTGAACGATATGCAACGACAGGTTTACCGAAGATCAGCCCTTCAAGAGCAGTTAATCCGAACCCCTCGTTCATTAAACTTGGGATCACAACTACATCCATGGCCGGGTAGAGAGATTGGATATCTCGGTTAAAAGAGAAGAAGGAGAAGTGAGATGAATAACCGGAGAGTTGGATCATTTGGATGCAGGATTCCATATAAGCGGGATCAGCCGGTTTCCCTGCAATCATAAAATGGGCGTTATTGTTGGTGCGGCAGACGGAAATAGCCATTTGAATAAAGTGATCCAGTCCTTTATTTGCGTAAATGTCGGAAGAAATATAGCCAATAATAGGTTTTTCGTCATCATGAATACCCATATCGGCACGTGTGATTTGCCTTCTTGCCGGCCATTGATTGACGTCATACTCATCCGTTCGCCAAGAAGGGGGTATGTTAAACTTTTTATGATCGAGTCCTATCGTCTGGAATAGCTCCAAAGTGGCATAGGAGATGCCGACAATCCAATCCGAGTATTGATCTACGAATCCAACCGCGTACGGTGTAGCTTCATTCAGCTGGATCGTCTCCGTAATCATCCAGACGACTGGGATTCCTAGCTTCTTGGCAGCAACCGCAGGTAAAATGTTGACACACGTATTCGTGATGACAACATCCGGCTCATGCAGCAAAAGGATATCGAGTAAAGAGCCGTATTCAGGCTTTTTAAGCATCGTTTGTAACATACTCGGCAGCTCAGGCGATGGTTGATACATTGCGTATAAAAGCGGATATGAATGAATGACCGTCTTGATGCCATGCTTTCTTGCTTCAACGGCCAGAAGCCCCTCTCTCGGCACCACTAAGGTGCAGTCGTACTGCCTCCCGAGTTCCAGGATTGTAAAGAGCAGCAGTTTCTCCGCTCCTGTAATATGATCCGGATTACAGATATGTGAAAATAGTAACGCTCTCGGTCTAGGTGGAGTCGACATATGCACATACCCGTTTCATTATCACAGGTATGGAATTCACCTCCTATTTCCTGGGTAGTACAATATATTAGACAGGTCTCATGAAGGGCACGACAGTTACCCTCGTACATTCGTACATTTGCTTCCTTTTTGAAGATCACCTCAAAAAAAACGACCCTCCTTGGCTGATCCAAGACAGGTCGCTTTCCTATTTCGCCTTTTATCCGGCAAGCTGCTTCACCAGCTGCTGTTGTTCCTGAAGGTATCCTTGCGCGAAGCCCGCATCAAAACCCTGGTTATAAGCTTGATCGAAAGCTTTATTATATCCACTGGTAGTTTTGGAGGCTTTGTGTGCTTTATCTTCTCGATTACGATTGCGCTTACGATTATGCTTATGCTTACGCTCATGCTTATGCTTATGCTTACGCTCATGCTTTCGCTGAAGCGTTTTTGCTGAACGATTTGTCAGTCGTCTTCGCTTCGGAATCAGTTTTTTCTTCTTCGGCTGCATTCTCTTCAGCGTTCCTTTTTTCTTTTTCCGAATGCTTTCTCTCATGTTCCCCTTTTTCTTCTTTAGCATGATCTACGCACCTCTACTTTCTAGCAGATTTCGAATCGTTTATGCCTGAAACTACGATATCCAGCATTTGAGATAAACGATTTTCATAGGTGTGATCCCGCATTGTCCGGTACAGTCCACGCAAAGCGATTTGCGTACGTTCTTCTTCGTTTTGCAAGTAGTAGTCCAGCTTATCTAACAGTTCTTCCGCCGAGCTATAAGTCACAATATCATAGTCTGGCGTATAGAAACGGACCAAATCTTCGCGGAAATCTGTTATCTGAAGGACACCGCAGCCGGAAATCTCGAACGTACGCGGATTGGGCGAAGCCCCCTGGATTTTTCGGCTGTTACGATTATGAGCCGCATCGTCATAGGACCTGTGCATGTTAATAACCAATTTCGCTCCGTTATAAACATTCGCTGTTTCCTCCGGTCCGAGCCACGTATTTAACTGAATTTGAGGTGCCAGCATACCATAGTTCTTCAGACGCTCCCACCAAATCCCGGAGATGAGGATGTGCTTATTTGCCAAATAAGGAGCAAGCTGATCGAACATGGCGACCCGATTCCAATAGGCCGATCCGACAAAAGAAATATCGCGTTTTTGCCTAATGGGCACGGCTTTCGGACGGAATATTTCCGGTTGAAAGGCAAGCGGTAAATAATGAACCTGCGGACATCCCAATTCCTTATATAAAGAGAGGCAGTTCATTTCGAGTGTGAATATGAAATCGTAGTGAGGTACCATGGATACTGTAAAATCCGTGTAATAGGGATCGTCCGTTAGCCAAATTGCCGTTCGGATACCTTTCTTGCGAATGCGATCCACAATCTTTAGAGATAGATTCATCCCATCCAGCACAATCATCAGGTCAGGGCTGTGAATCGCAGCAAGTTTTTCCAAACCTGCCTCCTGATCCCCGAACTTGATCAGTGCATTCTCGCCATTGCCAATGATTAATTCACGAACCAAAGGACGTAAACTGTTGATAATAGCATGATCCAGCGGCTCGTAAGGAAACCCTTTCCCCGATGGTACATACAGCACGCGCACGTCCCAAAATCTTCTTGGAGGACGATCCTGCAGCGCCTTGTGAACAACGGCTTCACATTGTCCCAAGCGAACTCCGCTGGCAAATCCAGCCTCATAACCTTTTGTATATCCAAGTTGCTTATTTTTTTTCTTATCCACCATAGCCACGCTGCTTCTCCTTTCTAAGCAAACACAATATCGAATAGCTTTAACAGCCTATTCGAGAATGTATGTTCGCTAACCGATTTTCGCAAGCCCCGCATGGCTATTCGCATTCTATCTTCTTCATGAACCAGATAATGCAGCATTTTCTGAATGAGCTCCTCCGCACTATCGAAGGTCTCGATATCGTGACCCGGCGTGTAATACCGATCCAGGTCATGTCGGTAATCCGTAATCTGCAAGGTACCGCATGCCGAAATTTCATACGTTCGCGGATTAATCGAGTGACCTGGGATGTTTCTGCTATTTTTATTGAAAGTTTCATCGTAAGCATGCCGATGCACATTCAAGACGATCTTAGCCCCATTGTAATATTTCACTGACTCTTCAATCGGAATCCACTGAAGTTTGATTCCTTGTTCCAAAAGCGAATAATGACGCAGCTGGTCCCAGCGCGATCCGGCCAAAATCACTTTTTTATTAGCCAGGAAAGGGGCGATCTGGTCAAATAAAGCAATTCGGTTAGGAAACCCATTCCCAATAAAACATATATCGCTGCGGTATTCGGGAGCGACATACAGCGGTTTGTAGACAGAGGTATTGACTGCAAGCGGCAAATAATGAACTTGCCGACAACCAGCATCCCGATAAAAGGCCAGACAGCTTAATTCATGCGTGAACACATAATCATAATGGGGAGCGAGAGAAGCGGTATAATCGGTGAAATAAGGATCGTCTGCGAACCATATGGCAGTCTTAATTCCCATAAGATTTACTTGGTCTACGTGGTCTTTATGTTCGGCCGGAAATACATGCAGCCCATTCATAACAAGAACGAGATCAGGTCGAAGCTCTTCCGCCAAGCGAACCATATCAGTAGCGGTTCCCGTATAAGCTTCGCGGACCGTCTGCTCCAGCGCTTGACTAATGCCTCCATCGATGGCCTCGAAGCCTTGGGCAATAAATAAAACCTTGGCTTCTCTCAGTAGTAGAGAAGCAGGTTTAACATCGTCAAGAATCGCTTGGCAGCGCCCCATACGGACTCCATGCTCTTGACCTGTTTGAAATCCCCGCTTCCTGCCGAGCGCATGATCAGCCCTGATCCTCTTACTCATCTCGCACCCTCTCTTCTGCCGCCCTCGGGTATATATAGTCAACTTGCAAGAAATGATGAAGCGCCGACTTCCAGTCCCTCATTGGTGTAAAGCCATTGTCCGCAATCGCTTTATGGTCAAACGCCGAATACTTGGGTCTTGGGGCAGGTGATTGAAACAAATCAGAATGAACAGGTTCTAAAGGAACATGAGCCATCTGAGCGTACTTTAAGATTTCAGAAGCAAATTCGTATCTAGAACACGAACCTTGATTGGATGCGTGATAAATGCCATACCTATCCGTTTCCATGAGATCTCTTATGAAGCTGGCCAAGTCCAAACAGTACGTGGGGGAACCGAACTGATCATCAACAATGGAAAGAGGACCGCCTGTGTAAGCCTTCTCCAATATTTTAGTAACGAAATTAGTTCCTTTGGTTCCGTACAACCACGAAGTCCGCACGATAAAATGCTTTGTGCAGATCATGCTGACAAATTTTTCTCCAAGAAGCTTGGATCTCCCATATACATTACCCGGATTCGTAACATCTACTTCCTCATAAGGAGCTCCCTTCGTTCCATCGAATACGTAGTCCGTACTTACGTAAATAAGTTTGGCGCCAATTTGCTCGCAAATTTGGGCTATATGCAGCGTTCCGATGGCATTGACTTGATAAGCAAGCTCAGTCTCCGATTCCGCCCCATCTACGTTCGTATAGGCTGCGGCATGAATGACGACATCAGGGCTTTCGCCGGCAAGTATGTCCGCTACCTTCTTCTCATCGCTAACGTCCAATTGCTCCTTCGTCCATGCCGTAACTTGGTGTATAGGTGCAAGAACACGCGCGAGATCGTAACCCAGCTGTCCTCCAGCTCCGGTAATCAACACTTTCATGGCCATTCATCTCGCTTAGGTGAGCGATAAGACCCGTCGGAAATTCGTTCCGACAACCCACGCTCCTGGAAATACCAAGCAATGGTTTTCTTCATTCCCGCTTCAAAGGAATAGGACGGCGTCCATCCAAGTTCTCGGCGAATCTTCGCCGAATCAATGGCATATCGCCGATCATGCCCAAGCCGATCGGGTACGAATTGGATCAGATCATCCGATTTACCAAGCTCTTTAAGAATGTACTGAACAACCTCTATGTTCGTCCGCTCGTTTTGACTTCCGATATTATAGACTTCGCCGGGAAGAGCCTCCTCGATAATTCGTTCAATAGCCGCACAATGATCCTCCACATATAACCAGTCGCGTACGTGTAATCCATCACCGTAAAGCGGAATGAACTCATCGCGAAGCGCCTTTGTAATAATGAGCGGGATCAGCTTTTCCGGAAACTGTCTAGGTCCATAGTTATTGGAGCAACGAGTTATGACAGCAGGAAAGCCATAGGTTTCATAATAGGCTCTGACCAACAAATCCGAACCGGCTTTGCTCGCTGAATAAGGGCTGTTCGGTGCAAGCGGGGTCGTTTCTGTAAAGGCCCCCTCTTGACCGAGAGTTCCATATACTTCATCCGTTGATATATGAATGAATTTCTTCACTTGGTGCTGCCGCGACGCCTCCAACAAGGATTGCGTGCCAAGCACATTGGTAAGTACGAAGGCACCGGGGTTCTGAATGCTTCGATCTACATGGGACTCCGCTGCAAAGTGAACAACGACATCGACACCCTGCTCCATAATCCGATGGATCAAAGCCGTATCGCAGATATTTCCATACACAAATTGATAACCGGCTTGCTCTTCGATAGCAGCTAAGTTATCTGGATTTCCCGCATAAGTCAGCCAATCCACATTGATTATGCGATCTTGCGGATGACGGTCTCGCCAATAATGTATAAAATTACTACCTATGAACCCCATACCTCCAGTTACTAGTATCACTGACATTAGCTATCCTCCTACCTGTAACCGTACTTTAATCATATGCTCTTATCATTGGTGAAAATTGGACGAATACCTCTGATTCAAAAATTGGATTATCAACTATTTCCGCGAATCCATACTAAATAAACTGACCATTGACTTTGCATCGGGATTCATCTAAAGTAAAATTAGTACCTGATCCTAATACTTGATACTATTTATTTTCCAAGGAGTGAGCCCGTATGGAAAACCTATCAGCCCTGCACGCCCGCATCACGGCGATTGGGAGCTATGTACCGAATCGAATTTTAACAAACGATGAACTGGAGCGCATGGTTGATACGAACGATGAATGGATCGTACAGCGCACGGGCATCCGGGAACGCCGGATTGCCGCGGACAATGAATATACGAGCCACCTCTGTATTCGCGCCGTAGAAGACATGGTCGCAAGGTATCAGACCGCGCTCGATGATGTTGAACTCATTATCGTGGCTACCCATACACCTGATCTTCCATTCCCTTCCGCAGCCTGCTTAGTGCAAGCGCACTTCGGTATTCCCGCGACGGGGGCTTACGACCTGAACGCCACTTGCGCAGGGTTTACCTACGCGCTTCACACGGCAAGTGCGCTGATTTCCGCAGGCGTACACCGCAAAGTGCTTGTCCTCGGAGGAGATACCGTGTCCAAGATTACAGATTATACCGACCGTTCCACTTGCATCCTGTTCGGAGATGGCGCCGGTGCGGTTATGGTCGAAAGAGAAGACGAGGGGCCCGCTTTTCTGACGCACTATCTCGGCTCGGACGGTAACGGAGGCAAGCATGTGTATCGTACCGGCCTTGCATCAGACTTGAATGGATTGCCGCTGGGCGGCAGCGGGAAACTTGTCCAGAATGGCCGGGAAGTCTATAAATTCGCGGTGACAACCGTGCCGCAAGGCATTGATAAGCTGCTCGCAAAGAGCGGCATGCAGCTCAGCGACATCGACTGGTTCATCCCCCACAGTGCGAACCTCCGCATTATTGAGTCGATCTGCGAAAAGAGCGGAATTCCGTTTGAAAAAGCGCTTTACAGTCTGGTTTATTACGGCAATACTTCCGCCGCATCGATTCCTTTGGCACTGGATATGGGCATCAAGGAAGGCAAGGTGCTTCCAGGAGATACGCTGCTATTGTATGGTTTCGGAGGCGGCTTAACACATGCGGGATTGGTGGTTCATTGGGGATAATAAAGATGAAGTGAATGAAAATGATTACCGGATGCGGAGTTGAGGCATGAACTTACCCCAAGGAGATCGACGAACACCGCATCCGGTACATCATTGAAAGTTGCTCCGCGCTTGCATTATTTTTTAAGGAGTCTAGATACTTTATCGTTGATTACGTTTAATTTGGTATTGATTTGTTTTAGGCCTCTAATTAACCGGACTAAGCCAAATGCCAATTTTTTGTCCTTTACTCCCTTAAAATTTCTGCGAGCTTCCCTCGACCGTTTTTTAAACTTATGTTGTGCTCTTTTGAATGAGTCAGCCATCTGCGTAATCTCCCTTCACCTACATTATCGTTACAATGTAATAAATGCGCGGAGGAGACAAATGGCATGGGCGAATAAAGCATAGAGACAAAAATTTATATATTTTTTTTCAGCGAATGATACGGATCCAAACGTACAAGCTCAACAGACTGATTATAAGCCCGAGCGGAATGATCACAATGGTAATTTTGATATACTGTGTCCAAGTTATTTTCAAATTATTCTTTCTTAAAATAAACATCCACATGAGCGATGCCAACGTCCCCATAGGCGTAATCAGAGAGCCGATATCGCTGCCGATAATATTCGCCAAATACGCGATTTGCAAGCTATGCGTATCCAATCCCATCTCTGTCAACGCAAGTGTACCGATCATCACGGAAGGTAAATTATTCAGTAAGGTAGACATGATAGTGAGCAGCAGACCAAAACCCATGACGGTATGAAATTCGCTTTGCGTCATAATTCCTTTCAGCTGGTTTACCATCCATGCCGTCATCCCCACATTGTGCAGCGCGTAAACCACCACATAAATACTGAAAGCAAACAATAGGGTGTGCCACGGCGTTTTTTTGAGCAGATCCTTGACGCCTCTTCCCGTAAAATACCACCGCAGAGCTATCAACAGCAGGGCACCGGTAATGGCAATCCATTCGATTGAAATCCCTAAGCTTGAACCAACGAAAAAACCTAGCCTGATCAGAATTACGATGCCTATCGATATTCGAAACAATCGCCAGTCTACAGTTTCTTGGATCCCCAGATCATCGTTTGCAGACGCCTTCAGCGGTCCTCCATGCCTCCTCTCCGCGAGATGCGATGGCGGTGGCGTACGGTACTCCTCCTTCGAAGAATGCGGCGTTGACGGACTTCTGTGCTGCGGTGGCAGCTTCTTGCGGACTTCGCGATCTTGAACCATCCGCGTTACAGTATTTGCATCGTAATACGCTCGAGGAACTTTCAAGTAAGAAGGAGAGGTGTTGTCCGTAGACACTTGGCGAATCTCCCGCGGAATATCCTTTCGGAAATAGAAATACAGCATCAACGATATGCTGCCAATCCCCACCATCGCCGGTACAAACATCAAAACCGCATACGAATTAAGGTCGAGCCCGACGATTTTCATCGCGATAAGGTTAGCCAAATTGCTTACCCCTATAGGGGCACTGGACGCTGTTGCCACGAGAGCCCCTGAAACCAGATAAGGCAGCTTTTGACGCATGTTTAAATCTAAAAGTGTCGTGATATAAATGATAATTGGCGTAGTAATTAATATGCTTCCATCATTGTTAAAAAATAAAGTCATCAGAAAGCACAAAAGAGTAACGTACCAATAGAGCCTTTTACCAGACCCCTTCGCCCTCACGACCAAGTTATAGGCTGTCCACCTAAAGAAACCTATGCTGTCCAAAACAATGGACATTACGATAGTCGATATGATCGTGATAATAGCTCCGCTAACCGTTTTGTAAATTAAAGCCATATCAGAGAAAGGGACTATACCTGCAAGAAGAATGATCGCGGCACCGATCGCCGGAGGGATCGATTCGTTCATGCCCCAGGGGCGCCATAACAAGAAGACAAGGGTCACCATGAAGATACTTAACGTTATTGCCGTAGTGGTATCCAACATTCAACCTCACTTCCCGGTATATTGATCTCGATGGAATCAAAGCCTCATTATACGTTTTATACACTATGTATACGTAATGTTAATGAGGGATGTATAGATTGGAATCTACGCTATATGATTTTCCACTAATAACTAGAAATACCGCCGTGAGATCACTCCAGCTAGTCTCTTCGTATAGCCGAGCCAGCAGGAGTGACCCTATCATCGCAATGCTCTCAGTTCCTTCTTATAATGGTTGATTTGTTCATCCGACGGGACCATAATTTTGACATGTTGCCCCTTCTTGATCCGTTTCAACTCCCTGATGATCGGGTACGGCACCAGCAGTAAAGCATAAAGAAGGTGCAGATCTTCTGCACTGAGCGAGCGCTTGCGATCATAATATTCGACCCAATGCAATATTTCTTTCCCCTGCCACGGAAAATTCCGATGCAAAATATGAGAGAAGTCCAGCATCCTTACATGCAGTGACGTATTCTCGAAATCTATCAAATGTAAGGAATCGGACCCATCGAGAACAAGATTCGGATAGTTGAAGTCTCCGTGCACGAAGGCACCCGCGGCTTGTTCTTGTTCGATCGCTTTGATGACTTTAGGATGGCCTAAATACTCTATTGCCTTATGATTCATCGTAATAAAATGATCCATATCCGGATTTTCATCCAGTAGGGATTGGTACGATGTCATTCGCTCAACCAATTTGTTGTACCTTGTTCTTGCTTCCGGCGCACCTTCGGCAAGCATCCCCTGGGCGGCTTGATGAAACTGGGCGAGCTTCCGAAGCGCTTTTTTGAACATGTCTCTATGATTGAAGTCCGGACTACCGCCTTCTACCCAGTTGGTTAACATATAATGAACGCCATCTCTGGTGATCCAGTTGCGCCCGTTCTGCGTTAGTAGCGTTTTGGGACCATAAATAAATCCGTTTTTCTCCAAATGGTTATAGATTTGCGTAATAAAGCGGATCTCCCGCTTGGATATCGAGTAGCTTTTCAGACACAAAATTCCATGGTCTTGGGTGATTAACCGGTACACGTCTCGAACCTTCACTTGTTCCAAGATATGGATGCCATACTCTTGTTCAACATCTGATCGTTCCAACATTCCTATCACCCGATCCACGTTATTTTTTCCGAGCCCACTCATCCACCGTATGAATAGCTTGCAATCGTATATCCCATGATCTTTCCAGCAAGCGGAAATAGTGCTGACTTCTGCCGAATGTAAGGTTCCGGACTGCAATCCAGGCTTCCCGCGGTAAACGGAATAAAGCGCTTATTAATAAGCGTTCGGCAGGTTTTAACGGTTTTACTTCTTCATAAGCGCGCAGCATGGCAGAGAGGAGATCCGGATTATAATAGGTTGTGTTTGATAACGTTTTCGCAAGCTCATAATAGGTTGAACCCATCCTCAAAGAGTCCCAGTCAATCAGGAATAATCCTTTTTCATTAATAACAATATTGGGGATCGTGACGTCGCCATGAATTAATGCGGGGTGATTCTTTTCATGGGACAATATTCTTCTGACATCATGGGTTTCAATAATCCTCCATGCTTCATTAGCCAATTCGATACACCGGTTACCATGCTTCTCAAACCATCTTTTGGCGCTCGATCTTTTCTTTTGAACATTCTTCAACCTGAGTCGGAAGAGGCGTTCCTCCCGTTTAAATAGGTTGATTTGTTGTCTCGTAAAGGGGGACATCGGCGGGAGGCGATCCTTGCAGATGGTGTGAAGGGTAGCCAGCGCTTTGCCTAAGGCTTCATAATCTTTAGCATCGATTTGAATGCTGCGCCCGTTTATCCATTCAGTCATATAGTACGGCTTTCCATTTTTGTTCACATAGTACTTGCCAGAGCTGGTTGTTAGCCAACCGGGGAAATTCGGATAATGGCGTTTCCTAAGTTTTCGAATAAATGAAAAGAGCTTGACGGCTTGTTGTTCTTTGGTTAAATATTTATTCTGCATTCTAGTATTCAAAGGTTTAATCAGGAATTTGCCTTTATCCGTTGTTGCGCGATAAACCACATTTTTTTTGTACAGGGAGTCATATGATTTAATACGGCGAATACGCAATCCATAATGGCTCGCGATATCTTGAAACCATTCTTTATGGTACCGATCTGCCACTCAGCGCTCCTCCATTCAATTCAAAAAATAAAGCTTCATGATAGTTTATTCGGAAGAGAATGTTAGGTGTCTATCGATAGTTGATCTCCGCTTGCTGCAAGGGCGGATGCTGACGATCCTTATCCGATAAAATAGGATCGGATACCGGCCAATCAATGCCGAGCTGCGGATCGTTCCACAGAATGCCTCTGTCGTGTTCGGACGAATAATATTGATCGACTTTATATAGAAGCTGCGTATTCGGAACCATCGTGCAGACGCCATGAGCGAAGCCTTTCGGTACCAGGATCTGCCGCTTATTCTCAGCGCTCAGTACGACGCCGACCCATTCACCGTAAGTTGGCGAGCCTTGGCGGATATCAACGACCACGTCATAGACGGCTCCAAACAAGACGCGGACCAGTTTGGTTTGTGCTTTGGGCTCGAGCTGATAGTGAAGTCCGCGCAGAACGCCGGCTTGAACGGACAAGGAATGATTATCCTGAATGAAATCATGATGGATGCCATGCTCTGCAAACATTTGTCGGTTGTAGCTTTCCATGAAAAAGCCGCGATGGTCAATATGTGACCTCGGTTCGAACAGCAGAACGTCCGGCAGCTTTGTAGAAATGACTTTCATGAAACGGATCCTCCTCATTCAAGCTTATTCAATACTCTTCACCCGGACTATGCGCATTCAGAGTCGAATATTGACGCAATTTATCGGACGCTTCGAACCAGGATGGGAACGTACCTGCGTCAATCCACCAGCCTGTGAGAATGTGATAGGTCAATATGCCTTTGGCCGCATACAAGTTGTTTACGTCCGTTATTTCCAGTTCACCGCGTTCGGACGGCTTGATCAACCTGATCATGTCGAACACCGAAGAATCGTACATATAGATGCCCGTGACACAGTAGGAGGAGAGCGGATGCTCCGGCTTCTCTTCAATCCGTGTAATCTGCCCTTCGTCCATAACGGGAACACCATATTGCCTCGGATCCTCAACCTGCTTTAAAAACACTTTGGCCACCTCGGGCTGCAGTTCGAATTGTTTCACATAGTCGGAGAGCGACTCTTCAAACAGGTTATCTCCAAGCAGAACCAACAGTTTGTCGCCCGGGTGCACGAAACCTTCGGCCAGCGCCAGCGCTGCGGCAATGCCGCCCGCATCTTCTTGGATTGTGTAGGCAAGCTTAACCCCCCAGTCCTTCCCGCTGCCTAAGAAATCGGTGTAAAGGGAAGCCGATTGTTTATTCGTCACCAGCAAAATATCCGTAATCCCTGCTGCACGCAACTTTTCAATACCATAGTAAATCATGGGATATTTGCCGACAGGAAGAAGGTGCTTATTGATCATCTTCGTTAAAGGTCTCATACGTGTTCCCATTCCCCCTGCAAGAATGACTCCCTTCATAGCAACGCCATCCTTTCTTCAGCTTTCATAGATGAGAGAACCGCTTTCCTATCAGCTTATTGAACTGGGATCCACCCCCCATTTCTCAATAAACAAGGAGCGGGAGCGCTCCACAATTTGCTGAAACTGCCCTTCCTTTTTCTTGCCAAAGCTGACGCTGCCATGATGAAAAACAAACGTATCCTCCGCTATCATAAGCCGGTAGCCCGCTTGTCTTGCCCGATAACAGTAATCGTCATCTTCATAATGGCCCGGACTGAAGCGCTCGTCGAGCAGTCCGATCTTCTGCATGACTTCACGTTTAAACAAGAAGCAGAAACCGATCAGGCGTTTAACTTCGGTATATGTTCCTAATTTTTCAATGTTGTATTTACGGATCATATCATCCAAGCTTGTGTAAGCCACCTGAATTCTTTGGCTCCCGCTGGCGTAATTGGTCATGGGTCCGACGATGCCGACATCTTTTTGGTGATAAAGGCAGCTCAGCATATGGCTTAACCAGTTCGGAGTAAGAAGAACGTCATTATTCAGCAGGAGAATAGTGTCGCCCTTCGAAAGCTTCATCCCCGCATTACAGGCTGCGGGAAAGCCTCTATTTTCATAATTGGAGACAAAGGGGATGGCTTCCTGAAGTAAAAACTTGGTCGTCCCGTCGGTCGATCCGTTATCGACTACAATGATTTCATAAGGGACATCCGTGTGCTTCCTGATGGAATGGATGCATTCCTTCAGCATGGATTTCTCATTGTAAGTCGGAATAATAATACTGGTGACGTTCATGTTAATCCCTCCGTAAGTGGGATCTTTCCCTGATCGGATCCCCAAAACCCAGCCGGCCGTCTTGAATCTTCATTAACATATGCATAGCTTCCAGATGGTCGCCAAGGATCAGATTCGAGACTGGGTTGAAAGAACCCGTGTTGAGCCGGGTTAACTTGTTCTCTTTGATGACATCGATACTGGCGGGAGCGCATATCGTTAAACCAAGCTTAATGGCGAGTGACTGGGCTTTCGGCGGAACGACCAGGTTGGCTGCTCCTATTCGCTCAATCGCTTTACGTGAAAGCATGTGAGGAATGGCCGTCATGGAGTTCGACTTGAGGTCCGGCCTGCCTTGAATGGTATTCAAAAATTCTTTCATCATCGTTACGCTATCGCGATTCGCGAATGGTCCGATGAATGGAGTCAGGTCATTAAGCGCAACATCCGCTCCACGATCCATTGCACTGATAAACGGAATCAATTGTTCAGCTTTGACAACAATATCCCCATCTAGAAACAGCACCATATCTGCAGTCGACAGTCTAGCGCCAATTGATCGGCCCACATCATGCCCAAAGGCGTTTGGATAATGGATAATCGTTGCCGGGCTGCTCTGTCTTGCGATGGCAAAGCTTTTATCCGTAGAACCGTTAATCACGACGATGACTTCTTGCAGCGGAAGACGTCGCAATTGCTCCAGTACTTTTCCAAGCGTCTTCTCTTCATTAAAGACGGTTATGACAGCCGCCACCTGCTTAGTCGTCGGAATCAGCACGCCGTCAGGTTTGTCGATACCCAGTTGCGTGCAGTAACCTTCGAGAAAAGCTTCCGCACATGCAGCATACTGCACTCTGGAAATACGTCGCTTGTGCCTCCTGTAGTAGGAGTACCACAGCGCGTTAATAAAAGGGAGGGACTGCTCCCCTTCAGGAAGCGGATGATGCGCCGCATACCTTCTTCCAATTCGCCCAATGGACAACTTCAAGATGGGCGAAAGCGCAGTCCGTCTTCGTCTGTTCAACGGCAATTGCATTCTGTTTCTTCTTACTGAACTCTTCTTGCGGAATTTCAGAAGGATACCTCTTCGCTTCATATCTTCACCCCACAAAAGATCGATCCCGGGATAAATCCGTCTGCTGGCCTCGCTCGTTCGTCTCATTCAACAACCATTCAATGGCTTCCAGGTGATCTCCGACGATTAGATTCCGCAGCGGATCCACTTTGAATCCTCTCCTTTTTCTCGGATTCACCCGCCCCACATCCACTTCATGCACTTTCTTAAGATCCAGACCTTTACGAATCGCGATGGTTTGCGCCAGCGGTGGCACGGATAGATTTTGAGCTTCGATTCGCTCCAGCGCCTTTCTGCTTATTGCATGTGGAATCGTCGTCATGGAAGAGCCTCGCAGATCAGGGCGTGCCAGCGCAAGATTGAGTGCATGCTTCGCTAATACAACAGGGTGCACCCGATCCGTATGGACATGGCCTGTATAACTGTTTAACGCTACATCGACGCCTCTCTCTATTGCACGAATAAAAGGCTTTAGATCTCTCGCTGAAATCACGATGTCCGCATCGGTGAAGAGCAAAATATTTCCTTTTGCGTGCATCGCTCCGATCGCCCTCCCTACATCGTGCCCTAACGGCTTCTTGAACGTAACGACTCTGGCACCCATTCTGCGCGCAATGTGCCCGGTTCCATCACGGGAACCGTTAACGACAACAACGACTTCCGTGGAAGGATGGACCATACGTGCCTCGCGAATGACAGCAGCGATCGTTTTCCTTTCATTCATCGCCGGTATCACAACAGATACTTTTGGATTTTCCCTTAAAGTTATAGGTTTGAATACGGGGCGAGATTTTGCTCTCGGTTTCAGCAACTTCCGTTTTCCACGCTGCACTTTCGCCCACACCCTCCCATACTGAATTCCGTTCATTATCGTCCCATTGTATGAGCATCCATCACGAAGGGCACGGCATACGTTTAAGCCCTCTTTGCGATATGAGTAAATTGGTACATCTATCACAAACACCAGCCAAGAGCTTATTATCCGTGCTCGATTGTCGTTCTCATTGAAATCTGTATAAATAGTTCGGAACCGGGTTCAAGGGGAACTCCCCGAATAGCAGCTCATGCGTTTCGGAGCCCGGTGGACCTCCCCACTTATCTTGATAATAGTTCAAATAAAAAGGTCTCGTTTTATTGCGTACAAAATCAAGCTCCTCATCCGACTTATATGTTGAGCTGACGTCGCTCCAATGCGCAACCGAGATTGTGGCATCTTCCACAATGTCAAAACCAAGCAAGTTCATGCGTCGATAATAATCCTGCTCGGCAAAATCATGAGGCAGAATCGTATCCATAGGACCGATCGTGCGGATCGCCTTCATGTTATACGCAGTGAGTGAGGTTGATTCCGTTCGGAAAGCCCCCCATCTGCGGTCCGATCGTCTGAGATCCTCCAGCGCACTCAGCAAACGGTCGGCCATTTCCGGCTGCAGCTCCGCATCATGATGCATGAAGATACAAACTTCTGCACCGTTCTCGGCTGCAATGCGATGCATCAAATTCAATGTTTGGCTGTACGAGAGCGGGTCGGGGGGTTGGTAAACTTTAACGGGCAATTCGACGGCATTCTTAATCAGGCTGGCTTCGTTGGCATTATCGATCACCAGGGTAGACGGCCAGAAAGATTGAATGCTGCCCAGTGCCTGGTAAAGGATATCCGGGCGATTGACATATCCAACGACAACTACGTACCAAGTAGGTCGAAACTGTCCCTGCTCCTGTACCGGATCACCCGATTCCCCTTGTTCCATCTGTGTCTGTTCCATCAGCTCCGCCGATGTAGAATCGGGGTTCGGGAGTTGCTTAAAAGAAGCGTCTTTGTTTTGAATGATACTCGGGGCGGTTGGCGACACAGCATTCTTTGCATACGGTCTCTGACTGTTCTTGGCCGGTTTGAATTTACTGCGCAGTCTCAACTTGACGGCCGAGCTCTTTCTTCTTTTTCGCGGAATTAAAATGTTGAGTGAGAGGCTTTTCTTACTTCTTTTCTTTAAGATGCCAATTTGGGGTTTCGCCAGCACAACGCTTTTCTTTCGTATCATCTTCTGCTCACCTCCGATTTACAGAAGCCCAAGTTCGACCAACCGATTCTTCACTTTCTGTCCGATGACCAAAGGTGAATACTCCGTATGAATCGTTTGTTTGCCGTTACTTGCAATCGACTTTCTCCACACTGAGTCCTGTACTAATCTGCGCATATAATAGGCGGCGTGTTCAATATCCGGATCCGCCCAAATCTGATGGGCTTTGTACGGTCCAACGTCTTGGCCTACCGGAATCAGATTGTATTTTACCGGACATGCATTGCCTTCATGCATATAATCCGTATTCCCCGACCAATTCGTGCCGATGACGGGTTTGCCCAAGAACATCGCCTCAGCCATGACAAGTCCGAAGCCTTCCGAACGATGCAGCGAAACGAAGCAATCCGTAGCATTGATTAAGGCATTTACCTTATCGCGGTCCATGATCTGATGAATCATATAAATGTTTGAGTAGCCCTCAGTTTGCTGCTTCAGCCATTCCATATCCTCCGGTTTGGAGTTCGGATTATTCACCTTAATAACCAGACCGACGGAGGAATCGCTGGACCGGAACGCTTGCTTGAATGCTTTAATGACGGCTTGAGGGTTTTTCCGCTCCTTTAAGCTATGCGTATCGTACATCGACAAAAAGAGGAATTGGTCATTCGGAAGGCCAAACGCACGCCGATCAAACGAATTCGCACGCTGTACATGGACCGCATGAGGAATTCTTACAACTGGATGAGGAGACTTTGGCTTAACGGAATCGACGATAAATTGCGATGGGGCCCATACTTCTTGCACTAACTCAAAACTGTTGCACCACTCATCCGGAAACTCAGGCAATTCCCATGCCCAATAACCGATATTGAACCGATGTTGAAACACGTCCCTTACAAGTGGAGGCACCGGATTGTCGTATGCCGCCCGTAAATTATTCGCGTTCATATGAAAAAAGTTCACCTTGAACGATGCTTTTTCCGATTCCTTATGAATCCAAGTCCTATCATTATTTCTTGCTGAATTGGCTCCCGGATCCGTAAAATTCATGATGCCAAACGGAACCTCAGCCGCTTCTAATGATTTTGCCATTAAACGGCACCCCTCACCGAGTCCGATTTCGGTACGGATATATCCGATAAGATTCACGCCGGGCTTCAGGTCCACTGCAGGTAAAGCTGCAACAGGTTCTTGTGCTTCACCGGGTTCAGCAGGCTCCGGCGCTTCTTCAGTTGTTCCTACCGCTTCTTGGGTTCCGACTGGCGTTTCCTGTGCGATGTGTTTTCTTCTTTTCCGTAATCTAAGCTTCTTGAGGGATAAGCTTTGCTTTATTTTCTTTCGTCTCGACAGGAGCGCTCTCTTGAGCTTAAGCAAACGTCTTTGCTTAACCTTAGAGCGGATAATTGCCTTGCGAATGGCCTGCTTGCGTTTATGTGAGGATTTCAAAGGCTGTGTGGTTTTGACGCTATTCGCCGCTTTGTTCATTCCACCTTCACTCCTTTCTGTGAGTGTTGCTCGACCTGCTTCCATACTATGAATACCCATAAGCAGATTCATATGCATTAACCCAGCTTGGCTAGAAATTGGCGAATGACTAGGTTCAGATTGATGAATTCGTTTATAGCAAAAATGAGGACATGGTCATACGATGGAGACATATGGATAAATAACCACCACCTATTATTACAAATTACATGAGAAGGAGAAGTGTTATGAAATATATAGTCGGTATCGGTTACGCCAATCGTCCGGATCTCCTCCGCAAAGCTGTCGAAAGTATTAAGCCTTACTGGCCTCATACCCTTATTGTCGATAACTCGGATTCGCAGGACCTCAGAGATGAACTGGAGCTGCACAGCAAAGTGAACATCGTTGAACCCCCCGTCCCGCTATCCGTTACCCAAATGCTCAATTACCTATTGAAACGAGGCATGGAGGAAGGCTGCGATGTCGTCCTGTTCATGCATAATGACGCGGAAGCTCGCGAAGGTACACCGGAGAAATTTTTGGAGATATTGGAATCGTGGCAAGCAAGAGGAGATAAGTGGGGGGTGGCCTTAACCCAATACGATGTCTTGTGCGCCTTCAACCTAAAAGCGGTGCGGGAAGTGGGGTTATGGGACACGGTCATGCCCAACTTCTTCGCGGATTGCGAATACTACCGAAGAATGAAATTGGCAGGCTACAGCGTGCCTTGGACGCATCTGCCTGTGACGCATCATGGCGGACAGACGACCAAATCAGATCCATACCGATTAAGAGTATATCGATCTGCGATCAGGGTTCACCACGACTATTACATTGCCAAATGGGGCGGAACGACGGGCAAAGAAGTATACACTCGGCCATTTAACAAATAAGCGGGACAAACAAAAACGCCCCTCCTCATCTAATTTTTGGATTAGGAGGGGGGCTTGCGAACCGCCGATGGGCACCAACCTGCGGATTCAACCACGGAGGCGCTGGAGTCCCTATTTGTTTTTCACGGATATGGATACCCGTTATTTTCCTCGCCAGGATGTGCTGATACTTCACGATGGACGCGAGATTCTCTCCAACTTGTCTAGCTAGTGACGGGGAAGCTTCGACGGATTGCGCCACGCTCTCAATAATGCGGGACAAGGCATGTTGACTGCGTGCTAATGAGTCTAATAAATCCAGTTTGATCCGCAATTCTCTTTCCCCGGGTCTCATTTTTCAAATACTCCGCCTAACCAAGTAGCTGGTGAGTAACCCCTACAGGATCATTAGCAATAACTGTATTAGTTGCGCCCGTTTCTCCACCTCCTACATGTATCTGCTAATATAATAATGTACAACGTAGAAGTGATAATTGATCAGGACAAAGTATGGAGGTTTTTTAGGGCTACCGCCATCTTATACCGACCATAAAAAAAGGCCAACCAGCTATTTCTGGTTAACCTGATAATACGAAATAGCCGCCATTTAGGCACCCTACCTCACTTTTTCCACTTAACTCCTCTCTAATTGGGACTCCAAATAACGCTTGTTCTGTAGGATACGCTCATCATTTGGCCGAAAACGACGAGCAGCTTCATTATGCTGATAAGCCAACTCGTGTTTGCCAATTCGGTCGTAACAAACGCACAACTGCAAGTGGGGCTACCAAGTGGAGCACACAGGATTTACAAATCCCCAGCATTCTTTAGGTTGTTCCAATTGAGTAGCTAACGTATACCAAAATATGGATGTCTGCATGTCGTTTTTTTGTAAAAAGTGATAACCTAACCGACAACAAAACTCTGGGCGAGGAGGACCGAATTGAAACGATCTTAAAGAGGAGAGAAGCTCGTTTTGCTGATCTCCGAGTTTATGAAAGGCATCCGCTAGTTTTCCACAAGCTGAAATATTGTCTTCCACCCAGGCTTAATCGTTTTTCGTAAATTCGGAGATTTCTATCATTGTCATGATGAAGGCTGCTGTGCGTAACAGCTATATCGCTATTTATGATAAATTCCCACACTTCCAGATACTCATGCACGGAGCCGATCCATTGGAACTGATTGCTTCTTTTCACTAGCCGATTGCGTCTTACGCTTGACGTAACCTCACCAAATTCATCGAATGCTAGGTGATAATTCATCGTGACAGAATCAACACGATGATCAAGCGTCTCTTTTAAAGCAGCAAATTTAATGCGATCCTTTTCCGTCAAAATGTCATCCGCATCCAGCCAAAAAATATAGTCCTTACTCGCTTGATTAAAAGCATAATTGCGGGCTACTGCAAAATCATCAACCCAAACAAAATCGTAAATTCGCTCCGTGTATTTTCGTACAATGGATTTGGTTTGATCGGTCGATCCGGTATCTACAATAATAATCTCATCTATGACATCACAAACGGAATTTAGGCATCTCTCGATGATATCCTCTTCGTTTTTAACAATCATACAAAGACTAACTGAAATCAAAATGCTCACCTCGTAATAGGTATATTCGAAAAGACATCCCTATGTGGAGCCTAAGTTTGAGAGAGAAAATACGCATATTCTAATGGTCTGCTATAAATTTTGCGTTTAAAACTCTTAAGATCTTTGTATATATCTTTTTGGGGTTTTCCATTAAGTTCAATAATCCATAGCTTACTTTGCTTGTCTAATACAAAATCGACACTCAATTCTCCCAATGAACCCATATGATTTTCTGCTTCTTCTGCGGCCTTTACACTTACCTCATATAGAGACCGGAGGATTTCATTCATTGTTTCCGGCGTAAATAATCGCGGAAGAATTTTGGCAAAGTCATAAATGGTTTCACACATGCTTGTGTTAAAGTAATGTTCATGAGCCACTCTACATGTTATGGCAGAAACCGTCCATTCTCCAAGAATACCTTTTTGAACAAGGACCCGGATATCAAAATACTTATGATTTAATTGACTCATACGAATCCCTTGCTGAACTATGAATTCTTTTAGCCCGAGAAGTTCATCTAATATCTCCTGAAAACCTTCATTTTTTCTGCAAATATATCTGGGTGCCGAGCTATGCAAAGAGATGTGAATATCACTATTATCCATTAGTTCAACCCGGTACACAGACTCCCCCTTAGATCCGTAAGAAGGCTTAATGTATACTAGTTTATATTTCTCTAATAGTTCCGATACATTCGCTTCATTATATAAAAATGTGTCTGGTACATAGGGATTAAGATTTGACTGTTTTAATAGGCTATAAAGATCCCATTTATTAAAAAAATTGATATTGTTAAAACATTTGTTCCTGCCAATCGCCTTCTCCAAGCGTTCAATGGTTATTAATGTTTTGTTAAAACTTCGGTTATAAACGACATGAGGAAAAGGGAACGAACTTTGTTTCCATATGCCCTTTGTCAGGCTAAGTCCAATAATACGTTGTTCCTTCCAAAGAATATCTGCCGGCGTAAAGGCGTAAAGTTTCAGGTTTAGATTGTGATTACGTTGATAAAGCTCCAAAATTCTTTTTCTACTGTTCCTTTTAGTTACCAGAATACCTATTAAAGGGCGATTCTCCAAACTCATCACTCCCATGCCTTCGATCTTTTTTATTATCTAATGCAAGAATAGACATATTGCTATAGGACAAGAACATAGATGAACAGAAAATCAGCGAATTTACTATTCTATTTGCCTATTTTTCAGTTGATAGGTACTTGCTGTGTTTACCTTTTTAAGCTTTTAATATGATAAATTACGTTTGAAAATAGGGAGATGAGACTATGGGAAGATGTAATTGTCCACCAGGACCTCCTGGACCTCCTGGCCCTACTGGACCTCCAGGACCTCCTGGACCACAAGGACAGCAACTGCTTCAAGAACTTGGAGGAGCAATTGGAGAAGCTGGACCACAAGGACTTGCAGGAGCACTTGGACCAGCTGGTTTGGCAGGACTTGTAGGAGCAATTGGAGAAGCTGGACCGCAAGGACTTGCAGGAGCACTTGGACCAGCTGGACTGGCAGGAATTGCAGGTGCAATTGGACCGGCTGGACTGGCAGGAATTGCAGGTGCAATTGGACCGACTGGACTGGCAGGAATTGCAGGTGCACTTGGCGAAGCCGGACTGGCAGGACCTACAGGGGCAACGGGACCAGCAGGGCCTGCGGGGGCAACGGGACCTGCAGGACCTGCGGGGGCAACGGGCGCAACAGGATCTGCAGGGCCTGCAGGAGCAACAGGTGCAACAGGACCATCAGGTGCGACGGGGGCAACAGGTGCAACGGGTGGCGTATTAGGCTTTGCTGATTTTTTTGCGCTGATGCCTCCTGATAATGCAGCAACTGTGGCTCCCGGCACAGACGTTAGTTTTCCGCAAGATGGACCTACTAGTGGGACTACTATTTTACGTATTGGTCCCAGTTCCTTTAACTTGGCTGCAATTGGCACCTATCAGGTCTTGTTTCAGGTGAGTGTGACTGAAGCAGGTCAACTGATTTTAACTCTCAATGGCGCTGACCTAGCTTATACAGTAGTCGGGCGAGCAACAGGTACTTCTCAGATCGTAGAAATGGCTCTTGTGCAAACGACAGTCATCAATTCAATTCTCACAGTACGAAATCCTGCCGGCAATTCCACGGCACTAACCATCACTCCTCTCGCTGGAGGAACACGGCCTGTTTCTGCACACCTTATTATCACGCAAATCGCATAGTTAGAAATAGAAATGGGTATTCTCGTCATGAGGAACGCTTGAGAAAGGGATGGCTTTTCCAGATTAGCCGCGTTTCGGGTACGAAAAAAACCTAATGAGTATGAGCCTCTTCTATACGATTCCCTTTAAAATTGCAACCGGACAGACTGATTGCGTGTCAGTTTGTCCGGAACAAAAGCTAGTATGTTACTTTCATCCTTCACCAGTTTTTCGAACTTCTTCCCTTGGTGCTTCACGATTACGTATATCAAATTTTCCGTAACCAACTAGATTAACTGCTTTGCACTACTTTAAAGCTTAATTTTGGCTCTAATCTCTGATTTCACTACATAAAGCTTTTTTAAGGAATAATCGGAAACCTCAGTATCCCATTCTCTGAAATAACTTCTTTTGATTATTCACATTATCGATGCATATAGAAACCATCAACAACATTTCGTTATTTCAATGCCGTCTAATGCCATTTTTTGATTTTTGATAATAGATTCCGGCTTTGGGTTTTGCCAATCGACGGTATCTAAGGTCCACATTATGGTTTTTAAGTTTAAGAGGTCCAGGAGCTTGGGTGATTCCAGTTGCCGTTATACCTGATGAATCAAAAAAGCCAGGAGACAGTATTGGGATAATCCACCTGCTTCTCCTGTGGCGCCTGCTGAAATTACAGCTGATTTTCACGAAATTAAAAGGGCATCCTATCGGTCTGCACGACCGTCGGAATGCCCTTCCAATCCTATTAATCTTCGTTTTCGTCGTACAGCGTGCCAACCAGGAAGACTGGGCTAACAATACTTACGGCAATCGTCCCGCCAGTTGCGGCCGCAGCAGTTAAAGTTGCTGTAAGCGAGTAAGTGATCGAACTTCCTGAGAGACCCGTTTCAGCATAAACAAAGGTTGTTGTTGTCCCTTTGGGATCTACGGGAGGAATTGCCGCTACGCCGGTAGCGTTGCTGCCTCCGTCGGTTGTTGTATACACAGGAACCGTTGCACCTGAACCCACTTTCCGACTGAGTTGAAATGAGATCTGGTAATCGCCGGCTGTTGCCGTTCCGCCAAGATCCATCACATGATTGATCGTCGCCGTCACAACTTCACGGTCGTTGCTGTTGGCACCTTTTACAGTTACAGAACCCAGATTAACGGGGACACCTACAGTCAGAGTCGCCGGAAGGGGTGGTACAAGCCCTGCACCGTTTGAGAAATCCAGATACTTCACTCTTGCATTTCTTGCCATTCTTTCATTCCTCCTTAATAGTTATGAGAGATTATTGATTGGACATGCCGGACAATTGAAGTAAAAATGGCCTCAATCGTAAGAGATGATTGAGGCGACAGGCACTAATTAACCGGCACTATTAATCGTTCTCGTCAATAACGCCGCCGTCATAGTGAACTCTTGTGACAACTGGTGCTCCAACGGCTCCTGTGGAGATCGTAAGCGCAGTAAGAAGCGGAATCACAGTTCCAATAGCAGCTGTTAATCCACCAGTTAAGAGTGTGCCTGGCGTTGCAGTAGCTGTCAAGATATAAGTGTGAGTACCCGTTGGAGCTGCTTTGTCAGTTATTTCGAACGTGCTAGTTGCCAAAAGACCAGCTAATGCAGTTGTAGGTATTGATGTAGCGGCTGTTAAGCCTGCGGCAGATGCTCCAAGAACAAGCGGGACACTTAATGCTCTGGAATCGGTATATTGTCCACACAGCGTACCGCCAACCACATCGCGCCAAATTTGGAAAGTAATGCTTTGGGTTACCGTTAAAGGAAGCGTTAAAGTGCCAGCGGCTATTGCTGTTGCTGCCCCAGCTGTTACCGTAGCTCCAGGTGCAATGGTCGGAGTCCATTCTACCGAGACTGTCAGCTCTTGACGGTCGTTGGATCTGATTCGTTTCAAAACCAGACCTGTCCCAAGACCTGTAAGTGTACCGACCGTGATCGGAGGGGTAATGCTAAGAGCTGGAGTCAGCGGGAGATCAACGGATTCATACCACTTGATTCTTGGATCAAGATCTTTTGAACTCATGTTCTGTTTCCTCCTCGAAAATTATTATTTTGTACTACAATATAGTAGATGTAGATAGAAACCCTATTGCTTGGACAAATAAAGGAAGCGATTGGTCCATTTTTACATAAAAAGGTGTTTTAGGTATATTCGTTAACCCAATCGCTTTTTAACTTCTTCGCATAAACTAGTGGGATAAGCATTGTTTAATAGAGAAAGTGATGGTTAATCATCCTAAAATCGAAGAGGAGATGACCGACGTGGAAGATTTTCGATCAATTACCGTAAGCAAAGGGAAGCCACTGCAAATTGATAATCCAACAAGCTACAATTTAATCGGTCAAGGAGCACAAGGGGCCGTATTTCAGCTTTCATCCAAGCGCTGCGTTAAAATTTATTTAAAGAATGAAGATGCCATAAGGGAGAACCATGTGTTAAAAATAGTAAATGATGCGAATTCCCCTTTCTTTCCTAAAGTCTATGAAACAGGCTCGAATTATATCGTTATGGAATATATAAAGGGTCCGACGCTTAGCCAATATTTGAGCAAAAAGAAGCGTATGCCGAGATGGTTGACCAAACAACTTGTTAGGATGCTCAGGGAAATGAAAAAGCTGAAGTTTGCTCGCCTTGACGCAAGCCCTCGCCACATCTTCGTCGTCAATGGCGAACGCCTGCAAGTTATCGATCACGTCAATTCCTTCAAAAAACAAATTCCCTATCCGAGAGAAATACTGGCCGAGCTTGAGTCACGAAAATTAAAAAAAGGGTTCCTCAGACAGGTCAAACGATCGAATCCCTACCTGTATCAAAAATGGTCAAAGCTTCAATAACATCGTTAACGCATCGATCAGCGTCATAAGATGAGATAAAAACCGTCCCGGCCCGGGACGGTTTTTATACGTTTGATTCACCATAGGAGTCCCTTATAGTGATTGGAATCAGGGATTGTATCTAAGATGCGAACCAGATCAATGACCGGTTTGGATGCCAAAATATCTGTGACAAACGATTGATATTCGGTGTTTTTTTGCGTCACGATAATCAGGTCGGCAAACTCATTAATGTCCGATAAATCAGGAGTGAGCAGATTAGCCAAATGAGGAACCGTAGATTCAATATATTGTTTGTTCGCACCGACCAACTGAGAAGCAAGCACGTTATGATCATAAATCCTGATTTCGTAGCCTTTTCCGATCAATCGTTCCAGAAGCTTAACGACCGGACTTTCTCTCAAATCATCCGTTCCGGATTTAAATGCCAGACCGAGTACTCCGATCCGTACCTTTCCCTCTGCAAGAACCATATCCAGCGCGCGTTCGATCAGATGTGCGTTGCTGCGTTCAACGGACGACAACACCGATAGCTCCACATTTCGCGACCTGGCCATAGCGTTGAGCGCTTTTAAGTCCTTCGGCAAGCAAGAACCTCCATAAGCAAAGCCCGGCATCAGATACGCCGGCGAGATATTGAGATGATGATCCTGGCAGAACAAATTCATTAGCAAGTGAGGGTCAACGCCCATTGAATGGCAAAGCGCACCAATTTCATTGGCAAATACGACTTTCAATGCGTGGAACGAGTTGTTGACGTATTTAATCATCTCCGCCACTTCTCTTTCCGTCTCCAGGATCGGGGCAGGGAGGGAACCATAGATTAGGCGAAGCATACCTAAGGCTTTTTCGTTATGGGTACCGATTAAGGTGTATGGCGGATGAAAGTAATCGTCAATACTGGTTCCTTCACGTAAAAACTCCGGATTGCTGACGACTGCAAAATCCTCATCGATTCGCTTGCCGGATCGGGCAATGATCTGCTCGATTTCCCGGCACGTTCCGGGTGGTACGGTAGATCGGATGATAATGGTTTGGAATGCCTCCCTTTTCTTAATGACAGCGCTAATTTGATCGGCTACGTGCCATATAAAAGAGAGGTCCGGGTAGCCGTTCCTGTCGGAAGGCGTTCCCACACAGATAAGGCAAATGTCAGCCTGCGTGACGGCGTACTGAATATCGCTTGTCGCGGATAGCCGTCCCGCCCTGTGCTGCTTTTCTACCAGTTCGGCGATGCCTTTCTCAATAATGGTCGGCTTGCCTTGATTGATCAAGTCTACTTTATGCGGATTCACATCCACACCGATCACCTGATTGCTGAGCTGGGCCAGACATGCTGCCGATACGCACCCCACATAGCCAAGACCAAAAACGGAAATCGTATACGTCTGAGTCGTCATATTCCTTTCCATCTCCTGTACTTTTCGATTTCACGAACCACTTTCTTAGAGATTTCCCTCCAATTGTAGGTTTGAAGAAGTTCTATTCTCGCATTTCGGGCTCTCTCCTTTGCTTCAGCGGATCTCTCCATCACAAGTCTCATCTTCATTTGCAAATCCTTTAACGACGGCTCTGCCCAATAGTGTCCATTAAACAAAGGATTTTCATTATTCGAAATCCGGGTTAATCCTTCAATATCAATCAAATAGGCATTGTGTTCATTCATGAAATCGGTATGGCCGCTCCAATTGGTCCCGATCACAGGCAGTTCCATTAGCATCGCCTCGAAAAACGGCCTCCCCCATCCTTCTCCTCTGGTTGGCAGAACAAATGCGTCACAGGTTCGGTACAACCCGGCAATGTCTGCCGGCGTTAACATATGATCAATCAGATAGACAGGCGGACGTTCTTCTTTCGACTTAGGGTGAGTGTCAATGACTCGTTCAACGATATCGGTTCTGCTGCTATCGCGTATTTTGATCACCAAGGCAACGCGATCCTCAATTGAAAACTCGTTAAGAAAGGCATGCAGCAGAATATCGTACCCTTTGCGCTTCTTCAAATCGAAAACGGACAGGAACAGGAACGATGCGGATACGGGAATGGATAGCGGAGGACCCTCCGGGGAAAATTCGTTAAAATCAAAAAAATTGGGAATCAAACGCAGTGGAACCTCCACCCCGGAAGAAGCGAAGGTCAACCTGTTGAATTCGCTTTGCACCCACACTTCATTGAACTTGTTTAACTTTGGCACCCAGTCTTCCGGAATGCGGTCGGTCTCAAACGTTGTTCGGGCTATATTGAAATGAAAATCGGGATTAAACCGCAGATGAGCTCCGACCCAGTTGTAGATATACACATCGTTAGACAACAAACGAGTGTTCTCAAACGAAGAAATATACCGAACCTCTCTTGGATGCAATACGGCATGTTTGTCGGATGAATCCCTTGGAATAATTCGGACACGATAGCCTGCTCGATCTAGTATCCGCAATAAGTTACGATTCCCTTCAGCGAGCCCGTGTCCATTGTAAAAGATACCTTCGAGCAGGATATTCATCTACTTCCGCACCTTCCCGATTCATCTGAATATCCCCTGATATTTTTCTATTTCTTGAACTACACTTCTGGCTACAACACGTGCATTGTATTTCTGCAACAAGTCCCTGCGTGCATTTTTGCCGACTTCTTTCGCTTCCTCTTGATGCTCGAATATATATCTCATTTTCTTCTGCAGGTCCTTCCTCGATGGCTCCGCCCAATAATGACCGTTGAACAGGGACGCTTCATTCTCAATGGGAGTCAAGCCCTTCACCCGAATCAGGTAAGAGTTCTGTTCATTCATGAATTCGGTATGCCCGCTCCAATCCGTACCAATCACCGGCATTTCCATTAACATCGCTTCAAAAAAAGGTCTTCCCCATCCCTCTCCTCTGGTCGGGAGCACAAACGCGTCACACATGCGGTATAAGCTAAGAATGTCTGACATGTACAACATTTGATCGATCATATAGACACGAGGCCGTTCCATTTTCGGCTTATGATGACCCTCGATCAATTGCTCGATCACCTCGGTTTTGCTGTTATTCCGAATCTTAATCACTAAGGCCACAGGTTCATCACTTGAAAATTCATTCAGAAACGCGTTCAGGAGAACATCGTAACCTTTACGCTTCTTCAAATCGAAAACAGACAGAAATAAGAAAGACTCTGAAAATGAGTTCATTAATTTAGGCCCTTGCGGTGTAAATTCACTAAGATCAAAAAAGTTGGGAATCAATCGTAAGGGAACGGTTACGCCCGAGGAGGTGAACGTCTTTTGATTAAACGTGCTCTGAACCCACACTTCGTTAAATTTATTTAACTCTGTCACCCAAAAATCAGGAATCCGGTCTGTCTCGAACGTCGTTCTAGCGATATTGATACGAAACTCGGGGTTGTATCGGACATTGGAACCGACCCAGTTATAGAAATAAATATCATTCGAAGTTAATTGGGTATTCTCGAACGAGGAAATGAACTTCACCTCACTCGCAGGCAATACCTTATGTTTGTCAGCCTTATCTCGCGCCGAGATCCTTACGCGATATCCTGCATGATGGAGGATTCTGAGCAAGATGCGATTCCCCTCCGCAAGCCCGTGCCCATTATAAAATTTCCCGTCCAACAAGATATTCATAGTCCCCACCTTCCTTCAGGCACGAAACTTATTGATTTCTTTCTTTACCCTTTCAGCAATCTCACCTAGATTGTAGTTTTTCAATAGATCGCTGCGTGCCTTTTGACCGATTTCCTTGGCTGCCTCCGGGTGCGAATAGACATACCGCATTTTCCGCTGCAAATCGGCTACGGACGGCTGCGCCCAATAATGACCGTTAAACAAAGGGAAATCGCTGTTTTGTATATGGGTGAATCGCTCAACTTGGATGAGGAACGAGTTCCGTTCGTTCATAAATTCCGTGTGCCCGCTCCAATTCGTGCCGATCACCGGCATTTCCAGCAGCATAGCCTCAAAAAACGGCCTTCCCCATCCCTCCCCGTGAGTCGGGAGAACAAACGCATCGCAAGCTTTATACAAGCTGAGAAGCTCCTGCGTAGATAACATTTGGTCAATGATGTAAATTTTAGGTCTTTCCTTTTTTGGCTTAGGATGATCTTCAATGATCTCGTGCAACTTGTTGATATTGTCGCTATTGCGTATCTTAATGACCAAGGCCACTTCATCCTGAAATGAAAATTCTTGAAGAAAAGCATGAAGCAGAATATCGTAACCCTTGCGTTCCTGAAGGTCAAAGACAGATAGAAATGTATAGCCATCCGGAATCGGCAGCGATAATTTCTGACTTTTTACATCGTACATGTGGAGGTCAAAAAAATTAGGAATGAACCGGAGGGGGACAGTTACCCCAGAGGATGTAAAGGTATTGAGATTAAATGTGCTTTGTATCCATACTTCCTCGAATTTATTCAATTCAGCTACCCAGCTGCTTGGAATCCGGTCAGTTTCAAACGTCGTGCGGGCAATATTGATGCGGAAATCCGGATTATGCCGTATGGAGGATCCAACGAAATTACAAATATAAATGTCATTGGATTTTAATTTGTTCTTTTCAAAAGAAGCGATGTATTGGATTTCTCTGGAGTTCAATACGAGTTGTTTATCCGCCGTATCTCTGGCCAATATCCGGACACGATAACCCGCCTGATCGAGGATGCGAAGCAAGATTCGGTTTCCTTCCGCGAAGCCGTGTCCATTATAGAATATCCCCTCCAGCAAAATGTTCATCCGGAACCCACCATCCTTCTTACGATCCGCAAACGCAATCCACTCAGGAACGACACGTTTTATTTAACATATTGGGGTTTTCCCTATTTCGACACCGCACTAGTCTAGTTCACCTAATTATTCGCGGATGGGCACTCATAGGCTGAATTTATTTATTTCCTTCACTACTTGATTCGCGACTTTTTGCAAGCTATACGTTTGTAACAGCTCAATTCTTGCTCTCTTCCCCATTGCTTTTGCCTCTTGCTGATGTTCAACGACATATCTCATTTTTTTCTGTAAGTCCGATTTCGAAGGCTCCGCCCAATAATGTCCATCGTATTTGGAAGGATCCGGATGGTCCTTTAATTGGACTGGAACCAGCTTTTCCACATCGATCAAATAGGAATTACCGGCATGCATATACTCGGTCTGCCCGCTCCAGTTCGTTCCAATAACGGGCATTTCCATCAACATGGCCTCAAAAAAGGGTCTTCCCCAGCCTTCCCCCCGTGTAGGAAGGACAAAAGCGTCGCACGCTCTGTATAAGCTGAGCAAATCCGGTGTTTGCAGCATCTGATCCACAATGTAAATCGGCGGACGCTCATCTTTCTGTTTCGGATGGGCATTGATGATCGTTTCCAATTTCTCTACGTTTTCACGATTGCGAACTTTGATCACGAGCGCCACGTCATCCGTGGCTGTGAACTCATTCAGATATGCACGAAGCAGCAAATCATATCCTTTACGTTCAATCAAATCGAAGACCGATAGAAATATAAATGATTGCGGTAAGGGGAGTGCAAACCGTTCACCTTGCGGATGATATTGCGAATCGTTAAAAAAATACGGAATAAATCGCAACGGCACTTTGACGCCGGAAGATTCAAACGTTCTTTTGTTGAAATTACACTGAACCCAGACCTCGTTAAATCGATTTAATTTCGGTACCCATGAAGCAGGCAGACGATCGGTTTCAAATGTCGTATGTGCAATATTGATTCGAAAATCGGGGTGGGTATGAAGCGCTGAACCCGAACCCCGAAAAAGGAAAATATCATTCGACGATAGTTTCGTATGCTCAAAGGAGGACACATAGTCGATTTCTTCCGCTGTTAAGGCCATGCGTTTGTCGGGTTCTTTATCCCTGGCTGCGATTCGGACCCGGTATCCGGACTGATCTAGTATACGGAGCAATGCCCGGTTGCCTTCGGCATATCCGCTTCCGGTATAAAAGTAGCCCTTGAATAGAATGTTCATGTTCAAGTCCAATGGATGCACCGTCCTTTCTAGACCTCTATCTCCAGTATATTTATACCTGTTCATGCCCGTGTTGGGTTAATCTCCCCCTGCACGAATCCAATTTTTATAAAGTTTCTTAAATCTATTTGTTTGGACTCCGATATATGCCGATGCCATGATCCTAATAGCATCATAAAATAATTGATATTAAGCGGTATAAGAAATGTAAGGGACAATAAGAACATGACAGAGGTGACCTTCGTTGTCGGATTCCGAAAGAAGCATTCCATCCAAGAAACACTATATTAGTCTCAAAAATTGGTCTAAAGAAAGAAGTGCCTTCAATGGCCAACCTGTTTATAGAGAATTCAAATTCAAGCAATCCGTCCCCTTAGTTACGCCAAAAGGAATTGATAAAGAGCTTCACGAGCACTTTCGCAATGTGGCTGATCGATGGGAAAAAAGAGCATCCAAGATAGCGGCTAGAGTAGCCGTTATCGAAAATGGCCGGATCTATGGAATCAAGGGAGTGCTTCTGACTCCTGACAACAAAGTGCTCAAGAGTGTGACCAAAGCGGTTATTGAAAATGGGGAGAAACGTCTCCCGGATCCCCGTAGTACCAACCAAACTATAGGAGTTCTAGCGTTTAAATACACGCACAATTATTTTCACTGGATGCTAGACATCTTGCCGCGAATTAAGCTTCTGCGCAAAAGCGAGATTCCCATAGACAAGTATCTCATCAGCCGGCCAGGCAAATTTCCATATGAGGAAATGTTAGACACATTAGGCATTCCTAAAGAGAAAATCATCATGACGGACGAAAACTTCCATTTAAAAGCCAAAAAAATGGTCGTTGTCGATACTTTTTCCGGCTGGGGACGGTACGAGCACTTTTATCCAAAATGGGCATGTGATTTCTTGAGAAATGAACTGTCGGCATGCAACAAGAACAACCCTTCCAAAAAATATGAGCGTATTTATATTAGCCGTGCCCGTGCGGATCGAAGAAATGTGCGGAATGAAGACGAAGTGAGGAAACTTCTGAAGGAATACGGGTTTCGATGCATTCATCTGGAATCACTGTCACACGCGGAACAAATCCGTGTATTTCAATCCGCCCAAATCATTGTCGCCCCTCACGGAGCCGCATTGGCAAATCTGGTTTTTACGAATCCGGACACTAAGCTGATCGAGATCTTTTCACCTAAATATGTGAGAGAATACTATTGGATTATTAGCAGCTATATGAAATTGGATTATTACTACTTAATCGGCGAAGACTTACAATCCACAAGACGCAGGCATTCGAGAGATTTGCAGGAAGATATTGTTATTAATCTTAATTCCTTATCTAAGCTATTGAAAATGGCCGACATTCATAAGAAGTAGGAGCGTGTGATTATGAAACATACGGACCGGACTAACACGCCTGACGGTTACTACAATTCAATAAAGGATTGGATTGTCGCGTCGAATTTACGCAAAAAGAAATATATGAAGAATGTACTTTTTGATGATCCCGTGTTCCTTACCGAGCCTACCGGCCTGGAAAATCCCACCTTTTGGACCGTTCGCTTCTCAGAGTCCACAGCTCCCTTTAAGCAGCGGAACGGACGTATTGACATTATCACAAAGGGGAGGGTTTACGGAGCAAAGCCGGACATTCTAACACCGGATCATAAATTGATTTGGGAGCACTCGCGTGAAAAAAACATAATGCCGGATCAGCATTCCATCTTTCAGCAGAATCGTTTACCCCCGGTGAAAAAGACGACTAAAACATTAGCCTTGCTCAGTATCAAGGATAGCAGGATCTATTACCACTGGATGCTGGATGTTCTCCCACGCCTTCACATCATGAAACAATGTGGAATCCAAGCTGACGCATATATCATTAACGGGAGAAGAATGGCGCCATTTCAATACGAAACCCTAGAAGCTCTGGGGATTCCCAAGGAGAAAGTAATCGTGAGTCACTCCGGTCTTCATCTACAGGCGAAAAAACTGATCATCCCCCATTTCTCGAGGGGCATCCGCCCCAAGTGGGTTTGCGACTTTCTTCGGCAGGAATTAATGATAAACAAAAAAATCGAACCTGTGAAAGGGTTCGAAAGGATCTTTATAAGCCGTGCGAATGCCGGTAAAAGGAAACTGCTTAATGAAGAGGAGGTAATGGGGCTCCTCGCCAAGTATGGTTTTCAAAGCATTAGACTTGAGGAGAAGTCTGTCGCCGAACAAATTCAAATTTTCGCTTCCGCCAAGGTCGTAGTTGCCCCGCATGGAGCCGGCTTGACCAACGTTCTGTTCAGTGACCCGGGAACGAAGGTCATTGAATTTCTCGCACCCAGCCTTGTCCATAACTGCTACCCGATTCTGAGCAGTCTTCTGGGTCATCGGCATTATTACATTATAGGCGAGGGAGAGAGACCTCCCGAATATGTAGATCCTCATGACAGAAAAGCGAATATTACCGTTCGTCTAAGCGATGTTAGGGAAATATTGAAGATGGCCGGAATCCAATGAAAATATCCGACATGGGTACACCTGACAGAGGGGTACATGTCGGATATTTTTATTCGAAATTCGCTTTCCAATAGTCATCAATAATACCGGGAAGCGCTTTTTTCGCATATTTAATGTGCGAGTATAATTTTTCTTTTTCCTTATCCGATACTTTCCAGTCTCCGGGCAAGGAATGAATAATGGTATGGATATCCTCATTCTTGATCTCACTGATTTTCTCTACATAGGAGGTTAACTGCTTCTTGTGATCTATTAAGGAATTGAACCACCGGTACAATTTTCCCTTTCTCACTTGCAATGGAAGGAACTCCCTTTCCGGATTATTCGGGGTTATGTTAAAACAATTCGCATGGTCTATCATTTCAAAATAGTATTGATGACCGACTGGCCTTAGCAGCAAATTTTTCAAATTACGATCCGAATTGCTCACCCAATGATCAAAGACGAGCAGTCCGCCGACCTGATTCAAGTTGTTGATTTGATCCTTGACAGGACGTCCCTTCAGATCAGTGACGTGTAACGAATGCTTTGTATATCTGCTGGCAAACTGCTTTCCTGATTTGAAATTTTTTTGATGTAAGTTTTCGTTTTCCTCAATAAATTGCTTGGAAATACGAACTACCTTATATCGAGGAATGGGCAGTTCCAGCAAACTGGCGAGGTTATTCACGATATACTCGTTGATAAGTACCCAATTCCCCTGAGGATTATTCTTGAATTTCACTACGTAGTTGTGATGATCACTGAACTCAATCAAATGTGGTGATGATTTGCCTCTGGACATAGATCGTATATAGGAAACCGGCTTTAATTTCCCCATGCTGACTCTCCTCTTCAGAACATCCTATACACCTATACCTTCATAACAAAATCCTAATTCATTGAGATTCAAATTTATTAAAAAATTCCGTGTATCGAGCATATATCTGTTTCTCATCTTCCAGGAAATCATATCCCATTTCAACATGCGGTACTCCTCCCAATGCGTCAAAAGCATCAGGGCGTCTGCGCTAACCGCCGTTTCTTCCGGATCGTTGCAATATTGAACCGGCAAATGAGGATTTAGTCTCTGAAACATTTCCATGCCCTGCGGATCATGAGCAGCTACACTAGCCCCTAATTCTATAAGTCTCTCTATGATATAAGAAGCTTGCGTACTGCGGGCATCATCCGTATTTGGCTTAAAAGTCAAACCTAGAATACCAATCTTTTTCCCCTTTAAAGTCGATAGGCGCCTCTCGATTTTCTGAATGCAGTAATCATGCATGCTTCTATTCGCATCGATCGCCGCTTTTACAATGGAAAGTTCACTGCCGTATTTTTGACTTGCCGTTAAAATCTCTGCGGTATCTTTGGGAAAACAACTGCCACTCCAGCCGCTGGATACCTGTAGAAATTTATTTCCAATGCGTGAATCAAGCCCCATGCCTTGCGCAACATCAAGTACATTGGCGCCGACAAGATCACAGAGCCTGGCAACTTCGTTAATATAGCTGATCTTGACCGATAGAAAGGCATTCGATACATATTTAATCAATTCCGCACTTTTCGTATCACATTCGAAATAGACGGGCTTGGGCGCACTGTAATTGCTTATCCTTGCGTGCTCCTGCGAAGGAATGTCAAAATCTACACGCTCTAACAAAGGCGAGTACATTTTCCTCATGATGGCCCTAGCTTTCGGATTGATCGTTCCGATGACAATCCGATCGGGGAAGAACACATCCTCCAGCGCATAACCTTCTCTTAGAAATTCCGGATTGCTGACCACTGCAAAATGCCGGTTATGCCTAAGCCCAGACGTTTCTTCGATGATGGATGCAACCAGATCAGCTGTACCCACTGGAACCGTAGATTTATTTACAATCACTGTAAATTTGCCAGGATTGAGATGCTTGCTTATGCTTCTAGCCGCTGACTTGACGTACTTCAGGTCGGCTGTCCCATCAGATCGCGATGGCGTCCCTACTGCGATAAAGACAACATCGGCGTGATATACGCATTCATAATTTTGTGTGGCAGAGAGCATGGAACTACTTACCATCTGTGAAATCATTGATGCAAGACCAGGTTCATAAATAGGACTTTTGCCGGCGTTTATTTCTTTCACTTTGCGTGCATCCGTATCAATAATGATTGTCGGATATCCTAAAACAGCTAGAGCTGTTCCCGTTACGCTGCCGACATAGCCTGAACCCACACAGACAACCTTCATGGCGATGATCCCCTCCTGACGATTACTTTAACAGCTGTACCCTGTATGCTTCGATCGTTCGGCGCAAGCCTTCCGACAATTCAACGAGCGGTTCCCAGCCCAATATCGATCTCGCCTTATCGATTACCGGCCGTCTGACTTTCGGATCATCCTCTGGCAGCGGGCCGAATGTAATCCTGCTATAGGAATTGGTCATTCTCTTAATCATTTGCGCCACCTCAAGAATCGTCACTTCAACGGGATTGCCGATATTGATTAATTGACCGTTCGCTTGATCCCGTTCCATCATAAGCTTGAGTGCGGCTAAAGTATCGTCGACATAACAGAAAGAACGGGTTTGAGATCCGTCGCCATATACCGTCATATCTTGATTCGAAAGGGCCTGGTTGATAAAGTTGGTAATCACCCGGCCATCATCGTTTCGTATTCCCGCCGAATACGTATTAAAGATACGGGCAACCTTAACCTCCAACCCATAACGGTACGCATATTCATAACAAAACACTTCACCGAGCCTTTTGGCTTCATCATAGCAAGCCCTCGGCCCCCACGTGTTTACATGACCACGATATGCTTCATGCTGCGGATGAACCTCCGGATCGCCATAGACTTCACTAGTGCTTGTAAAGACTAACTTCGCCTTGTTGCGCAAAGCCAATTCGAGCATGTGCTTGGTACCAAGGGTATTCACTTCAATCGTTGCAATCGGATTCGCCTGATAATACTTTGGAGATGCCGGGGAAGCCAAGTGATAGATTTCCTCTATACCTTCTAGTTCAGGTATCAACAAGGTTGTTGATTGAACGATATCACAAGGTATGCAAGTGAAGAGTTCTGAACGGGATAGCTCTTGTACATTTTCAATTCTTCCGCTACTGAAATTATCAAGACCAATGACTTGTATGTCTTGGGCAACTAGCTGCTTAGCCAAATGGGATCCCATAAACCCGGCAACGCCTGTAATCAGTACCTTCTTCACTCCGATTCGCCTCCTCCTAATAACATGCGGTGGAGATAGTTCTGAAACTCTTCTTTCAAAGATTCGTTTTTACAGGCCAATTCTACCGTTGCCTTTAAAAATCCTAATTTATCTCCTACATCGTATAGTTTTCCTTCAAATTTGTACGCATACAAACTGTGATTTTGAACGAGCTCCTGCAGAGCATCCGTCAGCTGAAACTCGCCGCCTACTCCCACTGGAATCCCTTCTAATATAGGAAAAATCTCAGGTTCCAGTATATATCTGCCTACGATAGCCACATTGGAAGGAGGGGAGGCAAGCGGCTTTTCCACTAAATTGCTGACTTGAAATAGGCGATCCGCAATGAGCTTCCCCTCCACAATTCCGTACTTGCTGACATCGGACCAACTGACCTCTTCCACGGCAATCACGGATGCTTGCTTCTCTTCGTAGATTTGCATAAGCTGCTTGAGACAGGGGATATCGCTATCGATAATCATGTCGCCGAGCAATACGGCAAACGGCTCGTTGCCAATAAATTTTCGTGCGCACCAAATCGCATGCCCTAGACCGAGTGCCTGCTTTTGCCTCACATAATGAATATTTACAAGGTTGTTAATGTCATCTACCATTTTCAGCAGATTATGTTTGTTCTTTTCTCTCAAATTGAATTCCAGTTCGTAGTTAATATCGAAATGGTCCTCAATGGACCGCTTGCTGCGCCCGGTAACGATCAGGATGTCTTCAATGCCTGAATCTACTGCTTCTTCAACGATATATTGAATGGTCGGCTTATCAACAATGGGCAGCATTTCCTTGGGCATCGCTTTTGTGGCAGGAAGAAATCGGGTTCCTAGACCGGCAGCAGGGATAATAGCTTTTTTAATCTTATTCATTGCCTTCCCTCTTTCTTTACCGATTGTAGCGTCAGCTTAAAAGTTCCCGCTCACGATCAAGCGAAGTTTAGGTTTCTTCTCAGCTGAAACTTGGGGTACATATATACCATGATTGCTCGATTGATCCTTCTTCCATTTTCTCGCGAGTCTTGTGCATTCCCATGTAAATAATGTGCTTCGGCTTGGTTCCGTTTTCTTGGCGAGAATATGTTTGTAGATGGGATATTTTCGAATAGGCGGTTTTCTGCGTGATATACTTTTACTATTCCACTCAGAACTAATACGATGAACACGAAACACTTTCGTTTCAGCCTGGATTTCCAAAACGGCATTTTGAATCTTGCATTCAGGCGGAAGTTCATCCAGATTAAAAGAAAAATAAGAGACAGGCCTGCCGCCATGCAGGATGCGGCGATAGCGGTTAGGTCGTAGGTAGATCGTTTTCTGATCAGCTGGAGGCACCGCCGGTTCAGCCTTGGGCTTCGTTTCATCAACTGAAGGCCGCCCTGCGGCGAATATATCTTCCGGCTCGTCGACAACGCCGTTTTCAACGATTCGGTTTAAGTTGTCTATATATTTTGAAATCCGATGATGTTCAGTCACATATTTTCTGGAACGCAGTCTCAGCTGTTTGCGGAGCCCCTTATCTTTGTATAATTGCTGCATGGAAATCAATAATTTTGTCTCTAATTGATGATCATGTGCGACTTTACAAACGACTTCGTCGGGCAGTTCGGTATAGGCATCGACGTTCGATATAATCGTAGCTTTTCCATGTGATAAAATGTCGATCAGCGTTCCCGATGCCTCGCCCTCAGTAGGATAATGCAACTGTATACAAGCATCGGAATGGCTTAGTCTAGTTTGATACTCCGCTTTATCGGCATATCCCTTAAACTCAACGACCTCGCCGAGTTCCAGCACCTGTACGAATGCTTTCAATTTATTGAGATATTGGGACGATCCTTGATCGTTGACGATATAGCGAATATCCGTATGCCCTTCATCGTACAATTTCTTCAGGCAGCGGAGCACAAGTTCAATATGATTGTTTTCGTTAATCCGTCCAAAGCTTGAAAATATAAATTCACGATCCGTTATTAAGGAGATCATCACCGGCAGCTTTTGCGGCAAATGGATGAAAGCAACATTGCTGTAGCCTTTTTGTTTCAAATATTTTTTCATGAATCGATTGTGAACGATAATCGACTTGGCCGTATTCAAGTTGGCATCCAAATCTTGAGGAAGATTGTGCAATACAACAATCCCAGGATATTCTCGCATATGCGGCACCATATAGGCATGATGACTGCCGCTTCCAATATGATAAATAATTTCATCATAATCTCCGGCTTTGTGTGAGAATTCCGAATGATGGCTTATTCGTCCAAACTGACTTTCCTCGACATCGGGAGGCAGAACAGGCGCGTATCCTTCATCAACGAACAGATCACAGGTATAAATTTCGCTTAGTGAAGGGAGGATGACATTCATATAATCAGCAATATCCGTGTTTAGCGGGGCAAGCGGGGCAAAGACAGCAATTCTTTTTCGCAATACTTTTTTATAGGCCTCAATCGCCTTAGTGTCTGCCATATTTCGATCCAACTGATCGATCCGATCATAACCTTTATTTCGCAGTTCCATTATTAACTCCTCATTGGGCAAGCACTCGGCCAACGCTCTTTGAATGTCTTCTTCGTTAGATGGATCGACCGGATATACAGCATCCCTGGAAATAGAATGAACCGAAGCTCGATCGAACAACAGCACGGGGGTACCGCAAGCCATTGCCTCCAGTAGAGATTCCTTAGCCCCCTCGTCAACTGAAGGATAGACGAACAGCTTCGCGCCGTTATAAAGTTTCACCAACTCACCATCGGGTACGTGATTGATTCGTACAAAATCCAAGGTTGTACTGCCCTTACCCGCCGCATCACTCAGGAATTCATTTTCTGTCAGATACACATGGTCAGTGATCACCAATTGATAATGGTCGTTCATCTGCTCGTTTGCCCGTTCAAAAGCACGAATGAACACCGGCAAATACTGCATGTCTGTTACATCTGCGGTTACCATGACATAGGGCTTATGAATGCCGTACTTCCTCAAATCCTCCATTCGGACCGGCATATTTTTAAACCGTTTATCCATCCCGCCGAAAATCAACTTGATTTTTTCCGGGGCTATACCTGCTGTGCGGATAGCTTCTTGCTTGAGCGAATCAGAGTTAACCAGAATCAAATCGCAAGATGCAACAAAATCCAGTGCCTTGGTGTACCTTGCACGGATTTCGGCTTCATCCAATCCCCTAGATGGAGAACACGCAGGAGCGAATTCTTGCAGAAGCACAGCCACCTTCGACTTGCCGAACCATGCTTTGTTGAGGAGAGGAAACGTCAACTCAAACGGACTGAGGATTTGAAAAAGGTTAATTTCCCGATCATGTATAAATCGCTCCAGCTGACCCTGCAAGGACAATCCGCCTGCCCCCATATCCGGATAAAAAAAATGGTAGGTGTGTTCGGGCTGCTCCCTTCTAATCGAGCGGATCAACTTCTTGGCATACTTACCGATCCTTCGATTTTTGGACTCCGTAAGCGTAAATGTCATATCAAATGCGATATTCATACGTTCACCGCCTATAAGGATCTTGAATTCTCTATTTTTCCTATAGTATGCATAAGATGAAAGCCCATATAGACCGCTGACCAGATGATTTGGAAATTTGGCGCCCGTCCTTTACTCAGGCTTTGGAAACGTAGATTCAATCAGGTTCAAAGCGTGCTTAATGTGTTGTTCCTCTGATTTTCTGCTAACAAGCAGCCCTTCTTTGGTGGAGACGATGATCAGATCCTCAACACCGATTGCGATCACTTTTTGATTCTCTGCATATATGATCGAGTTATTCACTCGAAGCGGAGAGATGTCGCCAAATAGGAGATTCCCCTGATCATCCCGCGGGTACACACGTTCCAGTGCCGTCCAAGTACCGACGTCATCCCACGCAAAATGAACGGGGATTGTATACACGGACTCCGCTTTTTCAAGAATGGCGTAATCCACAGAGAGTTTGGGCAGACTTGCATACACGCGCTCTAGTGACTCACCCGACAGCCAAAGTTTATTCCACATGTCTCTTTGATAAAATTTCATATAATAATCGATCGTGGATGGTTTCCATACAAAGATACCGCTGTTCCAATACGTATCCGGTTCAAGCATCAATTCCCGAGCCCGCTGTTCATTCGGTTTCTCTACGAATTTCAAGACACGTTTAGCTTGACCTATGACCGTCTCCGGGGTTGCCTGGATATACCCGTATCCCGTCTCCGGACGTGTAGGGATAATGCCTAAAGTGACGATCGACTCATCCCTGGTTGCTAATTGTTCTGCTTCGAACAGTGCTTTCATTAATGCTTGATCGTCTGGAATGTACTGGTCTGATGGCGCAGTTACCAACACATCGTCTATATGCTGCTGTAAAAAAAATCGTGCCGTTAGTGCGATGCAAGGCCCCGTATCCCGCCTTTCCGGCTCAACAATTAAACGGCTGGGTTCTAATAGCGGCAATTGCTCAAGAATTAAAGGGATATAGGAGGATCCAGAGACCACATAAATATCAGCAACGTCCACATATTTGCGAAAGCGGTTGTACGTCTGCTGGAGCATGCTATCGTGGGAAGTCAGCGCCAAGAATTGCTTAGGCCTCTCTTCTACACTTCTTGGCCAGAACCGCAATCCTTTACCGCCTGCCATAATCACCACTTTCATCAGAGACTCATCTCCTTCGGCGTTTTACTTTAGCTAAACTAGCTTCATAAACGACCACATCGCAGCATTTAAAATCCTCCTCCATTCTATGCTCATTACCCATTCGAAAAATGGACGAATAACAGTCACCAAGAAAAATGGTTTCGTGTCTACACAAGTCCCCCTTTTCAAATGAAATAAGCTGCGCATAATTTCCTGTACAACAAAAAGCAGGATCACCTGTTTGGCGCGATCCTGCCTGTTTGAACATCCGTTATGCTTTTGTCCCTGTTGCAATCCAGTTGATGATGCCATAGATTTCCGCTGAGAATCTTGTGCGTACGACTGACAAGATTGCATAGTTTGTGAACTTTTGCTTGACAACCGTATAACAAGCCGTATGGTTGGTCGTGGCAACTAATACATAATTCAAATCAGCGAAGGCATCATCGAAATAAATCTGTACGTCGACGGGTTCGTCATGCACTTTGAAGTCGAAAGAAGCAAGACCGAATTGCTGAATCGTATTTGACTTCGAAACTGGAAGCTGTATCGTCCGGAATGACAGCTTGCTCTCATCCACGCTTCCTTCCGTGAGCTTGGAACCGCTGATTGAACCAATCGCAAGGTGCTCACCATAAACGGAGCCGATAGCCAGCTTGCTACCGTCAATACTTCCCACGACCAGCTTGCTCCCGCTAATCTTGCCGTCTGCTAAATGTTCGTTGCCTACGGATCCGATCGCTAACTTGCTGCCATCTATGCTGCCGGGTGCCAGATGCTCGGCGTTCACTGCACCTGTCGCCAGCTTGCTGCCGTCCACACTGCCCCCCGCGAGCTTCACGCCGTTTATCGCACCATCCGCGATATGCTCGCTGCTGATAACACCTTGCGCCAGCTTGCTGCCATCCACGCTGCCAGGTGCAAGCTTCGCCATGCCGACTGAACCAATCGCAAGATGTTCACCATACACCGCGCTGTACGCCAATTTGCTCGCGTCTATGCTTCCTGCCATTAGCTTCGTTCCGCTAATCGAGTTGTCTGCCAGATGCTCGCCTTTCACAACGCCTTTTGCCAGTTTGCTTCCGTCCACACTGCCTGCAGCCAGCTTATCTGCGCTTACCGCACCATCGGCTAGATGCTCGCTGTTGATGGCGCCACTTGCCATACTGCTCCTGTCTATACTGCCAGGTGCCAGATGGTCACTGCTAATAATTCCATGCATAAGCTTATTGCCGTCTATACTGCCATCCGCCAGCTTGCTGCCGCTAATCGCGCCATCCGCCAGGTGTTCATTATGGATTGAGCCGTTTACCAGCTTTCTTCCATCTACACTCCCTGCCGCCAACTTCGCCCCTTCTACCGCTCCGTCCGCAAGGTTATAGCTATTGACCGCCCACGCGGTCAACTTGCTGCTATCTACACTGCCCTCTGCCAGCTTCGCTCCGCTGACCGCTCCATCAGCCAGATGTTCGCCATAAACCGAACTGAACGACAGCTTGCTTGAATCCACACTTCCTGCAGCCAACTTATTTCCGCTTATGGCCCCATCTGCGAGATGCTCGCCAAATACGGCTCCGTTTGCCAACTTGTTGCGGTCAATCGATCGGTCTGCCAGATGTTCGCCGCTTAAACCACCGACTTCAAGCTTGTTGCCGCTTATTGTGCGATCCGCCAAGTGTTCGCCACGAATCGTGCCGTTCAACAGCTTACTGCCATCCACACTGCCATCAGCTAACTTTGCTCCGCTGACGGCTCCATCCGCGAGATGCTCTTCACCTACAGCTCCTTTTGCCAGCTTGCTGCTGTCCACACTATCTGCGGCTAATTTCGCTGCACTTACGGCACCATCTTCGAGGTGTTCACCGTATACCGAACCGCTTGCCAGCTTGCTCGCGTCTACGCTTCCTACCGCTAATTTGGCTCCTGTCACTGCTCCTTCAGCGAGATGGTCGCTGCTTACAGCCCCATTCGTCAACTTCTTGCCATCAACGCTGCCATCCGCCAATTTGTCTCTGCTTACCGCTCCGTCAGCCAGATGCTCTCCGTATACGGCATCGTTGGCCAATTTTGCGCTGATAATCGTCCCGTCAACCAGGTGCTCGCTGCTGATCTCGCCTAAAGCCAACATACTGCCGGATATGCTTCCTGCTGCCAGCTTGCTAAGGCTAATCGCGCCGTCTGCCAAGTGTTCGCTGCGGATGGTTCCCATGGCCAGCTTATTGCCGTCTATACTGCCCATTGTCAGCTTTGCTCCGCTGACCGCTCCATCGGCAAGATGCTCGGTCTCAACAGCTCCGCTCGCCAGCTTGCTGCCGTCCACACTGCCTGCTGCCAATTTAGCCGCGCTGACAGCACCGTCGGCTAAGTGCTTACCGAAGACCGAGTTGCTCGCCAGCTTGCTCGCATCCACACTGCCCGCTGCCAACTTGATTCCGCTGACGGCGCCGTCTGCCAGATGTTCGCCTTCCACGGCACCGCTTGCCAGCTTGCTGGAGCTCACGCTGCCGGCCGCCAACTTCGTTCCGTTCACCGCTCCGTCCATTAGATGCCCGGTGCCTACTGCTCCGCTTGCCAGTTTGGTGCTATCTACCGACCCGGGCGTCAAATGCTCACTGCCGATCACTTCAATACCAAGTTTGCTGCCGTCTATGCTGCCTTCACCGAGCTTACTGCCGCTGATCGCACCGTCCGCCAAGTGTTCGCTGCTGATCGCACCGCTCACCAACTTACTGCCGTCCACACTGCCTGCTGCCAGCTTCGCTCCGCTTACAGCCCCATCGGCAATGTGATCGCCGCTTACAGCCCCGCTCGCTAACTTGCCGCCGTCCACACTGCCTGTTGCCAGTTTGGTTGCGCTGACCGACCCGTCTGCCAGATGCTTACCGAACACGGAGTTGATCGTTAGCTTGCTTGAATCCACGCTGCTTGCCGCCAACTTGACACCGCTAACAGCACCGTCAGCGAGGTGCTCACCTTCTACGGCTCCGCTGACCAGCTTGCTCGCATCCACGCTTCCCGCCGCCAACTTGGCTCGGTTTACAGCTCCTTCAGCAAGATGCTCGCTATCCACAATGCCTCTCGCCAGCTTGCTTCCGTCCACACTGCCTGCCGACAGTTTATTGCCGCTAATGGCGTTGTCTGCAAGATGTTCATTATTTACAGAGCCTTCGGCGAGTTTACTGCTGTCGACACTGCCATCAGCAAGTTTTGCGCCGTTCACCGCTCCGTCAAGCAAGTGTGCATTATTTACGGCTCCACTAACCAACTTGCTGCCGTCCACACTGCCTGGAGCCAGTTTCTCACCGCTCACCGCTTCATCAGCCAAGTGCTCATTGCTTACGGCGCCAAACATCAGCTTACTGCCGTCTATGCTTTCCGCTGCCAGCTTTGCACAGGTAACGGCTCCATCGGCAAGATGTCCGCTCTCTACAACTCCGCTCGCCAACTTGCTGCCGTCTACGCTGCCTGCCGCCAACTTAGCCCCTCTTACTGCATCGTCGATGAGATGTTCGTAGCCAACACTTCCAAGGGATAACTTGCTCGAGTCTACACTGCCTGCTGCCAGCTTGATCCCGCTGACAGCACCGTTAGCGAGATGTTCATTTTCTACGGCTCCGCTGGCCAGCTTGTTGGCATCCACACTGCCAGCCTCTATTTTAGCACCGTTCACCGCTCCGTCTTGAAGATGATCTCTGCCTACCGACTCGCTTGCCAACTTGCTCGCATCCACACTGCCAGGCGCCAGTTTCGCTCCACTGACGGCTCCATCCGCAAGATGCCCGACACCGACAGCACCGCTTGCCAGTTTGCCGCTGTCCACACTGCCTTCGGCCAACTTCGCACCACTTACAGCCCCAGCGGCAAGGTGTTCGCTGTTTACAGATCCGCTTACCAGTTTGCTGCTGTCCACACTGCCAGGTGCCAACTTCGCTCCGTTCACGGCACTGTCTGCAAGATGACGCAAATGGATGGCCCCGGCAACAAGCTTGCTGCCATGAATGCTTTCATTCGCTAGTTTAGCCGCAGTGATCGCTCCATCTACGATATGCTCACTGTTGACAGACTTGCTTGCAATCTTGCTCCCTGTCACACTGAAATCGGCCAGTTTGGATTCCATAATGGCTTCATTCATAATTTTAGACGCGTTCACGACGCCATCACTGAGATGAGATGTACGGATGGCGCCTTCTTGCAAGTGCTGTGATAGGATGGCGCCGGGTGCAATCTTTTGCTCAGTGACGGAATTATCGGCGAGCGTCTCTTCCGTAATGGATTGTTCTTTCAGTTTACTGCCATCCAAGCTTCGGTCAGCAAATACGTCAAGCTTGATCGAATTCTCACCCAGGTGTTCCGATGTGATGGAGCCTTCTTTAATATGGGTGCCGTCAATGATATGTTCTTGAAGATGACGCGATTCGATGGTGAAAGGTGCGATTTTACTGCTTGTTACCGATTCTTCGGCAATTTTGCTGGTCGTTATCGCTTGATCGTGCAGCTGTCTGGTAATAATTTCTTCATCTGCAATATGCTCGCGATGGATCGCATACAGGCCGATTTGCTCTTCGCCAACCGACCGATCCGCCAGATGCTCCGTAAAAATAGATCTGCTAAGCAAATGCCCCCCATGCACGGCTCTGGGTGCAATTTTTTCCGACGTAATACTTTCGTCCTTGAGCTTATTCGAATCTATACTCCCGGCAGCCAACTGTTCGCCGGTAACCGATTCCGCTGCAAGCTTAGAAGTCGTAACCGTCTGATCTGCAAGGTGTCTGGTTTCAATCGCCTGTTCTCGAATATGCTTCGAGCCAATGCTTCCTTCAACTAATTTTTCTGAAGTGACAGAGTCATCTTGAAGTAAATTCGTGAGAATGGATCCTTTGCGTAAATGCTCCGAAACGATCTCACCAGAACGAATGTTCTCCCCAAGAATAGCCCCTTTAGCAATATGTGCCGTTTGGATGGAACCTTCCAACAGATGGTTGGATCCAACGGATTCGTCGGCTAACTTGCTGCCGGTCACCGCTTGATCAGCGATCTTCTCTTCCGTAACGGCTTCCTGTGCCAGCTGATCATTCGTAATGGACTCGCTTTGCAAGTGAAACGACTCGATCGTGCTCTCTACGATATGGATTCCGTTTATCTGACCTGGAGCAATCGTCGTGCTTTGCACGCTTCCCGGTGCCAGATGCTGATAAAGAATGCTTTCCGGCTGAATATGGACGGAACCAACGCTTTCATCGGCAATTTTATCCTGTGTGACCGCTTGATCCCGAAGCTTATCCGTTGTAATCGTGGCATCTGTAATTTTAGCCGTATCAATAATATAATTGCTCAAATGCTTCGCTTGAATGGCCCCGCTTCGAATCTTCTCGGAAGTTACGGCCTGATCGTCAATCAGTTCCGTCGAGATAACCATTTCAGACAAATGGTGTGAAAGAATGGAACCGCCTGCTAATTTAATGGAATCGATGACTTGATCCGCCAATTTATCTGCAGTAATACTGTTATCGACCAGCTTATTCCCCGTTATGGAATGGTCATGAAGCTTATCGCCCGAGATGCTTTGCAGAGCAATATGTTCATCATGGATGGCGCCTTGTGCGATCTTATCCCGGGTCACGCTGGATGAAGCAAGCTTGGTATGCTCGATTGCAAAATCTTTAATGACTTTGGTGCCGATGCTTTGCGGTTTGATCTTGCTTTCATCAACCGCGCGATTGGCGATTTTCTCCGCGGTTATCGCTTCTTCTACGATATCGTCCGTGTAAACAACAGGGGTAGAAACAGACATACCTGATCTTCGTTCAGTAAGTAGAATGAGTGGCGGAGCAGGTGTATTCGAGCGATTCGTATTGGACTGTACGGTTTTTGGAGGTTCCGTTTTCTCAACAACAGGAGTTTCTATTTTTTTCGGCTTACTCGCCATTTTCGCTGCACTCGTAGTTATAACCCGTTTAACAGGTTCTGTCTCCGTGCGATTCCGCTTGGGTTGAGCGGGCGTATCGGGTTCATCCAACCAATCAAGCTCATTCGTACTGGCATTCACTCTTTGCACTTGCGGCTTTCGAGGAACGGCACGATTGCTGTTGCGTTTGCTCATAGACTCCTCTCCATTTCATCATGATCTAGTCATTTGTAACATATTCATGCTCGCATAAAGATGTACATTAGCCCGTAAAAATGTGCGTGTACCTAGGTTGGAAAGTTTATCTAGGATCGTCTCTTGAACATCTTCCGATAGTGTTCGTAACGCTGCTTCGCGCTGCGCTCCCAGGTAAACAATTGCTTGACTCTCTGTGTACCTTGCTCCCCCATTGCTTTCCGCAGTTCGGCATTTTCAAGCAGCCGAAGCAAATATCGCGGCAGGTCCTCCGTAATTTTTTCGTAATCGAATAAATACCCTGTATTCCCATCAGCCACAATTTCTTGAATCCCTCCGGAACGCGTTGCGACCACCGGAACCCCAGTTGCCATCGCTTCCACATTCACAAGTCCGAACGCTTCATTAGGCGCCGAGGGAACAGCGACAACGTCGGCGATTTGGTACCATTTGGCAATTTCCTCGTGGGACACAAACGGAACGAAGCGAACATACTGAGGAATCGTACCGCCCAATCTATGAAGCTTGCGTACATACTCGGTTTGACGATCAGATCCATATTGAGCGCTCCCGACGACAATGAGAATCGCGTTCGGTTCGGTTTGAATGACCTGCATCATCGCATGCAGGAGATGGTGCACACCCTTCTTCGGTATAAGTCTGCCGACGAAGAGGATGATTTTCTGGTTCTCATAGCCAAGCTCCCTCAATTTTCGGATGCGGGATTCAGCTCCTTGCGGAGACCATTTGGATATAAACCGCTCCATATCCACCCCCAGATGCTGGGCTACAATTTTATGAGCGCTGCTTGGCACCTTGCGCCCCAGCAATTTTTTCAAAAATTCACTGTTCACAATAATGACATTGGCAGCACGCAAACAAGCGGACAGCTCTTGAATCTTAATATGGGGCGTGGAAATGAAGGTTGTGGAGTGCAGCACCAGACTAATCTTGGCAAGCGGATGCTTCTTTCTCAAATAACGCACAAACCTCGGCCGGTTCTCGACTTGAATGAATGTTGGTTTCAACTTAGCAATCTGCCCGCTGATTCCCTCTATATAAGAAGCAGAGTTTCCATATCGAACCCTGGCATAATGCACGCCCTCCTTCTTCTCATAGCTCGGCTGACGGGGTGTCTTGCATCCAAGCACGTCAACCTTCATGCGCTTAGCCAACTGCTCGGCGGTTTTGTGGACAACCTGTTCCACGGAACTGCTTGTTTCCGAAGGTACGGGGAAAACGCCGGGTGTTACAATCGCAACGCTCATGGGTAAGCCGCTCATGTCCTTGCTCCTTTCCAATACTTAGCCTTCAGGCTATATGGGAGGGACGAATCGATTCTTCTTCAGCTCCTTTTTACTATACATATGCGGATTTTTCAGCTTAGTTTGGGTGACTGCCCGATCATTAAGGTCAAACATCCACTTCTGCTCCCCGCCTATCAGCATCTGTACAAACAAGCTGGTTTGTTGTTCCATATACTGCATCAAGCACCGCTTTGCTTCAAGACGGGATATAAGGAGTGAAAACGAAGCAATGGGAGATCCCTACGTGGGCATATTAGTCAACGATTCCTTGTTCGAAGGCATTCCTCAGGGGAAAACCAGATATGAAGCCATCCACTTTTATAACGAAGCCGGCAAGGAATTTGGTGTCGTACCCTGCTTTTTCCGCATTCATGATGTTAAGTTGGATACACTTAAAGTACACGCTTATGTGCAACAGGGAGAGCGTTATATCCGCAGTTGGATCGATTTGCCCAAAGTGATTCATAACCGTGCCGTTTATCTGGAACATATGGCCTATGAACAACTTGAAAGCTGGACGAAACGAGGCATCATTCTTTTTAACCGCTGGAACCGCTACAACAAAGTGCTTATCCACCAGCTCCTCCTAAAAGACGAAATACTAAGACCTCACCTGCCGGGCACTTATATCGCTACAATGTCCAATATAAAAACCATGATGGAAGCATACGATTCTCTCATTATCAAACCGACGAACAGCAGCATCGGCCGAGGCGTAATGAAAATGGACCGGACCCGAGCCGGTTGGAATCTGCTTTATCCGCAAAGCCTGAGAATCAGCAACAAGATCTGGCGCCGAGTTCAATTCGATCAGGAGATTCCGCCGATTTTGCAAAGGAAAATCAGAAGCAGCGGTTACATGGTTCAACAACGCTTGCCGCTCGCTACGTTCAACGGACGTCCTTTTGACCTTCGCATATCCGTACAACGCGGCGCCGGCGGCGCATGGGGAATAACAGGTATCGTTGCCAAAGTGGCGTCGAGAAAATTGTTTTTGACGAATGTCGCACAGGGCGGCAAGCTCAAAAATCTTTCCGAAATTCTGGCCGCCGAGTACCCCATGCTTGACCCCATCCTCATCTATCACCAAGTTTCCGAATTCTCCCTGAGAGTGGCCAGACATCTAAGCAAGGAGCTTCCGCAGTTAGCTGATATCGGACTCGATGTCGGCATCACCAAGGACGGATTTCCCTTATTTATCGAATGCAATGGCAAAGATCAGCGGTATAGCTTCCGCGAAGCGAATATGCTCTTGGAATGGAAATCTACGTATTATAATCCGATCGCTTATGCCAAATATTTATTAGACGGTGGCAACCAGCACCATGAGTGAGATAGAAGAGTACCCTCGCCAGCTAAAAAGCCTTCACTCCCCCTAGGTTAAATAACCGGGGAAGCAAAGGCTTTTATTTGTGCAGATAGGTGGACAGCAGCCGCTGTACCGCTGTATTCAGCTTTTCAATATCAGGCGTCCGGACGGCCTCGTCCTTTACTTGATATTTTTGTTTCAACTGCATCACGCGAACGACACTTTGATCGATCGTCTCCATGGGTATGCGTTTCTCTTGCACCGCTTTGCGGAGAGCGTCAAATACAGTGACGACTTTGTCATAATCATGGCCGACCATCACGACATTAGCCCCGGCCAGTATAGATGTTACAGCCGCTTCACCAATCTCGTTATTTTTTAGGATAGCACCCATCGTCATATCGTCCGTGATGATAACGCCCTGAAAACCCATCTCCTGACGAAGCAAATCCGTCATGATCTTCTTTGACATGGAAGACGGATTCTGCGCATCCACCTTGGGCAGCAGAATATGAGCGACCATCACCGCATCCGCGCCCTGCTTGAAAGATTCCGCGAAGGGCACCAATTCCAATTTACGCAGTCTGGCCAGATCGTTCTGAACAATCGGAAGCTGGGCGTGCGAATCCACTGACGTATCCCCATGTCCGGGAAAATGTTTCACAACAGGCAGCACCTGCTGCGCCTGAATCCCCTTCATTGTCTGAACCCCCATGGAGCTCACAATAGCCGCATTCGCGCCGAAGGAACGATCGCCAATCACCGGGTTCTTCGGGTTGCTGTTCACATCAAGCACGGGAGCAAAATCGACATTCAGACCATAATCATTCAATTCTTGCCCGAGCAGGCTGCCGACGCCATAGGCAAAGTCTTTGCTATTCGTCTTGCCGATCACTTGGTTGGCGGGCGTCTTGACAATTTCATCGGGAAGCCTCGTCACCTTGCCTCCTTCTTCATCTGCACCTAGCCAGAGCGGCAGCTTGTTCCCCGCATTCGCTCCCTTTAACGCATTCACCAGCTCCACAAGCTGACTCGTCGCCTTCACATTGGTTTTATATAAAATGAGACCGCCGACGTGGTAGTTCTCAATAAGCTCACGCGAATGCTGGCTCATCGCATACCCATCGATTCCTGCAAAAATTAACTGACCGATTTTCTCTTCGATCGTCATTTGCTGCAGCTTCGTTGGAACGATACTTGGCGATGGTGCAGGCGAAGCAGTCACTGTAGGTGCAGGTGTTGGCGTCAGCGATGGCTGTATGGACGTCAAATTACCTCCGGAACGATGGAGGCATCCCGTTAAAAGAACCATCATCGCGCCGCATAGGATGCTCCAGGTTAAGTACCTGTTAATGAACGGACGCATGTCTTCACCTTCTTCATTAAAGTTTGGATGCCAAGTCTTCTTGCTCTAAACGTTCTGCGCATTCACTAAGTTGCAAGCAGCAATTTGCCTAACCGCTCCTGAGCTATCTCCATGTAAAAAGGCGGTAGGATGTATGCCAGCACCACAATGAGTATGGACATTTCCGTGTCACCTCCTTCCTGTTTTTCGTTTGGACAACCTGCATCAGGAGTTCAGCTCTAGCATTGACGCTTTCGTGACTGGAAATACTTTTCATTCCTAATGACATATGACGATTTGGTATGCTATGATAGTTCACAAGAATAAAGCGTTTACATTTGGAAAAAGGCAGCCCCGTACGAAAGTCGGGTACGCAAAGCCACGGGTCTAAAGCGCATGTCCAATACATTCGCTACGATAGCCGGGTTACCCTAATCGGACGAGCCAAGCCGCCTGCTTAGGGCGGCTTTTTTTGGAGATTAGGCAAATGCTCGCAGCTCATTTTTCATGCAAGACGGGCTCTCCATGTAATCACCGGACTTGGCTTCGAAGATTTTCGTCACCTTAGGGAAATTACCTTGAAATCGGTTCTACATTCCTATCACGAAAAGAGGTCTGTCTATGAGAAATCCTGTACCGAGGCCATTCGCAGATGATCGACCGCTTCACAAGCATGCTGATGCGCAATATTCGCTGCCCTTGATTGCCGCATTGGAGCAAATCGCAAACTGCAAGTACTGTACAAGCATTGCCGAGCCTGCTTTGAGAACGCCAATCCAATGCATCAAATATGCAGGATCCCAAATCCCCATTTCCGTCAACTTTGCTACCTGCCATACTTGCGGGGAATATAAGCTGGACTAGGAGAATGACATGAAAACAGCCGCTAGGCTGTTTTTTTCTATGTATCGCTGCCCTCCCTTGCCCCATATGGCAATTGATTCTTTTACCTATCTATGGCAAGATAAGCGAAGAACTATTTATAGAGATTTTTGAGCTTTGGTCCATTTGCTCATATGCTCATCGTCTCTCCTACCTTGACTGAATGAACAGGAGTTACTTACTTATGTCCAAACCGTTTTTTCGATTGCTGACCGAGCTGTCATCACGCAAGTGGGTGTCGCAGTTGACAGGAGCTTTCGCCAAATCCAAGGCCAGCCGTCTTTTTATTCCGCGCTTTGCCCAAACCTATGGCATCCGGATTGAGGATGCTGAGAAGCATATCAAGGACTATATGTCCTTGAACGATTTTTTCACACGTAGATTAAAACCCGGTTTACGTCCGATTCATGAGGATGCGACTCGCGTCGTTAGTCCCGTTGACGCCATGATTACAGGCATTGGAGACATTAAGGACGGGTTGATTCTGAATGTCAAAGGCCAGGACTATACGATCGATGAATTGCTGAATCGTTCGCCGCGTACGGTCAACTATAAGAACGGTTTTTACTTCGTTCTGTATTTGAGCCCTACCGATTACCACCGCATTCACTCTCCGATCACAGGCGACATCCTTGAGAAAGAACACGTGCCGGGTAAAGTGTATCCCGTAAACGAGTTCGGTCTGCGACATATGCGCAGAGTTCTGAGCCGCAACGAAAGGCTGATTACGTTCATGCAGCACGGTACCGGCGAGGTTGCTGTGGTGAAAGTCGGGGCGCTCAATGTCAGCAGCATTCAATATGTGGAGCCGCTGCCGAATCATCTGGAACGCGGACAAGAACTGGCTTATTTTGAGTTTGGTTCGACTGTCGTCCTGCTGTTTGAAGATGAAATGTTTGAATCGCGCAAAGATTTGCAACTAGGCTCTAAAGTCAAAATGGGAGAAGAACTCGGCAGTTTCATAGAGAAATAACAGACCGGGCTCCCGGAGGGAGAGTTCCATGGCTACAACAACAACGACGTCTCCAAAACCAAGCTCGCATGGCTTGCAGGGAACCGGAGATATCAAACCTACTGTGTACCGCATCCTTTTTGCCATTAGTCTCGTACATTTGCTTAATGATTCTATCCAATCCGTTATTCCCGCGATTTTTCCCATTTTAAAAAGCGAAATGGGTCTAAGTTACACCCAAGTGGGGTGGGTACAATTCGCGATCAATTTTACCGCTTCCATTATGCAGCCGGTCGTTGGGCTTTACACCGACCGCAAACCGTCCCCTTACATGCTGCCGATCGGGATGGCATCCACGTTAATCGGGATGCTGCTTCTCGCCTTTGCGCCATCGTACTGGGTTGTCCTGTTGTCGGTATGTTTCGTGGGGCTGGGCTCGGCGGCTTTCCATCCCGAAGGTTCGCGCGTGTCCCACATGGCCGCTGGCGGACGCAAGGGGCTTGCCCAATCGATCTTCCAGGTCGGCGGTAACGCCGGACAATCGCTCGCTCCAATCATGACCAAATGGATCTTCATTCCTCTAGGTCTATTCGGCTCCATTTGGTTCACGGGTGTAGCCGCAGTAGCCATCGCGGTTCAGCTGTATATCGCTCGCTGGTATAAAACCGTGCTGCAAACGGCCCCTATCAAGGCCAAAGCAGTCGTGCAGCGTGCCGTCAATCCGCAGCGGCGCAAGCAAGTGCTCTTCGCCATTTGCATGCTCATCTTCCTCGTCTTCGTCCGCTCTTGGTACGGAGCCGCGATGAGCGGGTACTTCGCCTTCTTCCTGCACGATAAATACGGCTTGTCCATTGACCGTGCGCAAGATTTCATCTTCCTGTTTCTGGCTGCTGGCGCGGTAGGAACATTTTTTGGCGGGCCGCTGGCCGACCGTTTTGGCCGAAGAAATGTGATCTTCTTTTCCATGCTCGGTTCAGCACCCTTTGCCTTGTTGCTGCCATATGTGAACTTTACATGGGCTTATATCCTGCTCGTCATTATCGGATTTATTCTTTTATCCAGTTTCTCCGTAACCGTCGTTTATGCCCAAATGCTGTATCCCGGCAAAGTGGGGACCGTATCCGGTCTCATCACCGGACTTGCTTTTGGCATGGGCGGCATCGGCAGCGTTGTGATCGGGAACTTGAGCGATACATTCGGCACAACCCGCGTGATGGAACTATGCGCGTTCCTGCCGCTGCTTGGTTTATTGACCTTCCTGCTTCCTTCCGACCGCAAATTGAAGCAATGGACGGAAGAAAGCGCTGCGTAACACGAGGCTGTGCTGAGGGCATAGCCGTTTGCGAATGCCTAAAAAGACCGTTTCATGCCATTTTACAGGCAGAAAAGGTCTTTTTTCATGGAGACAACAATCTACAGTTAAGTGCTCCGAGCTGCGCTTCTGTCGCGATCAGGCAAGCCCTGGGTCATCGAGTCATCGTCATTAAAGTCGCATTCGTTGCTTCCCAAAACCGAATTTCGCATCCGTAGGTGCTGCCACGTTGCCACCTCCTTGCCCCATGGCTTGAATAACGAACCACAGTCGTTATTAGTAGCACACTTTGACGCTAAAAGGTGACAAAACAGCAAAATCACCGCAATAGAGAACAAACGTCTATATTTAAAGAACTTTGTTCGTTAGATATGGTCAATTGTTCTCTATTCTCTCATTCAATGGTAAGCTAGCTCGGTTATTGAGACCCAAAGGTCTCTATTAGCGAACAATGGTCCAAATTCTCTTTTTCATGCGGGGACATTGGCCATCTTCCTGCGCCTGCTGATCCCCGGAACGCTTGCAGCGGTACCTGTGTATCAATCACACTGTTCACTCTCTACTCCACTTCTTCCATCTTCCACTGTTCCTTCTCCTTTCTCCTTTCTCCTTTCTCCTTTCTCCTTTCTCCTTTCTCCTTTCTCCTTTCTCCTTTCCCCCTCCTCCCACTTCCCTAACTCGTACTTCCGATTCCCCCACTTCGAGCTAGATAAAAAAAGAACCCCCATCTCCACTTTTCATGTGGAATTGGAGGTTCTTTCTTATTAAATCTGAAAGCAAGATCATTCATGCGATCACTTTCGGATCGCCTCTTTACTTAGTCGTGATGAGCGTCCTGCAGTTCTCGCGGACTTCTACGTCTAGCTACGCCGGATTCGTAGGCAGCTTCCATCACAGCCTCGCGAACCTTTTCGACGACGGAATGATTGAACACACTCGGAATGATGTAATATTCATTCAATTCATCGTCATTGACCACCGATGCGATCGCTTTAGCGGCAGCCAGCTTCATTTCTTGGGTAATCCGGGAAGCACGGCAATCCAACACCCCGCGGAAAATGCCAGGGAAGCAGAGCACATTGTTGATCTGATTCGGATAATCCGAACGTCCTGTCGCCATGACACGCACATACGGCTCCGCTTCTTCCGGCGTAATTTCCGGAGTCGGATTCGCCATTGCGAAGACGATCGGATCCGCTGCCATGCGTTTCACATCCTCGACTTTCAAAACGCCAGGTCCTGAGAGACCGATGAAAATATCCGCACCGGCAATCACATCCGATAATGTACCGCTTTGCATGTTGGGATTCGTGTTTGCTGCGTACCATTCCCATGCAGAATTCGAATATGTTTCCCCTCGTACAATCGCCCCTTGGCGGTCAACACCAATTACATTCGTGACTCCGGCAGCCAGCAGCATCTTCGTACAAGCAATACCCGCAGCACCGATACCGGTAATGACCACTTTGCAGGACTCCAGCGGCTTACCGACCAGCTTAACTGCGTTGAGCAGCCCCGCGAGAATAACGACAGCAGTACCATGCTGGTCATCATGAAACACAGGAATATCCAGTTCTTCAATCAATCGTTCTTCAATTTCAAAACAGCGCGGCGAAGAAATATCTTCGAGGTTAATACCGCCAAACGCAGGCGCAATTGCTTTCACCGTACGGATAATTTCCTCGGTATCCTGCGTGTCCAAGCAAATCGGGAAGGCATCGACTCCCGCCATTTGTTTGAACAGCATCGCTTTTCCTTCCATAACCGGCATCGCCGCTTCCGGACCGATATTGCCTAATCCCAATACCGCTGTGCCGTCGGAGACAACCGCAACCGTATTCCGCTTAATCGTGAGCGAATGCGCTTTCGAAGAGTCTTCATGAATAGCCATACAAACCCGGGCTACACCCGGTGTATATACACGAGACAGGTCGTCCCGATTTTTAATCGGCATTTTCGGACTTACTTCAATTTTGCCACCCAAATGCATCAAGAACGTTTGGTCCGACACGTTAATCAACCGTACACCCGGAATGCCGTTTAACGCCGCGACAATAGCATCTGTATGCTGCGGATCGCTAACATTAACCGTGATATCGCGTGTCGTCGTCGATTTGCTTGCACGCGTCACGTCAACCGCAACGATATCGCCACCGGCATCACCAATCGCAGTTGCGATTTTTCCGAATGTGACCTGTTCCTTATGCATCTCCAACCGCACAATGACGCTTGTGCCTCCACCGTTCAAACCTGCCATTACAAGGATCACTCCCATGATAAAATAATTGACCACACGTAGATCATAGCATAGAAAATGAATGCTGCCAAAAAAAGCGCAAAAAAAGAGGACAGCCTATTGTCAAAGCAGTCCTGCAAACATCTACATTCCTCGACTTTTTTCCCCTACTTGCCGCATAATCTCAACCCCGCGCCGCATCTCCGCCTCGGTGAGATGCGAGAAACCGAAGCAGGCCCCCGCACGCTCGGCGGGGAGGCCGTAGAACCCGGCGTCGCTCCACTCGACGCCGGCCGCCCGACACGCGGCTGCATAGCCGGCATAGGTGCGGGGATCCCCCCGCCACCAGCCGAACAGATGCAGCCCGGCATCGCTTTCCACCCACTCGAAGAGGGTGGAGAGCTGCTCCTGCAGCAGCGCCTGCAGGAGCAAGAACTTGCTCGCGTACACCCGCCGCATGCGGCGCAGGTGTCGCTCGTAGCCGCCGCTCGCCATGAAAGCGGCGAGCGAGCGCTGCTCGAGCAGCCCCGACGGGTGCGGCTCGAACAGCCGCTTCGCGGCCACAAAGGCGTCGTGCAGCGCCTCCGGCAGCACGACATACCCGATGCGCAGGTCCTGCAGCATCGTCTTCGAGAAGGTGCCGATGTAGACCACTCGGCCCTCCTGATCCAGCACCTTGAGCGGCTCGATCGGCCGCCCGCGGTGCCTGAACTCGCTGTCATAGTCGTCTTCGACGATGACAGCGCCCTGTGCCGCAGCCCAGCTTAGCAGTTGCCGACGGCGCTCCAGGCCCAGCACCGCTCCCGTAGGGAACTGGCGGCTGGGCGTCACGAACAGCAGCCGCGCGTCCCACGGCTGCGGCACAAGCCCTTGCCCGTCCACGAAGCCGGGGACGGGCACCCCGCCGGCCGCCATCACGGCGTGGATGGCACCCTGATACCCCGGGCGCTCGACGATCACCGGATCGCCCGGATTCACCAGCGTCTGGGTCAGCAGCGCGATCGCCTGCATCGACCCGTTGACGATAACGATGCGTTCCGGAGGCGCATCGATCCCGCGCATCCGCTTCAGGTGCTGTGCGATCGCTTCGCGAAGCGCATAATGCCCCTCAGCGACGTAAGCTTCCTCCTGCGGCGACTCTGTCATCCGCCGCACCTGCTCGTACACACAGCGGTTCCACATCTCTCGGGGAAAGTCATTCATATGCGGATGACCGATTTGAAAAGAAATGACCGCTTGAGTTTCGATACCGGCGTCTTCCGTTCGATGAAACCCTCTTCGTCTTTCCCCGGTCCACACATCGAGATCAGCTTTCTTCTCTCGAATGCGCATCGCCCATTCAGAAAGCCGAACCGGCTTTTCCAAGCGTCCTCCGCGTTCTTCTTTCCCTCCCTGATAGACCACATACGTGCCCCGGCCCACTTCAGCCTCCAAATAACCTTCTGCAATCAGCATATCGTATACTTGATTCACAGTCCCTCTCGAAATCCCGTAGCTGACCGCCAGCTCCCGGCTGGAAGGTAGTTTCGTGTTCGGCTCCAATTTACCGTCTACAATCGCATCATGAAGCGCGTGGTACAAAGCGGCATATTTACTAGGATACTGGTCTATATAGGTGTGATAAGGAATATGAAAATCCATACAATGCCCTTTCTTTTGACATGTAAACTTGCATCACATTTTTTTGATAATATGAGACATATAACGATCTGTATACCGTTTCAATCGACATTTTTCCATATAACGCTTTGCACTCAATTTTTGAGTGTGCGAGCTTGTATCTTTTCTCCGTATACACACATAATTGTATTTGGAAACGGCATATAATTTAAACCCTTTTTTTATACTTTCTTTTAAAAATATTTCATCACTGCGACTTATGACATCTTCCGAAAATTTCACTTGATCCCATACGGATCTTTTAAATACTAAAGTTCCTCCCTTGAGCTTATCCGTATACTTCATTTCGTTCCCGTCTCTAAATATCATAAGAGCTTTATTTTCTTCAAAATAAATAAAAGCTGTATTTTTACCAATAATATCAGCTTCGCTTTTTTTCATGCCATCCAGCGCTTCTTTTAAGTAATCGGCCGCATAATAATCATCATCATCAAATTTCGCAATAATGTCATACTTTGCCTTCTTAATCCCGTAATTCAAGCATTTGCCTAACCTATATGTCTCAGAAACTTTATATACGGAAACATTTTCATAAGACTTAGCCCTTTCTCTCCATACCTCCAGATCCATATCATCCCGATTCAAAATAATAATCATTTCTTTTTTCACATCAGCTTGACGCTCGTAATTACTGAATATTTGATCCATAAAAGAAGGCCTCATCGTACAGGCTATGATCGAAATCAATACATATCATCTCCTTCTCTTATTTGGGCAACAGTTTCTTTTTGCGCTTTATCCATTCAGAATCAGGTATGATTTTATAAATATTTTTATTTAGTATAGTTTTATATAATTTTAGAAAGTTGTCCGTCATCGTTTTATCCGTGAAATGTTTCGAAACATATTTGCGGCATGCTGTAGGCGAAGGAAAGCTCTCTCCCGATTTAACTTTTTCAATCATTTCACCGACATCGTTGCATAGTAATCCGGGGAACCCTTTTAACACTTCCGGGGCCGCACCGTGCTTGAATGTAAGAACCGGCGTACCGCAAGCAAGAGCTTCTATTTGTACAAGACCGAAAGGTTCATTCCAGATCGAAGGGAAAAGTATGCAATATGCCTTGGATAGCAAGTTTTGCTTTTCCTCTCCGCCCACACTTCCGATATAAACGATTCGATCGCTTAGTTTCGGCTTGATTACGGTGTTGAAATACCTGACTTCTTTTTTGGAGCGCTGTGGCCCGGCAAGAATTAGTTTTCTCCCGGTCTTTTTGGCGACCTCTATGGCGAGATGAACCCCCTTGTCTTGAGACATTCTGCCGATGAATAGCAGATAGTCATCTTTTTTATCCGAAAATTTATAATCATTGATATTTATACCATTGTGTACGTAAAAGCCTTTCTCCTTACCAACCGTTCGCAAAATCGTTTCGCTGACATAAACGGGAATTTGTCCCTTCGGTATTTTTTTCCAATGGGAGTTCCTAATCGTAGGAATTGGGGGATTGGCCGCTGCGACGATACCATTATGGTCATGGATGATGTCGACATCTTTTGGGAGATTCCGAATGATAAAATCGAGCTGTTCCTTTTCGTTGTCGCTAGGATACTCAAATATTTTTGCTCTCGTCTTCGAACCTTTTTTAGCGAATAAAATGACCTCATGTCCGCGTCGTAACAGCTCTTCTGTCAAATAGTAGATATCACGCTCTGTCCCACCGTAATCGATTGGAGGAACCGGCAAGTTGTTTTTTGATATTTGCACGATTTTCAATGGCGAGAAACTGCTGCTGTTTTTGTCCGACAAAACTTCACGTCCTCTCACGGTTTTCAAAGTTCAATAAAGCTCTTCTCTCAATGTATGAGACATGTTCTATTGAAGGAACGGCGATTATATATGTGACTTTGTCCATATGCGGTGATAAATGGTACATTAAAATCTTTATAAATTGGATCTTTTATATGAGCCTTTTCTCCAGTACGCTAACCAAACAAGATGTCACTCTTAAAAAGGTAAGGAGAAAAACAAGTGAACCTCTCCCCCGTCATACTAGATGGTGAACGCATCACACTGCTTCCTATGAAGGAATCGCATCGATCCAGATTAATCAAGGCTGCGGATGAGCCGCGGATTTGGGATTACATGGAGCCATTGCTGCAGCCTTCCGATGTTGAACGCTACATTCAGCAGGCCTTACAAGAGCAAGATTCAGGTCATAGCCTTCCCTATAGCGTTTACGACAAGGAATCGGGCGAAATCGTAGGCAGCACGCGCCTATTTGATATCTCCGTCCCCCATCGCCATACGGAAATCGGCTATACGTGGTATCATCCGCGCTTTTGGCGGACTCATGTGAATACAGAATGTAAATACTTACTGCTTCGTTACTGCTTCGAGACATTAAATATGCTTCGCGTACAGCTTAAAACCGATCTCCGCAACTTACGTTCCCAGACTGCCATAGCGCGGCTTGGCGCGCAAAAGGAGGGCGTGCTGCGCCAGCATCGGGTTCTCCACGACGGATATATCCGTGATTCCGTTATGTTCAGTATCATCGACTCGCAGTGGCCTGACGTGAAATACCGCCTCGAAGAATACATGCGAGAAAATTTAGTGAACACCGTGACGTTCGCGGGTGAAAATGATATAATAACTCCTAAAAAATGAACAGCTCATTTGGAAGGAATGACCGAATCTTATGAATCCTCTGGCACGACAGTTAAACGAGACCTTGGAACGTGAAAATCCTCACGTGTACGCCATGCTTTCTGCATTAGGCAAATCGATTTACTTCCCAAAGGTAGGCATTCTAAGCCAGTCTGCCGAAGCTAAAGCGAAAGCCAAGAAATACAATGCCACCATCGGTATTGCTATCGAAAACGGGCAGCCCATGCATCTGAAAGTAATCCAGGACACTCTATCCACCTACGCGCCAAAAGATATATATGAATACGCGCCACCTGCCGGCAAACCCGAACTCCGCTCTGCATGGCGCAAAAAAATGCTCGAGGAAAACCCGAATATCGGCGATAAGCTGATCGGGAATCCAATCGTGACCAATGCATTGACACATGGCCTCAGCATTGCGGCCGACCTGTTCGCTGATGTTGGCGATGCCGTCATCATTCCGGACAAAAATTGGGAAAACTATGAGCTTACTTTTGAAATCCGCCGCGGCGCACAAATCGTGAACTATCCGCTCTATAATGAAAAACAACAATTTAACGCAGCAGGGCTTCGCGAAGCGCTTTTGGCGCAAAAATCCAAAGGCAAAGCGATCGTCGTGCTGAACTTCCCGAACAACCCGACCGGTTATACGCCAGGCACCCAAGAGGGCCGCGAGATCGCCGCAGCGATCAAAGACGCCGCTGATGCCGGTATTAACGTCGTCGTGCTGACGGATGATGCCTACTTTGGCCTCTTCTTTGAAGATTCCCTTCACGAATCGTTGTTCGGCCAATTGGCGGGGCTTCATCCTCGCGTACTCGCTGTTAAAATCGACGGCGCTACAAAAGAAGAATATGTCTGGGGCTTCCGTGTCGGATTCATCACCTACGCCGGCAACAGCGATGCATTGCTTAGCGCTCTGGAGCAAAAAACGATGGGTATCATTCGCGCGACGATTTCCAGCGGTCCACACCCTTCCCAAACGTTCGTCCTGCATGCCTTGAACTCACCTGAGTTTGGCAAGCAAAAACAAGAGAAATACGAGATCATGAAAGGCCGCGCCAACCGCACCAAGTCGATCCTGGACAGCGGCAAATTCGATGATGCATGGGGCTATTACCCATTCAACTCCGGCTACTTCATGTGCCTCAAGCTAAAAACTGTAGATGCGGAGACACTTCGCGTTCATCTGCTTGAGCAGTACGGCGTTGGTACTATCGCTCTCGGAGAAACCGACCTCCGCGTTGCGTTCTCCTGTATCGAAGAAGACCATATCGAAGAATTGTTCAACATCATTTATCAAAGCGTTAAAGATATAGAAACGGTGGCCGCCAAATAAATCGCCATCACGAACAAAACCAGCCCGCTCTAGTCTCTGCTAGAACGGGCTGGTTTTCTGTTTTACTTAAGAATAATTATACCTATTTGAGAAAATAGTATATCTGTCTGTATCATTAAATAAGGAGGTTGTTTAACATGAACTCACAAAGAGCAGCAGCAATTGCCGCTTCGCCTGTCATGGCCAATGTTTCTTACGAAGGGGTATCCATTTACATTCAGCACGTGGATGAAGATAACGAAACAGCTCGGATCTACCCGATTGGTCAACCCGAACAAGAACAAGTAGTCCCTTTGAATCAATTAGTTGAACAATAGAAGCATAATGAGGAGCTCCCTCTTAGGGCTAGCTCCTTATTCTTTATACTCCCCAGTAGAAATCGGAACATCAATCTCCCCATTAAGCTGCCTCGCATATTCACGGATCAAATCAAAATCCGGATTGTCCGCAAATTCCGGCGCTGCTTCATTATCAAGATTTTGCAGGATCCATTCATCTATCTTCCCACTGTTCATCCCATCCCACTCACCTTCCTACGGATAGGATATAGGATAACCAACCATGTGATTCTCATTCAAGCAAAAAAAAGCCCTTATTAGCTAAGAGCTTTTTCATAAAACTGGGATGCGGTCGGAGGGATTTGAACCCTCACGCCTTGTGAGCGCCACCCCCTCAAGATGGTGTGTCTGCCGTTCCACCACGACCGCGTATGAAATTAAAACTGGGGATCTAGGATTCGAACCTAGGCATGACGGAGTCAAAGTCCGTTGCCTTACCGCTTGGCTAATCCCCAATATTGAAGGGAAAAGGGCGATCGATGGGACTTGAACCCACGAATGCTGGAGCCACAGACCAGTGCGTTAACCCCTTCGCCACGACCGCCATACCAGGGCATTTGTTCCCTGAAAACTAGATACGAAACTTGCGTAAAGTGTGGGTATTTGTTTACCGGTTTTGTTCCGGGCCCCGAGAAAGTATTTGGAATCAGCTAAGAAGCTTCTCTTCACTTTCTTGGGACTCTTGGTTAAGCCCTCGACCGATTAGTATTCGTCAGCTGCATGCATTACTGCACTT
>NZ_JBHTHA010000006.1:0-59950 GCF_042676385.1 Paenibacillus sp. GCM10027628
TTAGGCACGCCGCCAGCGTTCGTCCTGAGCCAGGATCAAACTCTCCAAAAAGGTAAACCTTATTGTTAAGCTGAATAGCTCAATTTCAAAGCTGACGAGATTTTGCAATCTCTTAAAGTTTAGAGTCGATTGCTCGACTTGCTTCTTCACTCGTTGTTCAGTTTTCAAAGAACAATTTCTCTTCTTTCATTCTCGCCACCGTTTTAGCGGCGACTTTTTAAATATATCACATTCACCCATCTGATTGCAAGCATTTTTTAAAAACTTTATTTTCGAAGTTGTTCGATGCTTGCCTACCAACTCTTCTTATCGAAGGGGCGAAATATAAAATAACACATAGAAAGAGGGTAAGTCAAGCCTATACCCTCTATTTTTTTTCAACTTGGTAATTGCGATTTCTGGCATACTTTGAAATTTCCTTGGGTGTAGCTAAACGAGCATACATGCGGAATATCACTTTGTATCTGGATTCAATTGCACCTTTAATCTCTTGATCAATTCTTTTGTCATTCAGATCGAACAGCATTTCATCTAATTCTTTGCGAAGTACATAATCTAATTCTCTGCATTCCCGATCATTGAATAAAAATCCGAGCATACATCCATTCAAACCCCTCTCGACTGTAGATACAGAAAAGGCATGCCGGCAATTTAATTGCAGAACATGTCCCAAAACAAGGATTTATGGCTTTCCAAACAATTTGGCATAGAGGATTGAACTGTTTCGTCCGCTTCACCTTATTGCTTTACTGTTATGCTCAGATTTTCCCATTTTTATGACAACCGTTTTGAAATTTTTTTACAGATGAACCAGCCAATATGTCAAAGTACTTTCAATAATTGCTGCAAACAATAAAAGCACCACAATGGACACAGTTAGAGGTTTGGTTATACGCAGTACCCTTGTCAGTTCTGCTCGCGCTGTTCTTGATTGGATAGGTACAAACAACTGCAAAATCGCTTTAGATACAAGCATTCCCAACTTAAGTCCATACGCGCACGCAATTAAAATGACTGGAATTTCTATGATCCCATGAGGCAAAATCCCTTTGAGTACAATAGCAACAGTATTTTCATGGGTTTGCAAGGAGAGGACATAACCGAGTATCATCCCGTTCGCGATCAGCATAAATAGCGGTAATATACCGAAAATGAGCCCAAGAAATATGATAACGACGGATTTAACTGCATTGTTTAGGAAGATAATAACGAAAAACCATAGTTGCGGATTGTCTTTACTGCTTAGCGATTGACTTAACGATTTCAAGCCTTGCATTTGATTGTGAAGAAAATTCGAGAATTGATCCGAATTCGCCCAACCTAAATAGAAACTGAAACTAAATACCAGTAGGACAACAATAAAATAATGTTTCATCTCTTTGAGATGAACTTGTAGTTCTTTAAAATTCATCTTGATCATCCTCCAATATTTGAGAATAAGTAGCGTGTGTACGAGCATACATTGTCAATAAAGTGATACAAGCCTTACCTTAGTAGGGCAAGAAGGAGGTTCCGGCTAAAGTGAACTATTTTTTTGTAATGAATGCTCGAAAATTAAAGCAATTCATCTTTATCGCCGTCGCCATCGTTTTCGCGGCAGCTATTGTGTATTCGGAACAGAGCAATATTTCCGTCTTCTCTACTGGAGAACCAGCAGCTATTTATAGCGTGCAAACTGAAAAAAAAGTGATAGCGCTCACCTTCGACATTAGCTGGGGAGATAAACGAGCAGAGCCCATTCTGAAAATTCTTGAAGATAAAGGCGTGAAAGATGCAACCTTCTTCCTTTCTTCACCTTGGAGCAAGAGTCATCCTGAGATCGTAGATCATATCAAAAAAGATGGCTTTGAAATCGGCAGCCATGGGAATAAACACGATAATTACAGTACGTTCAGCGACGAGGAAATTCGCAAGCAAATTTCTACAGCTCACGGAATTTTGACGGAATTGGTCGGAAAAGAGCCGAATTTGATCCGTATGCCGAATGGCGATTTTGATAAAAGAGTTTTACGGATCGCAAATGATCTCGGGTATTCTGTAGTGCAATGGGACACTGACTCCTTGGATTGGATGAATATTGGTACCGATAAAATCATTGATCGCGTCGTCTCCAAAGCACATCCTGGAGATATCATACTGATGCACGCTAGCGATTCCTGTCAACAAACACACGAAGCTCTGCCCGTTATCATTGATCAATTACGAGCTAAAGGTTATGAGTTCGTTACGGTTGGAAAACTAATAAAGCAAACTCAAGTCGAGACTAAACCAGTCGAAGATCAGGCAATGAAACATATCCATTAATTATGAATGAAAAAGAGCTAAGTCAATTAGCTCTTTTTGTTTTCCAGGATTTTGTGTAATATCAGAATTTGCCATGCATTACATACTAGCAGTGGGGCCACCATAAAAAAGGTGGAGGCCGCATTATCAAGTTTGAGAGCCGGTACAGCTTCAAGGATGGTAACGGCTGACATGAAGAACAAGGTCGGAATGAATGCATTGCGATTGGTCATTTTCATTTTCCAATATGCTATGCCTAATGAGATGATCAAGATGATCACCGGCAAAATCGAATAGCTAATAAAAGTCCCCGATCCTTCGAAATTCGTCGTTCGGAGATACGCAAGATCAAATAAGGTGACAATAACTAGGGTCAATTGCAAAAGATCCCAAATCTTCCTAGAGCGTATAATTCCTGCGGCAATAAACCTAACAATCAGATAAGCGAAAAATCCCATTTGGCTGAGCACACTAATCGTCGCCCCACCCAAGAGCATATTCACTACGTTAAATCCTACGGCTGAAAGCCCCATAACCGAGAACTCTTGATCAGAGTATTGCAATATGAGACCAATTACGATCGATACAATCATACCTAAAACTAATGTCGTCCAAAATAAATGAAACCATTTGCGTAAAGTCAAAACTAAAACCTCCATACTTGAACTCTAATTGCTAATTGTACCAACGTTTTCGATAAAAAGCCAATGAATGGTCGTTATAAATTGCCCTTAAGCACGCATACTAACGGTATTAAGCTAGGGAAGGGAGTATGCTTTCATGTTGATGAAAAGGCTGAGAAAGCTGCAAGTCCTAATGTTTATCCTGTTTGCTGTTCTTCTCTCTTCATGTGGAACGGATGGCTCTTCGCAAAGTCAATCCCAGGGTAATACGTATAAAGACACAAAGTCGATGGTCATGGATATTTTGAAATCCGATGATGGGAAAAAAGCGATCAGTGCCGCAAACCGGAGCATTATGAATGGCGATGTTGGCGCGGCTGGAGTTGCGGGGCAATCACAAATCAAACTTCTCTCTGCAAACGAATCTTTACAGCTGCAGATGGCCGTTAAAGATGTTCTTACTGCGCAGGAGAATAATAAGTTTCTTCAAGATATGATGAAAGACCCGAAGTTTGCGGGTGATTTCGCCAAAGCTATCCAAAAGGATACTAAGCAAATGCACAAAGATTTGTTGAAAGATCCTGAATATCAAAAATCGCTCGTCGATGTGATGAAAAATCCAGATTACGAGAAAATGGTTCTTGATGTTATGAAAACTGCACCTTATCGACAACAAATGATGACGGTCATGCAAGAAGCACTTCAAAGTCCTTTGTTCAAATCCCAAATGATCGACTTGTTGAAATCAGCAATTGTACAACAAAGCAAGCCCGAACAGCTATCTACGAGTGGACAGCAAGGTCAAAAGTCAGGTCAAGGCGGGGACAAAAAGAAAAGTGATTCCGGCGATCAAAAGAAAGACAGCGATCAAAAGAAAGACGATTCCGGTTCAAGCAGCGAATCATAATTTAAAAAGGACTAACGGCATGCTGACCGCTAGTCCTTTTCTTAATTTTCTAGTTTAGCAATAATTTGTGCAGCTACATCTAAATAGATTTGTCCTGCACTTGTATCACGCTTATATACAGATGGCGAATAATCGATCTCGGAAATGTGATTATCAGGCGCACCTAGTGGAACTTGGGCTAACAGTTCACTATGCAAGTCTTCTGCAAGCTTAGCGCCTCCACCTTTTCCAAATATATAATCTTTACTGCCACAAGTTTTGCACTCATAGTAAGACATATTCTCAACGATACCGAGAATTTCGTGATTGGTAGACACAGCCATCGCACCTGCTCTAGCCGCTACAAAAGCTGCCGTAGCATGGGGAGTGGTTACAATAATTTCTTTGCTTTGCGGAATCATTTGATGCACGTCCAGTGCCACGTCTCCTGTACCAGGAGGTAAGTCAAGCAAAATGTACTCGACATCTCCCCAGCTCACTTCATGGAAGAAATTCCGAAGCATTTTGCCAAGCATTGGGCCTCTCCAAATGACAGGAGCGTTGTCTTGAACGAAGAATCCCATCGAAATGACTTTGACCCCGTGTCTCTCAACAGGAATGATAGAGTTATTAACAAGCTGCGGCTGCTCTTCAATTCCCATCATATCTGGAATGCTGAATCCATAAATATCTGCGTCAACAATGCCGACTTTCTTACCTTGCCGCGCAAGTGCTACAGCTAAATTCACGGTGACAGTTGACTTTCCAACTCCACCCTTTCCGCTGGCTACTGCTATGAACTTCACCTTAGAATCTTCACCTAGAATTGTTTTGGGTGCTTGATCTTTAGACTGCTGTGAAGAAACTTCTTCTGAGGGCTGCAGCACTTCATTCAATTGGTTGCGTTCATAGTCCGTTATAGACCGTATCCGAATATGTACCTGGTCAATGCCAAGAGCCTTTAAACTTTGTTGAATAGCTACTTTTGCTTGATTCTTATATGCCTCGTCTTCTGTTGTTGTTATAAAGCTGAGGGAGACACTGTCTTCTTTGATCATAATGTCTCTTACTAAATTAAGATCAGTAATACTCCTGTTGTACCCAGGATCGATAAGAGGTTTCAAAGCTTCTAATAATTGGTCCTTGTTTATCATAACCACACCACACCTTTATTAGGACAAAGTATTTATGCGGCTTTAATTATATCATAAATCGGTTAAGAACCAACTTTTTCACCCGAGTAATATCGTAAAACGCCTTGATAGATCGATGCTGCCACCATTTTTTGATACTTTTCACTTGCCAACAATCTCGCTTCATCCGGGTTGGAAAGAAAGCCGACTTCCACCAACACACTCGGAATGGTTAAGGTTTTCAACAAATAAACGGATTTATCTGCTTGCTTCGCTACACGATCGGTATTTTCCAGGTTCTTTTTCAATTCATTTTGGATAAGTGCTGCCAATGTCGGGTTATTGGGGTTATTAGGATAATAGAACGTTTGTGCGCCTCTCCACTTTTGAGAAGGAATACTGTTTAAGTGAACACTAAGAAACATATCGGCTTTCTTGTCGTTCGTTATATCCGCGCGATTATGCAGATCTTCTGTTTTCCTTTTGCTATAACCTTTCGTCCCCGGTGCTGCTAAGTCTGTATCGGTTTCTCTTGTCATCACGACTATCGCCCCAGCCTGCTGTAAATAATCCCGCAACTGCAGCGTGATGGCCAGATTAATATCTTTCTCAATGACACCTTCTTTGCTTGAAGCACCACCATCCGGTCCCCCATGGCCCGCATCCAGTGCAATGGTTTTTCCCGATAAAGGCAGGGTCCACTCTGACCACGTTTTCGTTGCCGGCAGCTCATAAGTATAAATGAAAACGACCAAAGCCAGCAGCAAGGCCGAAAGCGCGAGCTTCAGACTGCTGTGAAAGGTAAGCCAGACAATCAGCCTCTTCTTTCGTTTGCGCATAAAAAATCCACCTCTGTTCCCCATAGACTCTGTATCATCTATATGGGACAGGGTGGACAAATATACCTTACTTAAACTTGATATTCAGGGTCTCTAAGACCTTCAATCAACACTTGAGCTACCTCAGGACGAGTAAACTCCGGAGGCGGGCATTGACCCCCTCTAAGCAAGCCGCGAACTTTGGTGCCGGACAAGTGCAAATGTGCCGATTTATCGTGCGGGCAAGTCTTGCTTGAAGCCATGTTACCGCATTTCGTACAAAAGAAACTATGCTCGAAGAAAAGCGGTGTAATACCGATTTCTTCAGGGGTAAAGTTACTAAAGACTTCTTGGGCTTCATACGTACCATAATAATCGCCTACGCCCGCGTGGTCGCGTCCTACGATGAAATGGGTACAGCCATAATTTCTGCGAACGATAGCGTGAAGAATGGCCTCTCGAGGACCTGCATATCTCATTGCTGCTGGATAAACCCCTAAGAAAGTACGATCTTTAGGATAATAGTTCTCGAGAAGTACCAGGTAGCTCTTCATCCGAACTTCAGCCGAAATATCATCAGATTTCGTTTCACCTACAAGCGGATTAAGGAATAAGGCATCCACGATTTCCATCGCCGATTTTTGAATGTATTCATGGGCACGGTGAACCGGGTTGCGGGTTTGGAAGCCAACTACGGTTCTCCAGCCTTTTTCGGCGAAAATACGGCGAGTTTCAGAAGGGTCAAAGTAAAATTCTTCGAATTTCTTCGGTTTAGGTCGATTTAATAATTGAATAGGGCCACCGATATTTGTGGATGGACGAGAATACAACTTCTCTACGCCGGGATGCGCTGTATCATCTGTTTTAAACACCTTTACAGCCTCATTTTGCTGATCTGCCGTATAGATGCTAGTTACATCCATAATGGCATAAACAACATTATCTTCTTCGCCAACAAGAGAAATTTGTTCCCCAATGCTTAGTGTTGAAGCAATTTCCGGATTTACAGACAAAGTGATGGGTATACTCCATACTGTACCGTTAGCAAGTCTCATATTTTCTACGACAGACACATAGTCGCTTTCATCCAGAAAACCTGTTAATGGAGAAAAGGCGCCTACTCCGATCAAATCTAAATCCGAAATGGTCCATGTATTGACGCGGATTTGTTTCATGCCTGCCACTTGATCAAGAGCGCGAGCTTTATCTGCTTCCGCAACTAAGCGGTTAATTAATTGCTCGCCATGAGGTAGAATCGTTGTCATTCCGTTATACCTCCCCTGATGGATGTTAGGGTTACAGCTTATTTATGCAATCCGCACTCTGTTTTGTCAATGTTTGCCCAACGGCCAGCGCGAGGATCTTCCCCTGCAGCAACTGGGCGTGTGCAGTGTTCACATCCGATACTTGGATAGTTGCGGTCGTGCAGCGGATTATAGATCACGTCATTCTCACGAATATAATTCCATACATCTTCGGAAGTCCAGCTCGCGAGAGGATTGAATTTGATTAATCCAAACTTTACATCATATTCAGCTTTCTTAGCATTGGCACGTGTAGGAGCTTGATCGCGGCGGATACCGGTAATCCATGCATCGTAGTTTTTGAGAATGTCGGTTAACGGATCAACTTTACGAATGTTGCAGCACTGATTCGCATCACTTTTCCAGAGCTCATCGCCAAATTGAGCTGCCTGTTCTTCAAGGGTAAGTTTAGGCAAAACTTGTACGAACTTCGTATTATAGTGCTTCTCAAGACGATCTCTTGTTTCATAGGTTTCAGCAAAATGAACATTAGTATCCAAGTAAAAAATATCGACATTCGGATTGATTTTTTGCAGCATATCCACGAGCACTACATCTTCTGCACCGAAGCTGCATGCAAGTGTCAGGCTAGGGAATGTTTCAACTGCAAGCTTAAGCAAAGCTTCAGGTGTTTGATTTTCAAATTCTGCAGCAACTTTCGTAACAAACGCTTCTTTTTCAAAAAGGTTCATCGATAATTCCTCCTTAGTATTTTCGCTAGTAACTAGCTACTTTAGGCTCGCTCCCGGCCTTAATCCCGACTATTATTATATGAATTAATACTTATTATATCGGAGTTCCGGTTGATGTCAATGACTTTTTATCATTTTGGTATTAACTCCATGACTAGGCTAAAGTCATTATATGAATAGACGCTTGAGTTCGTGAAAAAGAAAAAACCTTTTTGGCAAATTGCCAAAAAGGTTGTCTTGAGCGTCCATGAGACGCCGATATTAACGTTTGGAGAATTGAGGAGCGCGACGAGCTGCTTTCAAGCCGTACTTTTTACGCTCTTTCATACGAGGATCACGAGTCAGGAAGCCTGCTTTTTTCAAAGATCCACGGTATTCAGGATCAGCTTTGAGCAACGCACGGGAAATACCGTGACGAATCGCTCCTGCTTGTCCGCTGATGCCACCACCATTGGCAAGAACCAGAACATCGTATTTACCGAGTGTTTCTGTCAATGTCAAAGGTTGTTTAACGATCAGTTTCAATGTTTCCAGACCGAAATATTCGTCCAGATTACGTTTATTGATAATGATGCGTCCTTCACCCGGTACAAGGCGCACACGCGCTACCGAGTGTTTACGACGACCCGTTCCATAATATTGAACTTGTGCCACGAAAACAGTCCTCCCTTATAATTATCCGCGAAGATTCCAAACTTCTGGTTGTTGTGCTTGATGTGGATGCTCTGCTCCACCGTATACTTTCAGCTTTGTTTTCAAGCTGTCGCCAAGACGGTTTTTAGGAAGCATACCATGTACTGCAAACTCAATCATGCGATCAGGCTTGCTGTTCAGCAGGTCCTGTGCAGAAGTCACTTTCAATCCACCTGGATACAAGGAGTGACGGTAGTACATTTTGTTTTGCATTTTCTTACCTGTCAACTTGATTTGGGACGCATTGATCACGACTACGAAATCCCCAGTATCTACATGCGGAGTGAACTCCGGCTTGTGCTTTCCGCGGATAATGCTAGCAACTTCACTTGCCAGACGGCCAAGAGTTTGGCCAGCAGCGTCAACGATGTACCATTTACGCTCAACTTCATTTGGCTTAGCCATATATGTGGTGCGCATGCTTAATCCTCCTAAAATATATCTCAATACATGTTCGTCATTAGTAAATTACATTAGCGATGGATGGTTGTGGCCACTTCAATGATCAGGGGCTGTGGGATAGCCGATCACGAAACGCCAAGTAATATTCTACACGAAAACCCGATTGGAATCAAGTTAAGTTTTTACTGTTTAATACTCAACTTTCCAAAGCGTCAGACCCATTGCTTCGGCGGTAGGACCTGCTTGGCTGCGGTCCATAACCTCAAGAATTCGCTGCATGTCACTGCTTGGACGCTTGCCTTCACCGATCTGCAGCAGTGTACCGGCTATGATTCTTACCATGTTGTAAAGAAAGCCATTTCCGGTCACGATAAGCCGCATTCTGGCGATTTTCCCATCCAAAGATAATTCATCGACTTCCGTCTCCAGGCGAGCCTCGTAGAGCGTTCTCACCTTAATCTCCTTATCCGTTCTCACCGTACAAAACGAAGTGAAATCATGCTCACCCAATAAGCAAGGGAGCGCCTCTCTCATGGCCTCCACATTCAAGGCCGTAGGATGATGGTATTCATAATTCCGGTGAAAAACATCAGGGAAGCGCGCCGAGCGAATCGTAAAGCAATATGTTTTTCGTTTCGCGGCTTTGCGAGAATGGAAGGAAAGAGGCACTTCTTCAGCGGTGTGTGCAACGATATCCTTGGGTAATCTAGTGTTCAAAGCTAGACACCAGCGTTCCACCGGGATCTTAGAGTCGGTAGTAAAATTAATCACTTGAGCCTTAGCGTGTACCCCTGCATCCGTACGCCCAGAAGAGATGACTTTCACCGTTTCGCCTGTAAGCATATAAATAGCTTGCTCTAAACGGTATTGAATCGTATCAGCATTGGGCTGTATCTGAAACCCTGAGTATGCCGTCCCATCATAGCTAATTGTAAAACGAAGATTTCTCACTGCGTGATCCTCCGTGAGTCATCGTTCCCAAGCTAAGACTGCAAAAAAAGGGCTTCACCAGAATCAATGATTCCGTCCACCCTTTCCCATCCGTCTTATGCTCGATCTACAAGCTCTAAATATACCATTGGTGCTGCGTCACCGCGGCGTGGTCCCAGTTTAAGGATACGAGTGTATCCGCCTGGACGCTCGGAGTAGCGAGTAGCCAATTCGGAGAAGAGCTTTTGAATAGCATCTTGGTTCTCGTTAGCAGCTTCTCTGCGAACAAAAGCAGCCACCTGACGGCGTGCAGCAAGATCTCCGCGTTTCGCTAAAGTGATAAGCTTCTCAGCGATGGAACGAATTTCTTTTGCTTTTGCTTCGGTTGTTTGAATGCGTTCATGTATGAACAGATCTGTAACCAGATCGCGGAATAATGCTTTACGATTACTGGAATCGCGGTTCAATTTCCTGTAGTTCATTGAATTAACCTCCTTCTGACTGGATTATTCCTCGGTACGTAAGCCTAGACCCAGCTCTTCGAGCTTCTCTTGAACTTCTTCAAGGGATTTGCGTCCTAAGTTACGCACTTTCATCATGTCTTCTTCTGTCTTGGTAATCAGCTCTTGCACGGTATTAATACCCGCACGTTTGAGGCAGTTATAGGAACGAACAGATAGATCAAGCTCTTCGATAGTCATCTCCAGAACTTTCTCTTTCTTGTCTTCTTCCTTCTCCACCATAATCTCAGCATCTTTTGCTTCGTCAGTTAAACCAACGAACAGCATCAAGTGCTCCGTTAAGATTTTGGCGCCCAAACTAACTGCTTCTTCAGGTCGAATACTTCCATCGGTCCACACTTCGAGGGTCAATTTATCATAGTTAGTCACTTGGCCGACGCGAGTATTTTCTACACTGTAGTTTACTCGGGTAATAGGCGTGTAAATCGAGTCGATTGGAATGACACCAATCGGTTGATCTTCGCGCTTATTTTTGTCCGATTGGACATAACCGCGACCTCTGCCCGCATGAATCCTCATATGAAGACGTGCATCGGGAGATAAGGTTGCAATATGCAGATCCGGGTTAAGAATCTCCACATCGCTATCGCCGCGAATATCCGCAGCGGTAATGCTACCTTCTCCTTCAGCATCAATTTCAAGCACTTTCTCCTCATCGGAGTGAATTTTCAAGGAGAGACCTTTCAGATTGAGGATAATTTCCGTAACATCCTCAAGCACGCCAGGAATCGTTGAAAACTCATGCAAAACGCCATCGATTTGGACAGAGGTTACTGCTGCGCCCGGTAAAGAGGACAGTAAGATACGACGTAGTGAGTTACCTAAGGTTGTACCGTAGCCACGCTCCAACGGCTCTACGACAAATTTGCCATAGGCGCCGTCTTCACTTAATGCTACAGTTTCTATTTTTGGCTTTTCGATTTCGATCATGAAATGTACCCTCCATTCAAAACGTCGTTTCCCTCTGGATACTTCGGTGAAAATTTCATAGTATGCCTATCCTTCAAAACCATTATTCACGATTTTAAGATATTTATACTACAAAGTGATCCTGAATTATACGCGACGACGTTTTGGAGGACGGCAGCCATTGTGAGGAACCGGAGTCACGTCTTTAATCAGGTTTACTTCAAGACCAGCTGCTTGCAAAGAACGAATTGCTGCTTCGCGGCCAGCGCCTGGACCTTTAACCATAACTTCAACAGTTTTCAAACCGTGCTCCATAGCTGCTTTCGCTGCGGACTCAGCTGCCATTTGCGCTGCAAAAGGCGTGCTTTTACGGGATCCTTTGAAACCAAGGTTTCCTGAACTTGCCCAGGAAATTGCATTGCCATGCGGATCCGTGATGGTCACGATCGTGTTGTTAAACGTTGAACGAATGTGTGCCACTCCGGACTCAATATTTTTACGGTCACGACGTTTCGTACGGACTACTTTTTTAGGTTTTGCCATTAGCTCTAACCCCCTTTATTATTTCTTCTTATTAGCTACTGTACGACGAGGACCTTTACGTGTACGAGCGTTAGTTTTAGTACGTTGTCCGCGAACAGGAAGACCACGGCGGTGACGAAGACCACGGTAGGATCCGATCTCAATCAGACGTTTGATGTTCAGGGAAATCTCACGACGCAAGTCGCCTTCTACTTTAAGCGTTTTGTCGATAACATCACGGATTTTGCTCACTTCATCTTCAGTCAAATCACGAACGCGAGTATCAGGGTTGATACCAGTCGAAGCGACGATTTTTTGAGCTGTTGTAGTGCCGATACCGAAAATGTAAGTCAAAGCGATAACTACTCGCTTATCACGAGGTAAGTCAACTCCAGCTAAACGTGCCATCTAATGCTGCACCTCCTTTTATCCTTGTTTTTGTTTGTGTTTCGGATTTTCGCAAATAACCATGACATTGCCTTTACGGCGAATGACTTTACATTTTTCACAAATTGGTTTAACCGATGGTCTAACCTTCATTGATAACCCCTCCTTAAAGATTCGTAAGCACCATGTTGCGTTTTCGTTAGAAAACTTGCTTCGTAAGCATACGCCTTGAGAGAGTAACTTACATGTAAGCCGAACATTTATTTAAAACGGTAGGTTATACGGCCTCTTGTTAAATCATAAGGCGATAATTCTACGGTAACCTTGTCTCCAGGCAAAATGCGGATAAAATGCATTCTGATCTTGCCGGAAACATGGGCTAGGATTTTATGACCATTTTCCAATTCAACCTTAAACATTGCATTCGGAAGAGGTTCAATCACTGTACCTTCTACTTCAATCACATCTTCTTTGGCCACAGTCATTCTCCTTTCTCATGTGCTTCAACTTGCAGTTCTTCGACGAATTTGGCAATTGCATGACGCAACTTCCCATTAGTAACACGACCTGTTTCCCTAATGCTGGACTCAACTTCGCTGCTGATCGCTCTTAGTAATTGAAGATGATTCAGGTTCTTCTTCTTCGGCTGATCGAATTTGCGTTTATCACCGTCTGCAAGCAAAACAAAGCGAGTATCAACAATTCCGATGACGACCGCATATTCTCCGGGATCTTTACCGCGAAGCACCTTTACGATCTGGCCCAGCTGGGGTGTTAGACTATCCACTCACATCACCTACGCTTTAGGCAAAGTTAAAATTTCATAACCGGTTGCCGTTATTGCAATCGTATGTTCGAAGTGAGCACATAGCGTTCCATCCGCCGTTACTACGGTCCAGTCGTCTTCGAGTGTTTTGACAAACCTTTCGCCAACAACCACCATCGGTTCAATGGCTAAGACCATGCCCGGTTTCAATCGAGGGCCTTTATTCGGAACACCGTAATTCGGAATTTGCGGTTCTTCGTGAAGTTCCGTTCCGATGCCGTGTCCGACGTACTCTCTAACCACGGAGAAGCCTGCATCTTCAATACAGGTTTGGATTGCATGCGACAACGTGTAGAGCCTAGCATCCGGTTTAGCCTCTGCAAGTCCTTGGTAGAGCGATTTTTCAGTAACCTCCAGCAAACGCTTGGCGGTCTCAGAAATCTCACCTACCGGGTAGGTCCATGCGGAGTCTCCATGATAACCTTTATACTGAGCGCCGATATCAATACTGATGATATCACCTTCAGCAAGCTTTCTTGGACCAGGAATACCATGAACTAATTCTTCGTTGACTGAAGCACAGATGCTGCCCGGAAAACCGTTGTAGCCTTTAAAAGATGGAATTGCTCCCTGACTGCGAATGAATTCCTCTGCGATCTGATCAAGTTCTTTCGTTGTAATGTTCGGACGAATCGCCCTTGCCAGCAAGCGGTGCGTTTCAGCTACGATTCGACCTGCTTCTCGCATTAGGTCCAGTTCAACCTCGGACTTACAAATGATCATTACGCTAGACCTCGTAGCAGTGAGCTAATTTGTTCGGTTACCGCATGAATGTCTTGTTCCCCGTTAACCTCACGCAATAATTCCCTCTTTTGGTAGTAATCCAGCAGTGGAGCCGTCTTGTTTGTGTACTCATCCAAACGGGTTCCGACTTTTTCTTCCGTATCATCGGATCGTTGATACAATTCACCAGAACATTTATCACATACGCCTTCTTGCTTTGGTGGATTGAAGATCACATGATACGTAGCGCCACAGGATTTACAGATTCTTCGGCCAGTCAACCTAGCAAGCAGGAAACTGCGATCAACGGAAAGATTGATAACTAACTCAATCTTCTTACCCAAGGATTGAACGATATCGTTTAATGCATCTGCTTGAGCAACGGTTCTTGGGAACCCGTCAAGCAAGAAGCCCTTATCGCAATCCGGCTGTGCAAGCCGTTCTCTCACAATACCGTTCGTGATTTCATCGGGAACTAAAAGCCCCTTATCTACATATCCTTTGGCCTCGATACCGAGCGCAGTTCCTTGGCTCATGGCCAAACGAAATGCATCACCCGTAGAGATATGAGGAATTTGAAATTCACTCACGATTTTTTCCGCCTGTGTACCTTTGCCTGCACCAGGAGGACCCATAAAAATTACGTTCACTTTGACTCCCTCCCATCGCACTCGGCAATACGAACAGCACAATAGGTGCCGATGTCGCAGAAAAACGCCCATCAGAACCTATTAGCTATTTATTGATAAAACCTTTGTAATGACGCTTGATCAATTGGCTCTCGATTTGTTTCATCGTCTCAAGACCAACGCCTACTACGATAAGTAAGGATGTTCCACCAATTTTAACTGAGTTCGGCAATCCTGCAAGTCCACCGAAAAGCATCGGAAGAATCGAGATTGCTGACAAGAACAAAGCACCAGACAATGTAATTCTAGTCATTACACGAGTCAGATAAACGGATGTTGTCTTACCAGGTCTGATACCTGGAATGTAGCCACCATTCTTTTTCATCTGATCAGCCATTTGAACTGGATTAATTTGTACGAAGGTGTAGAAGTAAGTGAAACCGATAATCAGCAGTACATAGAGTACAATCGCCAGAGGTGCGGTTTGATTCAAACTTAAGTTCGTAATGATCCATTCCGCAACCACGTTACCTCTCCAATAGCTAGCTATTGTTGGAGGGAACATCAAAAGCGATAATGCAAAGATTACAGGGATAACACCAGCAGCATTCACTTTAAGCGGAATGTGCGTGGTTTGACCACCATACATTTTACGACCTACTACGCGTTTGGCATATTGAACAGGTATCTTGCGAACACCCTGTTGGACGAATATGACTCCGGCAATAATCAGTATCACAACTACTGCAATAATGACGAGTTTCACGATGTTCAGGAACAATGCTCCTTCAGTCGCAAAAAGCGTTTTATATATTTGCTGGATGCCTGTAGGAATCGCCGCGACGATCCCGGCAAAGATGATAATGGAAATACCGTTTCCAATCCCATACTCCGTGATTTGCTCTCCAAGCCACATCAAGAAAGCTGTACCTGCTGTCAGCACGATAGCGATCAGCGCATAAGTTGTAAAACCTGCATCGATCACGAGTCCGTTATATAAACGGTTGAACCCGATTGAAAGACCGAAAGCCTGAATCAAACCTAATACGATCGTACCGTAACGAGTAACCTGTGTCATCTTCTTTCTTCCGACTTCGCCTTCTTTTGCCCACTGCGCAAAGCGCGGGATTACATCCATAGACAAAAGCTGAACGATAATGGAAGCCGTGATGTAAGGCATAATCCCCATCGCAAAGATGGAGAATTGAAACAGCGCCCCACCGGAGAACGTGTTAAGCAAACCAAAGACATCGCTTTGATTCGCCTGGTCTTGAAGTTTCAAAACACTTGTATTAATGTTCGGCACCGGGATGAAGGCACCTACTCTGTAGACGATCAGCAAAACCAGCGTAAATAAAATTCTTCTGCGCAGATCTTCTACTTTGAAGATGTTGGATATGGTATTGAACATTAAATCACCTCGGTTTGACCGCCGGCAGCTTGGATTTTCTCAATTGCGGATTGAGAGAACTTATTCGCTTTAACGGTTAATTTTACTGTGATTTCACCGTTTCCTAAAATCTTGATGCCGTCTTTAGGAGCTTTTACAATACCTGTTTCCATCAAAACTTCTGGAGTAACTTCGGTACCAGCTGCGAAATTGTTCAAGTCTTCAAGGTTCACGATAGCGAACTCAGTGCGGAAGCGGTTGTTGAAACCACGCTTAGGCAAACGACGGTACAATGGATTTTGTCCACCCTCGAATCCAGGACGAACGCCTCCACCGGAACGTGCATTTTGACCTTTATGTCCGCGAGTCGATGTTTTACCCATACCGCTACCTGTACCACGACCAACACGCTTGCGAGTGTGACGAGCACCAGTTGCAGAACTTAGTTCATGTAACTTCATCGTTGCACACCTCCTCTAGATCTTAATATCTTGTTTCTATGCTTCGATTTCTTTAACTTCTACCAAGTGACTAACTTGATTCACCATGCCTCTGATCGCAGCGTTGTCTTGGTGAACAACAGTTTGGTGCAGCTTACGCAGACCTAATGTTTTCACTGTAACACGTTGAGTCTCAGGGCGGCCAATCAGAGAGCGTTTCAGGGTAATTTGTAATTGTTTCGCCATGTTTACCCCTCCTATCCTAATAACTCTTCAACTGTTTTACCGCGAAGCTTAGCAACTTCTTCCGCTTTTTTCAAACGGCTTAAGCCTTCAAGCGTTGCGTTAACCATGTTAATGGAGTTGGAAGAGCCAAGGGATTTTGTCAAAATGTCGCCGATACCGGCAAGTTCAAGAACCGCACGAACCGGTCCGCCTGCGATAACTCCAGTACCTTGGGAAGCTGGCTTCAATAAAACGCGGCCTGCGCCAAAGCGGCCAGTGACAAGGTGAGGAATGGAAGTTCCTACGATTGGAACGTGGATCAAGTTCTTTTTCGCATCTTCAATGCCTTTGCGAATCGCGTCTGGAACTTCGGATGCTTTACCGATCCCTGCACCAACCCAGCCATTGCCGTCGCCTACGACAACAAGTGCGCTGAAGCTGAAACGACGTCCGCCTTTTACTACTTTAGCTACGCGGTTAATGTTAACAACTTTTTCAGTAAGTTCTAAAGTATTCGGATCTACACGCAAGTCTTTTACCTCCTTATATATGTTTTTTCCTAGAATTCTAATCCTGCTTCACGAGCTGCGTCAGCCAAAGCTTGAACGCGTCCGTGATAAAGGTATCCGCCGCGGTCGAAAACCACTTTGTCAAAACCTTTTTCTTTTGCACGTTTTGCAATCAATTCGCCAACTTTACGAGCAGCTTCTACGTTACCACCGTTACCAACTTCTGCTTTCAGTTCTTTGTCCTGAGTCGAAGCGGATACTACAGTGACGCCAGTCGTATCATCGATCAATTGAGCGTACATGTGTTTGGAAGAACGGAAAATGTTCAACCGTGGACGAGCAGTTGTTCCTTCGATTTTCTTACGAACGCGAAGGTGTCTTTTCAGACGGGCTTTATTTTTATCGCCTTTAGTAATCATGAATACTTACACTCCTTTCATCATCTTATGATGCGAGAGCCATTACCCGCGATCTATCTAACTTACTTCTTCTTACCAGCTTTACCTTCTTTACGAAGGATACGTTCGCCTTCATACTTGATACCTTTACCTTTATAAGGTTCTGGTTCACGAACTGCGCGAACTTTAGCTGCAGTAGCACCTACTAATTCTTTATCAATTCCTTTAACGATGATCTTAGTGTTCGAAGGAACTTCGAACTCGATTCCGCTCTCAGGAGTGATTTCAACGGGATGGGAGTATCCAACGTTAAGAACCAGTTTGTCACCACTTTTATTAGCACGGTAACCTACGCCTACCAGATCCAAAGATTTCGAGAAACCTTCCGTTACACCGCTGACCATGTTGGCAACAACAGAACGTGTTGTACCATGCAAGGAACGGTGAAGTTTGTTATCGGAAGGGCGCTCAACGGAAATCTCGTTCTCGACAACGTTAACTTTCATATCTTTATGAAGTTCACGAGATAAAGTGCCTTTAGGGCCTTTAACTGTGATTACGGTATTGTCCAGTGTTACATTGACACCACTTGGAATGGTGATCGGCTTACGACCAATACGAGACATGTTTGCACCTCCATTCAATTACAATTGTATTACCAAACGTAGCAGATAACCTCTCCGCCAGCTTTGGATTGACGAGCATCTTTATCCGTCATTACTCCTTTGGATGTGGAGATGATGGCAATCCCTAATCCGCCCAGTACACGAGGGATTTCTTGTGATTTTGTATATACGCGCAGTCCTGGTTTGGAAATTCTTTTCAAACCGGAGATAACACGCTCATTGTTTGAACCGTATTTCAGGAACAAACGGATGATACCTTGTTTGCTATCTTCAACGTATTCAGCGTCACGGATAAATCCTTCTTTTTTGAGGATTTCAGCGATTTCCCTTTTCACTTTAGATGCAGGAATTTCAACTGTTTCATGACGTACGATATTCGCATTACGGATGCGTGTAAGCATATCTGCAATTGGATCTGACATGACCATTTGTGTAAACCTCCTTCCCGAAAATAGGGTGATTACCAGCTTGCTTTTTTAACACCTGGAATCTGACCTTTGTATGCTAATTCGCGGAAACAAATTCTGCAAATTTTAAACTTGCGAAGAACGGAATGCGGACGACCGCAACGCTCGCAACGTGTGTATGCTTGCACTTTAAACTTCGGAGCACGTTGTTGCTTGATTTTCATCGAAGTTTTTGCCACTTAATATTCCACCTCCTGAGGTAGGTACGGCTCGTTAACTATTTAACGAAAGGAGCGCCGAGTTGTGTTAAAAGCTCGCGAGCTTCTTCGTCGGACTTAGCCGTTGTAACGATAACGATGTCCATACCACGAACTTTATCAATTTTATCATACTCGATCTCTGGGAAGATCAATTGCTCTTTCAGACCCAGTGTGTAGTTACCACGGCCGTCAAAGGCTTTGTTGGAAATACCACGGAAGTCACGTACGCGTGGAAGCGTTACGTTGAAGAGTTTATCCAAGAAGTGATACATACGCTCGCCGCGAAGTGTCACTTTCACACCGATAGGCATATTTTCACGAAGTTTGAAACCCGCAATGGATTTTTTCGCTCTTGTTACAACCGGCTTTTGTCCTGCGATCTTTTGCAGATCTTCAACAGCAGCGTCCAGTACTTTTGAGTTCGAAACAGCTTCACCAACACCCATGTTGATGACGATTTTGTCGATTTTAGGTACTTGCATAACTGTTGTGTAGTTGAACTTTTGGATCAACGCAGGTGTAATTTCATTCAAATAACGATCTTTCATTCTTGCTGACATCTTTCAGTTGCCTCCTTTCCGTGCTTCTTGTATTAGTCGATGACTTCACCGGATTTTTTCGCTACGCGAACTTTAGTTCCGTTATCTAATACTTTGTAACCTACGCGAGTAGGCTTGCCGCTCTTAGGATCAATCAGCATCACGTTGGAAACGTGGATTGGAGCTTCTTGATTCAAGATGCCGCCTTGCGGATTTTGTTGGGAAGGTTTTGCATGTTTCTTAACCATGTTTACACCTTCAACCAGTACACGGTTTTCACGAGGGTAAGCAGCGATTACGCGGCCTTTCTTACCTTTGTCTTTACCAGTGATTACAAAAACCGTATCGTCTTTTTTCACGTGCAGTTTATTGTTATGAGACTCAAGTCTCTTTTTGGTTCTTGGCATTGTGTTCTACACCTCCTGAAAACTTACTTCAAAGCTCTATTAGATAACTTCTGGAGCCAAGGATACGATCTTCATGAAGTCTCTGTCACGAAGTTCACGTGCAACTGGTCCAAAGATACGAGTTCCGCGAGGACTTTTATCTTCCTTCACGATTACAGCTGCGTTCTCATCGAAAGAGATGTAAGAACCGTCTTTACGGCGAGCACCGCTCTTCGTACGAACGATAACTGCTTTAACAACGTCACCTTTTTTGACAACGCCGCCTGGTGTTGCTTCTTTTACCGAACAGATGATCAAATCACCAATGTGACCTACGCGACGACCTGTACCACCCAAAACACGGATACACATCAATTGCTTTGCACCGGAGTTGTCAGCAACCGTCAAACGAGTAAATGGTTGAATCATCGTATTCCCTCCTTTCGGGGTTCATGCCTGGATTTGTTAGATGATTACTGCTACTTCCACGACTTCAACCAGTCTCCAACGTTTATCTTTGGAAATTGGTCTTGTTTCCATGATTTTCACGGTATCACCAATTTTAGCTTGGTTGTTTTCGTCGTGAGCCTTGAATTTCTTCGTATATTTGATTCTCTTGTGATAGAGATCATGTTTTTTGTAAGTTTCAACAGCAACAACGATGGTTTTATCCATTTTATCGCTGACTACTTTACCGATCTGTACTTTACGCTCATTGCGTTCAGCCATCTAGGAACCCTCCCTTCTAGATTTGGTTACCCAATCCCCAATTCTCTTTCACGCAAAACAGTTTTGGCACGAGCGATCTCTTTACGCAAATCGCGGATTTGAGTCGGGTTGTCCAATTGACCTGTAGCTAGTTGAAAACGGAGGTTAAAGAGTTCTTCTTTAAAACCATTGACTTTTTGCTCGATCTCAGCAGTGGTTAAGTTGCGGAATTCACTAGCCTTCATTTGCTTCACCACCCACTTCGTCTCTCTTCACGAACTTCGTTTTGATTGGAAGCTTGTGAGCTGCAAGGCGCATTGCTTCGCGAGCAATCTCTTCGCTAACGCCAGCAAGTTCAAACAAAATTTTACCTGGTTTTACTACGGAAACCCATTTCTCCACGTTACCTTTACCGCTACCCATACGAACTTCAAGCGGTTTTTGTGTAATTGGTTTGGATGGGAAAATTTTAATCCATACTTTACCACCACGTTTGATGTAACGTGTCATGGCAATACGAGCAGATTCGATTTGACGGTTGGTTACCCAAGCCGGTTCCATCGCTTGCAGACCGTATTCGCCAAAAGCCACTTCCGTTCCGCCTTTAGCGCGACCTTTCATGTTACCGCGGTGTTCTTTACGGTGTTTTACACGTTTAGGTACTAACATGATTTAGTTTCCTCCTTCCGGCTGAGCCTTTTTCTTAGCTGTCGGAAGAACCTCTCCACGATAAATCCATACTTTAACACCAATACGTCCGTAAGTAGTGTGTGCTTCTGCAGTACCGTAGTCGATATCCGCGCGAAGTGTATGAAGTGGAACTGTTCCTTCGCTATATCCTTCCGTACGAGCGATCTCAGCGCCGCCAAGACGTCCGCTAGTTGCAACTTTAATACCTTTTGCTCCGGATCTCATTGTTCTTTGGATCGCTTGTTTCATTGCACGACGGAATGATACGCGGCGTTCCAGTTGAAGAGCAATTGCTTCAGCAACGAGGATTGCATCCAGATCAGGGTTTTTGATTTCAGAAATGTTGATGTGAACTTTTTTACCGGACAAACCAGCGATGTAGTTGCGAATTACTTCAACTTCCGCTCCGCCTTTACCGATAACCATTCCTGGTTTCGCAGTATGAATCGTTACGTTCACACGGTTAGCCGCGCGCTCGATATCGATGTGGGATACTGCAGAATCTTTTAATTTATTTTTCAAGTATTCACGGATTTTGACGTCTTCAAGCAGCAGAGTTCCGAAATCTTTTTCTGCGAACCATTTGGACTCCCAATCGCGAATAATACCGATTCTAAGACCTACCGGGTTTACTTTCTGACCCACACGTTATCCCTCCTTATTTCTCAGATACCACTAATGTAATGTGGCTGGTACGTTTTCTAATTGCGCTTGCGCGACCCATCGCACGTTGTTGGAACCTTTTCATTGTCGGCCCTTGGTTAACAAACGCTTGAGAGATCACTAATTTATTAGGATCTAACGAATAGTTATGCTCTGCATTGGCAATTGCGGAGTTCAGAAGTTTCTCCAGAATTGGAGAAGCTGCTTTAGGTGTGTGACGCAGAATCGCGATCGCTTCACCTACCGCTTTTCCCCGAATCAAGTCAATCACTAATTGTGCTTTACGAGGAGCAATCCGAGCGTGGTTCAAAATTGCTTTAGCTTGCATGGTAGTACCTCCTCTCGGTTAAAAATGCGATTAGCGTTTTCCGGTTTTCTTATCGTCGTCATGACCTTTGTAAGTACGAGTTGGCGCGAATTCACCAAGTTTATGTCCTACCATATCTTCAGTTACATAAACAGGCACGTGTTTTCTGCCATCATATACGCCGAAAGTGTGACCAACGAATTGTGGGAAAATTGTAGAACGACGGGACCAAGTCTTAACAACGACTTTCTTGCCGGAAGTGTTCAAGTCTTCCACTTTTTTCAGTAAGTATCCATCGATAAATGGACCTTTCTTTAAGCTGCGACCCATGGGTGTTCCTCCCTTCCTTGAACCTCACGATAATTAATGTATCCTAGATTACTTCGTACGACGACGTACAATGTATTTGTTGGATGCTTTGTTTTTCTTACGAGTTTTGTAACCAAGTGTCGGTTTACCCCATGGAGACATAGGTGATTTACGACCGATTGGCGCGCGTCCTTCACCACCACCGTGTGGGTGATCGTTAGGGTTCATTACAACCCCGCGGACTTGAGGGCGATTGCCTTTCCAACGGTTACGACCAGCTTTACCGATTTTCACGAGCTCGTGATCTTCGTTACCTACAGATCCGATAGTCGCGCGGCAAACTTTAAGGACTTTACGAACTTCACCGGAAGAAAGGCGAATCGTTACGTAAGTTTCTTCTTTACCAAGAAGTTGAGCTTCTGTTCCAGCGGCACGCACTAGTTGTGCACCTTTACCTGGTTTCAACTCGATGTTGTGGATAACTGTACCAACTGGAATGTTTTCCAAAGGCAGTGCGTTACCTACTTTAATGTCGGATTGTGGTCCGGATACGATTTGATCTCCTACTTTCAAGCCTTTAGGAGCAATGATGTATCTTTTCTCACCATCTGCATAGTTGATCAATGCAATGTTTGCGGAACGGTTAGGATCGTACTCGATTGTAGCAACGCGTCCTGGTATTCCATCTTTTGTACGTTTGAAATCGATAATCCGGTATTTACGTTTATGACCGCCACCGTGATGACGAACTGTAATTTTACCTTGGTTGTTACGTCCAGCTGTTTTGCTCAAAGGAGCGAGCAAGGACTTCTCCGGTGTAGATGTTGTGATTTCTTCAAAAGTAGAAACCGACATGGCACGTCTAGCCGGGGAGGTTGGTTTATATTTTTTTACTGGCACTCCGATTCCCTCCTTACTTTAAGAAATGTGTTATACGGATTCAAAGAACTCCAGCTCTTTGCTTTCAGCGCTCAGGGACACAATTGCTTTCTTCCATTCGGAAGTGTAACCAAAGTGACGACCGTAGCGTTTAGGCTTAGCAGGCATTCTGAGTGTGTTTACATTTGTAACTTTCACTTTGAAGATAGCTTCGATAGCTTGTTTAATTTCCGTTTTGTTTGCGCGAAGATCAACTTCGAAAACGTACTTTTTGTTAGCCATCAGGTCGCTAGTACGCTCAGTGATGATCGGGCGCTTGATAATGTCGCGTGGATTTTTCATTGTGCAAGCACCTCCTCTACTTTCTGTACAGCATCTTTCGTAATGATCAGTTTGTCATACAACATGACATCCAGAACATTGATTCCGTCAGCAGCGATAAATTTCACACCTGGAATGTTACGAGCGGAAAGAGCTGCGTTAGAATCGGTATCAAGACCAACTACTAATGCTTTTCTTTCAACTTTCAGGTTGTTCAAGATTGCTGCGAATTCTTTAGTCTTAGGAGCATCTAATTGAAGTTGATCCAAAACGATCAATTCATTATCAATGACTTTCGAAGACAAAGCGGATTTAATCGCCAAACGACGAACTTTTCTAGGCAGTTTGTAGCCATAGCTGCGAGGAGTCGGTCCAAATACTGTACCGCCGCCTTTCCATTGTGGAGCACGGATACTACCTTGACGGGCACGTCCTGTACCTTTTTGTTTCCAAGGTTTACGTCCGCCGCCGCGAACTTCAGAACGACCTTTTGTTTTATGAGTACCTTGACGAACAGCTGCTTGTTGAAGCAGAACCATTTCATGAATCGCATGCACGTGAGGCTCGATTCCGAAAACAGCATCAGACAATTCAACTTCGCCCACTTGCGCGCCTGTTACGTTATATAAAGCTACTTTTGGCATCAGTCTTCCTCCTTTCTTACTTTTTAACAGCAGATTTCACGCTTACGTAGCTGTTAGTAGGACCCGGAATGGAGCCTTTTACAAGCAATACGTTACGCTCAGCATCTACTTTGATGATTTGCAAGTTTTGCAAAGTTACAGTTTCGTTACCCATATGTCCTGGCAGGTTTTTACCTTTAGGAACGCGGTTCGCTTGAATGGAACCCATGGAACCTGGTCCTCTGTGATAACGGGAGCCGTGAGCCATTGGTCCGCGGGATTGGTTATGTCTTTTGATGTTACCTTGGAAACCTTTACCTTTGGAAGTACCTGTAACGTCAACGAATTCGCCTTCTGTAAACAGATCTGCCTTCAATTCCTGGCCAACTTCATAATCAGCCAACTGAACGCCGCGAATTTCTTTTACGTAGCGCTTAGGCGTTGCCCCTGCTTTTTTCGCATGGCCAAGCTCTGGCTTAATGATACGGCTAGCTTTTACATCATCAAAACCGATTTGGATCGACTCATAACCGTCGTTATCCACATCTTTCTTTTGGAGAACCACACATGGTCCCGCTTGAATGACAGTTACCGGAACTACGTTACCTTCCGCGGTAAACACTTGTGTCATCCCAAGTTTTTTTCCTAAGATACCTTTCATCGTTGACACCTCTTTTCCTTCCTAAACGTGTATTCTATAGTTGTTTTACAGTTTGATCTCGATGTCTACACCAGACGGCAAGTCCAGTCTCATCAAAGCATCTACTGTTTGTGGTGTAGGATTCACAATATCGATAAGACGCTTATGCGTACGCATTTCGAATTGCTCGCGCGAATCCTTGTACTTGTGCACCGCACGAAGAATCGTGATGATTTGCTTCTCAGTTGGAAGCGGAATCGGACCGGATACACCTGCACCGGAACGCTTGGCAGTTTCCACGATTTTCTCAGCTGATTGATCAATGATTCTGTGATCATAAGCTTTCAAACGGATACGAATTTTTTGCTTTGCCATATAAGTCCCTCCTTCTATCGCCCAATTTAGTATCGGACATACTCCGTGAAAATTCTCCGACTGCCTTCACCATGGCAAAGGATCCGGGTGTGTCGGCAACCTCTCACATCATCGCAACGTCACAGACCAACGTTTAATATTATATAAAATATGAAAAGCAAATGCAAGCAAAAGTTTAGGCTCATCCCCACAAAGTGAAGTCAACCTCCGCAGCATATACCTATTACTTTGTGGGGAGCCCCAAAGCCCACCTAAAAAAACACCCACCGCCTAAACGGTGAGTGTTTCTTCTATTATATAGAGATTACTTTTGAATTGTAGCAACCGCGCCCGCACCAACAGTACGTCCGCCTTCACGAATCGCGAAGCGAGTTCCTTCTTCGATTGCGATTGGGTTGATCAGTTCAACTGTAACAGTGATGTTATCACCAGGCATAACCATCTCAGTACCTTCTGGAAGAGTGATGATACCAGTTACGTCAGTTGTACGGAAGTAGAACTGTGGACGGTAACCAGTGAAGAAAGGCTTGTGACGGCCACCCTCTTCTTTAGTCAGTACGTAGATTTGTGCTGTGAAGTTCGTGTGTGGTTTAACTGAACCTGGTTTTGCAAGTACTTGACCACGCTCGATATCTTTGCGGTCTACACCACGAAGAAGGGCACCGATGTTGTCACCAGCTTGAGCGGAATCGAGCAATTTGCGGAACATCTCTACGCCAGTTACAACGCATTTACGAGTTTCTTCAGCAATACCTACGATTTCAACTTCGTCTTGTACTTTAACTGTTCCACGCTCTACACGACCAGTTGCAACAGTTCCGCGGCCTGTGATGGAGAATACATCCTCAACCGGCATAAGGAAAGGTTTGTCTGTTTCGCGCTCAGGAGTTGGGATGTAAGTATCAACTTGCTCGAACAGTTCAACGATTTTGTCAGCCCAAGGACCATCTGGGTTTTGAAGAGCTTCACGAGCTGCGCCGCGGATGATTGGAGTATCATCGCCTGGGAACTCGTACTCGTTAAGAAGGTCGCGAACTTCCATCTCAACCAGTTCAAGCAACTCATCGTCTTCAACCATGTCGCATTTGTTCAAGAATACTACGATGTAAGGAACGCCTACTTGGCGGGAGAGCAGGATGTGCTCGCGAGTTTGTGGCATAGGGCCGTCAGCTGCGGATACAACCAGGATCGCTCCGTCCATTTGTGCAGCACCAGTGATCATGTTTTTAACATAGTCAGCATGGCCTGGGCAGTCTACGTGTGCGTAGTGACGGTTAGGTGTTTCGTACTCAACGTGAGCTGTGGAGATTGTGATACCGCGCTCGCGCTCTTCTGGTGCTTTATCGATTTGGTCGAATGCTACTGCAGCACCACCGTATCTTTTGGACAATACAGTTGTAATAGCAGCAGTCAAAGTTGTTTTACCGTGGTCAACGTGACCGATAGTACCGATGTTAACATGCGGTTTGTTACGTTCAAATTTAGCCTTTGCCATTTTAAACGATTCCTCCTTAGAGTGACTATTAGTTTATATTAAGCGCCTTTGCCTTTTGCGATAATTTCTTCCGCAATCGACTTAGGTACTTCTTCATAGTGGGAGATTTCCATGGAGTAAACACCACGGCCTTGTGTTCTGGAACGAAGTGTTGTGGAGTATCCAAACATTTCGGACAGAGGTACTTTGGCACGGATGATTTGTGCTCCATGACGGTTATCCATACCTTCGATGCGTCCACGACGGGAGTTAAGGTCACCCATAACATCGCCCATGTACTCTTCAGGCACAGTAACTTCCACTTTCATGATTGGCTCAAGAAGAACCGGTTTACATTTTTCTTTCGCAGCTTTAAGCGCCATGGAACCTGCGATTTTGAACGCCATTTCATTGGAGTCAACATCATGGTAAGATCCATCGACAACTGTTGCTTTGATGTCCACGAGAGGGAATCCTGCAAGAACCCCGTTCTTCATGGATTCTTCGATACCCGCTTGAATCGGAGCGATATACTCTCTAGGAATCGATCCACCCACGATTTTGCTTTCGAAGACGAAGCCTACGCCAGCTTCTTGAGGTTCGAACTCAACCCAACAATGTCCGTATTGACCACGGCCACCGGATTGGCGAACGAATTTACCTTCAACTTTAGCTGCTGCACGGAACGTTTCACGGTAAGCAACTTGCGGTTTACCTACGTTGGTTTCTACTTTGAACTCGCGAAGCATACGGTCAACGAGGATCTCAAGGTGAAGCTCACCCATACCTGCGATAATCGTTTGTCCTGTTTCTTCGTCTGTGTGAGCACGGAAAGTAGGATCTTCTTCAGCAAGCTTTTGAAGAGCGATACCCATTTTATCTTGGTCAGCCTTCGTTTTCGGTTCAACAGCAAGCTGGATAACCGGTTCAGGGAAGTTCATGGACTCAAGGATAACTGGGTTTTTCTCATCACAAAGTGTATCGCCAGTAGTTGTATCTTTCAATCCAACTGCTGCTGCAATGTCACCTGCGTAAACATCGCTAATTTCTTGACGGCTGTTCGCATGCATTTGCAGAATACGACCAACGCGCTCACGTTTACCTTTAGTAGCATTAAGTACGTAAGAACCTGAACTCAATACACCAGAGTATACGCGGAAGAATGTAAGACGACCAACGAAAGGATCTGTCATGATTTTGAAAGCAAGCGCTGAGAACGGTTGATCGTCAGCAGACTTACGGATCACTTCAGTACCATCGTCAAGTACACCTTTAATATCTGGTACATCAATTGGGGATGGCAGGTAGTTAATAACTGCATCCAACATCAATTGAACACCTTTGTTTCTGTAAGAAGACCCTACGATAACTGGGAAGATTTTCACTTCGCAGACACCTTTACGCAGAGCTGCTTTAATTTCGTCGATTGTGAGTTCTTCACCTTCGAGATATTTCATTGTAAGCTCTTCATCAAGCTCAGCAACTTTCTCGATCAGTTCCAATCTCAATTCTGCGACTTTGTCTTTGAACTCAGCAGGCACTTCGACTTTCTCGATGTCCTTACCAAGATCGTCTTTGTACATATAAGCTACTTCTTCAACTAAGTCGATGATACCTTTGAACTCGTTCTCAGCACCGATCGGAAGTTGAATAGCAACTGCATTTGCACCAAGCTTCTGACGCATGGAGTCAACAACACCCAAGAAATCAGCGCCGATGATATCCATTTTGTTTACGTATGCGATCCGCGGAACGCCGTAACGGTCAGCTTGTCTCCAAACTGTCTCCGATTGCGGCTCAACGCCTTCTTTCGCACTAAATACGCCAACCGCTCCATCCAACACGCGAAGGGAACGCTCTACCTCAACGGTAAAGTCAACGTGCCCCGGGGTATCGATAATATTGATGCGGTGACCATCCCATTGCGCAGTCGTAGCGGCGGAAGTAATCGTGATTCCGCGCTCTTGCTCTTGCTCCATCCAGTCCATCGTAGCCGCACCTTCGTGCACCTCTCCGATTTTGTGAACTTTACCTGTATAGTACAGGATGCGCTCTGTCGTAGTCGTTTTACCGGCATCAATATGAGCCATAATCCCGATATTACGTGTGTTTTTTAAGGAGAACTCTCTAGCCATAGGTCGTTATGTCTCCTTTCAGTATTTGAATCTTAATTCTACCAACGATAGTGAGCAAACGCTTTGTTCGCTTCAGCCATTTTGTGTGTATCTTCACGTTTCTTAACAGAAGAACCCGTGTTGTTGCTAGCATCGATAATTTCGAAAGCCAATCTTTCTTCCATCGTCTTCTCACCGCGAAGACGGGAGTAGTTGACCAACCAACGCAGTCCTAATGTCGTACGGCGCTCAGGTTTAACTTCAATCGGAACTTGGTAGTTCGCTCCACCTACACGGCGAGCTTTAACTTCCAATACCGGCATGATGTTTTTGATCGCTTGTTCGAACACTTCCATCGGCTCTTTACCTGTACGATCTTTCACGAGGTTAAAAGCGTTGTATAAAATGGACTGTGCTACCCCTCTTTTTCCGTCGATCATGATGCGATTGATTAGACGAGTAACAAGTTTGCTATTATAAATCGGATCTGGCAATACGTCTCTGCGAGTAACTGGACCTTTACGAGGCATAGTTATCCCCCTTTCTTGAAAGGATCATCCCTATTGGTGATGTCTTATTTTTTAACTTTAGGACGTTTCGTACCGTATTTGGAACGGGATTGCTTGCGGTTGTTAACACCGGAAGTATCCAGGGCGCCACGAACGATGTGATAACGTACCCCCGGAAGGTCTTTTACCCTACCCCCACGAATCAATACAACGCTGTGTTCTTGCAGGTTGTGACCGATACCTGGAATGTAAGCTGTCACCTCAACGCGGTTCGTTAAACGAACACGAGCATATTTACGAAGTGCGGAGTTAGGCTTCTTAGGAGTCATTGTACCTACACGAGTGCAGACACCACGTTTTTGAGGAGCGCTCAAATCCGTTGCTTCTCTTTTCAAAGCGTTAAAACCTTTTTGCAAAGCTGGGGATTTGGATTTATCCACCTTCGCTTGACGACCTTTACGTACTAGTTGGTTAATTGTTGGCATATCGCCACCTCCTCCCTACATGTATAACCTTATTGCTTCTTGCAAGCCCACAGATCCAGGCGAGTCGTAAATGAGCAAATGAAAAGTCTTTGCCACGAACACGAACCAAGTTTCAAAGAACTTATGCCTCAATGTCCGGTAACAAAAACGTCTTTGAGTTTATTCATTTACAACAGCTGCTACCGCAGCTCCAACTTCAATTCCACAAGCTTTACCTAGCATCTTCATAGAATCCACATAGGTGACCGGTGTGTCCATCTTCTTACAGAGGCTTACCAGCTTTATCGTTAATCGCGGATCTGCATCTTTGGCAACAAAAACTTCGACGGCCTTACCTTGTTCAACCGTCTTCGTTGCTTTCTTCGCGCCAACACTTATATTCTTCGCCTGTTTGACTTTATCATAAGACATAAAGCTCATCCTCCAAAGCGCAGGAAAGAATAGTAACTTAGGCACACTACGATATATTAGCATTTTGAATATAGAGTGTCAAGAAATTACTTGCACCTTCATCAAAACTTCATAAACAACAAGTGAACGGGAAAGCGCACATTCATCGAAGTGGCTTTCCCGTACGACTTATTTATTCATTATTCTACAGCAACGGTCTCTTTTTCCAAATCTTCATCCGCTACCAATTCCTCATTAGGATCCGTAATACGGATGTTCCGGTATCGCGGCATCCCCGTACCAGCAGGAATCAGCTTACCGATAATGACATTCTCTTTAAGACCTAGCAATTGGTCTACCTTACCTTTAATAGCAGCATCGGTCAAGACACGTGTAGTCTCTTGGAAGGACGCAGCGGAAAGGAAGGAATCTGTTTCAAGAGAAGCCTTAGTGATACCGAGCAAGATAGGTCTTGCGACCGCAGGCTCGTTACCTGCGAACAGAGCTACTTTGTTAGCTTCTTCATATTCATGAATGTCAACAAAGGAACCTGGAAGCAGCGTTGTATCTCCTGCGTCAACGATACGGATTTTACGAAGCATTTGGCGAACCATAACTTCGATATGCTTATCGTTGATTTCTACCCCTTGGTTACGGTAAACGCGCTGCACTTCTTGCAGAATGTAGTTCTGCACGCCGCGAATACCTTTAATGCGAAGCATATCCTTCGGATCGATAGATCCGTCTGTCAGCTCGTCACCGGCTTCAATGTGCTGGTTCACGGACACACGTACGCGGGAACCGTAAGGAACAGCATATACTTTGGACTCGGCTTCGCCTTGGACTTCGATTTCACGACGGTCCTTAGCTTCGCGAATTTCTTTGATTACACCGTCGATTTCGGAAATGATGGCCTGACCTTTCGGATTCCGGGCTTCGAAGAGCTCCTGAATACGCGGCAAACCTTGCGTGATATCGTCTCCGGCAACACCACCGGTATGGAACGTACGCATCGTCAGCTGCGTTCCTGGCTCACCGATGGATTGAGCCGCGATAATACCTACAGCTTCCCCGATTTCTACGAACTGACCTGTAGCCAAGTTACGGCCGTAGCATTTTTTGCAAACACCATGGCGGGAACGGCAGCTTAAGACCGAACGAATTTGCAGTTTTTCAATACCTGCATCGATAATAGCGTCAGCAATGCCAGCTTCAATGAGTTCATTGCGCTGTACAATCACTTCGCCTGTTTTCGGATGACGGAGCGTTTCAAATGCGTAGCGACCTTCAATACGGTCGTAGAGATCTTCAATAACCTCTTTACCATCTTGAATTTTGCTAACCGTAAAGCCTTTATCTGTACCGCAATCTTCATCGCGGACAATGACATCCTGTGCAACGTCAACGAGACGACGAGTCAAGTAACCGGAATCCGCTGTACGAAGCGCCGTATCGGCAAGACCTTTACGGGCACCGTGCGTGGAAATAAAGTATTCCAAGATCGTCAGACCTTCACGGAAGTTCGATTTAATCGGCAACTCCATGATTTTACCGGATGGATTGGCCATCAGACCACGCATACCGCCAAGCTGTGTAATCTGCGATTTGTTACCCCGTGCTTTGGACTCCACCATCATGTTGATCGAGTTGTATTTATCGAGGGACTTCATCAAGATCTCAGTGATTTCATCCTTCGCTTTACTCCAGATCGCAATAACACGGTCATAACGCTCTTCATCGGTAATCAAACCGCGACGGTATTGGTTGGTAACAACGCGCACTTTTTCTTCGCAATCCTTGAGAATTGCTTCTTTTTCCGTAGGAACAACAACGTCAGAGACCGCAACGGTGATACCCGCTTTAGTCGAATACGTAAACCCGAGTTCCTTGATTTTATCAAGAATCATCGAAGTTTGCGTTGTATGATATTTACGGAAGCATTCAGCAATGATGGAACCCAAGTACTCTTTACCAACCGCTTTGTTCTCACTGCGATCTAACATAATTGCTCTTAGATCTGCACCTTTTTCGAAAACAAAGTGAGAGTCTGGAATACCGTTCAACAGGTTCGTCTTTGTCGGTTCATTGATGAATGGGAAATCACTTGGGAAGATTTCATTGAAGATAATTTTCCCGATTGTAGTAATCAGCACTGCATTTTGCTGCGCTTCTGTAAAGCTCGTTTTATTCAAAGCTCTAGCAGGAATTGCAACTCTTGCATGCAGGGCCATTTTCCCGGACTGGTAAGATGAAACTGCTTCATTCACAGTTCTAATAATAGAGCCTGCGCCTTTAGCAAATTTGTTATCAGTCGTTAGGTAGAAGCTTCCCAAGACCATGTCCTGTGAAGGCGTAACGACCGGTTTACCGTCTTTAGGGTTCAAAATGTTCCCGGAAGCCAGCATCAGCACGCGTGCTTCAGCTTGCGCTTCGGATGAAAGCGGTACGTGGACGGCCATTTGGTCACCGTCGAAGTCGGCGTTGTACGCCGTACAAACGAGCGGATGCAATTTGATGGCGCGGCCTTCAACGAGAATCGGCTCAAACGCTTGAATCCCGAGTCTATGCAGTGTGGGGGCACGGTTCAAGAGAACTGGGTGCTCCTTAATTACTTCTTCGAGAACATCCCATACATCCGGACTTACGCGTTCAACTTTACGTTTGGCGCTTTTGATGTTATGAGCCAATCCTTTATTCACAAGCTCTTTCATTACGAAAGGTTTGAACAGTTCTAATGCCATTTCCTTAGGAAGACCACATTGGTACATCTTCAGGTTAGGACCTACAACGATAACGGAACGACCAGAGTAGTCTACACGTTTACCGAGCAAGTTTTGACGGAAGCGTCCTTGTTTACCTTTCAGCATATGGCTGAGGGATTTCAAAGGACGGTTACCAGGACCTGTAACCGGACGGCCGCGACGGCCGTTGTCGATTAACGCATCAACCGCTTCTTGCAGCATCCGTTTCTCGTTTTGCACGATGATGTCTGGTGCTCCCAGATCGAGCAATCTTTTGAGACGGTTGTTACGGTTGATAACGCGGCGGTACAGATCGTTCAAGTCGGAAGTCGCGAAACGACCGCCGTCAAGTTGAACCATCGGACGAAGCTCAGGCGGGATAACCGGAAGTACATCCAAGACCATCCAACCCGGCAAATTCTTGGAGTTACGGAATGCTTCCATAACTTCAAGACGTTTGATGGCGCGGTTACGACGCTGACCTTGCGCAGTTTTCAACTCTTCTTTGAGCGTATCCACTTCACGATCGATATCGATATCCATCAACAGTTTTTTCACTGCTTCTGCACCCATACCGGCTTGGAACGCATAACCGTATTTCTCACGGTAGCTGCGGTATTCTTTTTCCGACAACAGCTGTTTCTTTTCCAGAGGCGTATCCCCTGGATCCGTTACAACGTAGGAGGCAAAGTAGATGATTTCTTCCAAGGATCTTGGAGACATATCGAGCGCTAGACCCATACGGCTCGGAATACCTTTAAAGTACCAAATATGGGATACAGGAGCAGCCAGCTCAATGTGACCCATGCGTTCACGACGAACCTTTTGACGGGTTACTTCTACGCCGCATCGGTCACAAACGACGCCTTTATAACGGACGCGCTTGTATTTACCGCAATGACATTCCCAATCTTTCGTAGGTCCGAAGATCTTTTCACAGAAAAGACCTTCTTTCTCAGGCTTTAAAGTTCTGTAGTTAATCGTTTCCGGCTTCTTTACTTCCCCACGGGACCAAGAGCGAATTTTATCGGGTGATGCCAAGCCGATTTTCATAAACTCGAAGTTGTTAACGTCCATCAAGGAGCAACCCTCCTTTAAGAATTTAAACCATACTGTGCATTGAATCGTGCTCGATCTATAACGACTAAGATTATTCGACTCCTAATTCGGATCCTTCTAAATTCAAGTTCAATTTATCGCTGGTGACTTCATCGTCGTCATCCATTTCTTTCATTTCGATCTCTTCTTCGTTGCCGGAAAGGATTTTGACGTCCATTCCCAAGCTTTGAAGCTCTTTGATCAAAACTTTGAATGACTCTGGTACACCAGGCTCCGGAACGTTCTCGCCTTTAACGATGGATTCGTAAGTTTTCACACGACCCACAACGTCATCAGACTTAACGGTAAGGATTTCTTGCAGTGTATAGGCAGCTCCATAAGCTTCAAGTGCCCATACCTCCATCTCCCCGAAACGTTGTCCACCGAACTGCGCTTTACCACCCAGCGGCTGCTGTGTAACGAGCGAGTAAGGACCTGTGGAACGGGCATGGATTTTATCGTCGACCATGTGCGCCAGTTTGATCATGTACATGACACCAACCGTAACTTCACGTTCGAACGATTCGCCTGTACGACCATCGTACAGAAGTGTCTTACCGTTTCGCTGCATACCTGCTTCTTCCATCGTGTCGAAGACGTCATACTCACGCGCACCGTCGAATACCGGAGTTGCTGCGTGAATACCCAAGAATCTGGATGCCATACCTAAGTGAACTTCAAGCACTTGACCGATGTTCATACGCGATGGAACCCCGAGAGGATTCAGTACGACTTCAACCGGCGTACCATCCGGCATGAACGGCATATCTTCCTCAGGAAGGATACGTGCTACGACCCCTTTGTTACCGTGACGTCCGGCCATTTTATCACCCTCGGAAATTTTCCGTTTTTGAGCGATATAGACACGAACGAGTTGGTTCACACCAGGAGGCAGCTCATCGCCGTTCTCACGAGTAAATACTTTAACGTCGACAACGATACCGTCAGTACCATGCGGCACGCGAAGGGATGTGTCACGAACCTCACGAGCCTTCTCACCAAAGATCGCATGTAGCAATCTTTCTTCCGCAGTCAGTTCGGTTACACCTTTAGGTGTTACTTTACCGACAAGGATGTCGCCTGCACCGATTTCGGCACCGACGCGGATAATTCCACGCTCGTCAAGATTTTTCAAAGCGTCTTCCCCGACGTTAGGAATATCACGAGTGATCTCTTCAGGTCCGAGTTTCGTATCACGAGCTTCGGACTCATATTCCTCGATATGAATCGAAGTATATACGTCTTCTTTAACCAGTTTTTGGCTTAGCAGGATCGCATCCTCGTAGTTGTAACCTTCCCAAGTCATGAAGGCAACGACAACGTTACGACCAAGCGCCAATTCGCCTTGCTCAGTGGAAGGACCATCAGCAAGAATGTCGCCCACTTTAACCAGTTGACCTTTTTTCACAATCGGACGTTGGTTAATGCAAGTACCTTGGTTGGAACGCATGAATTTATGCAATTTATATTTCACGATATTTCCGTTAACAAGCTTACCATCTACCATCTCTTGACGGCGCAGCCAGATTTCATTCGCAGCCGCTTTTTCAATAATTCCGTCAAATTTGGATACAATACATACTCCTGAGTCCTTAGCAACCTTATGCTCCATACCAGTACCTACAAGAGGTGCTTTAGGGATAAGGAGAGGAACCGCTTGACGCTGCATGTTGGATCCCATAAGTGCACGGTTGGAGTCATCGTTCTCAAGGAACGGAATGAGCGCCGTCGCGACGGAAACAACTTGCTTCGGAGATACGTCCATGTAATCGACACGTTCAACCGGTAACGTTAAGTTATCATCTTTGTAACGAACGATAATTGAATCCTCAACGAATTTACCTTCTTCGGTTAACTCGGCATTCGCCTGAGCGATAACGTAGTTATCCTCTTCGTCGGCAGTAAGGTAAGCGATTTGATCGGTTACGATACCCGTCTTCGGATCCACCCAACGATACGGAGCTTCAATAAAGCCATACTCGTTGATGCGGGCGAATGTCGACAAGGAGTTGATCAAACCAATGTTCGGACCCTCCGGAGTCTCAATCGGACACATACGGCCATAGTGAGAGTGATGCACGTCACGAACTTCCATACCTGCGCGCTCACGCGTCAAACCGCCGGGTCCGAGTGCGGACAGACGACGTTTGTGCGTCAGCTCAGCAAGCGGATTCGTTTGGTCCATAAATTGCGAGAGCTGGGAACTACCGAAGAACTCTTTAATCGACGCAATCACAGGACGAATGTTGATCAAAGCCTGCGGCGTAATCACGTTCGCGTCTTGGATGGACATCCGTTCACGCACAACGCGCTCCATACGGGATAAACCGATACGGAATTGGTTTTGCAGCAATTCGCCGACAGAACGAAGACGACGGTTACCCAAGTGATCGATATCGTCTGTATTTCCAATACCATGCAATAGATTAATGAAATAGTTAATGGATGAAATAATATCGGCAGGCGTGATGTTTTTCACGGATTTATCAATAACACCGTTGGAGATAACCTTCACGACTTTGCCGTCTTCATTTGGTGAGTATACATTAATGCACTGAACCGGGATGCTATCCGCTTCTGTCACGCCATTCGGGATGGAGAACTCTTTAAATCCAGCACCCTTCTCAATATAAGGCAGGATTTCATCCAGCGTACGACGGTCAAGCAATTGACCGGCTTCAGCGATAATTTCACCTGTTTCCGCATCTGCTAATGTTTCAGCCAGACGTTGATTGAACAATCTATTCTTGATATGAAGTTTCTTATTGATTTTGTAACGGCCGACATTCGCCAAATCATAACGCTTTGGATCGAAGAAGCGAGCTACAAGCAAGCTTCTAGCATTATCAAGCGTAGGCGGCTCACCCGGACGAAGACGCTCATAGATTTCGATCAACGCTTTTTCCGTAGAATCCGTGTTGTCTTTGTCGAGCGTGTTGCGGATATATTCATCATCGCCAAGCAGATCGAGAATCTCAGCATCTGTACCGAAACCTAATGAACGAAGCAGTACGGTGACTGGGATTTTGCGCGTACGATCGATACGAACATAAATGATATCCTTCGCATCCGTCTCAAGTTCCAACCATGCGCCGCGGTTCGGAATGACAGTAGCTGTATAAGTTTTTTTGCCGTTTTTATCCACTTTCGTGCTATAATAAACACTGGGTGAACGAACGAGCTGGGAGACGATTACACGCTCCGCACCGTTGATAATGAAAGTTCCCGTATCGGTCATAATAGGGAAATCCCCCATGAACACTTCTTGTTCTTTGACCTCACCGGTTTCTTTATTAATCAAACGGACTTTGACTCTTAACGGCGCCGCATAGGTTACGTCGCGTTCTTTGGATTCATCAACCGAATACTTAGGCTCACCCAAGCTGTAGTCAATAAACTCCAGTACCAGGTTACCCGTAAAATCCTGAATCGGGGAGATATCCTGAAACATCTCTCTGAGGCCCTCTTCCAAAAACCACTCATACGATTTTTGCTGGATCTCAATCAGGTTTGGAATACCCAGCACCTCATTAATACGTGCATAAGTCCTGCGTTTACGTCGTCCAAATTGAACAAGATGTCCCGCCAACTTTCATTCACCCCTCAAGTCTACTCAATAAATAAAAAGAAAGAAGAAAAACTTCTACCGACGTACACTCAGGACGCCTCCGATATTGGAGCCCGTCCGAATCAAGCGACTGTATGGATGGAGGTTTTTCTCTGTTGATCGACAAGACTTTTCCATATATTTCTTCTCATCCTGTTAGAGTTGCCCAAAATTCAAACATTATACGTTACAGTTTAAAATTTTATGCATCTCGGATGAAAAAAAGACTTGACATTTTTGTTAACTAAAGACATGTGTCCCATCTTAATACTGACATTTTTCAATGATACCACATATAAAATGTCAAGTCAAACAAATTTCCTCGAAAATCATTCATTACCTCTTTGTTGCTTTAAGGATTCTGTACCCTTTATCTTTGGAGACCTCAACAACATCTCCATAAATCGCTTCAAGCTTCGCCATCGCGGAAGGAGCCCCTTGTTTTTTCTGAATAACAACCCAAATCGATCCGCCTTCATTCAAGCAATCATAGGCATCCGCAAAAATGCGATGCACTACTTCCTTACCGGCTCGAATAGGCGGATTCGTTAATACCACATCGAATTTGTGTTCTTGCACTTGCTCCAGCAAATCACTTTGCAATATCGTTACATTAGAAATTCCATTGCGCTTTGCATTATCAATTGAGAGTTCAATCGCTCTCTCGTTGATATCTACCATAGTCACATGACCTTTCGGGCACATTAGCGCAGCACTAAGGCCAATGGGACCGTAGCCGCATCCCACATCTAATACATTTGCATCCTCTTGAAACTCCATCGTTTCAATTAAATGCTTGCTCCCATAATCGACACCTTTCTTCGAAAAGACGCCGGCATCCGTTGTAAACGTCATCTCCCGACCGCGCAACTTCTCTTTCATCGTATGGAGATCCCGCTGCACAGTAGGACGCTGTGTGTAATAGTGCTCTGACACGTTATGCACTCCTCCTTCACTTTTACCACTAGGAAAACCACCGACCAGAATGAATTAACAACTCGGTAAGCTTTCCTATGAGGTAAAATCTCAAATTCGTTAAAAGAACCTCTTGAAGTTTAGCTTCAAGAGGTTCTCTATATGACAAGATTACTTCACTTCTACAGTAGCGCCAGCTTCTGTAAGTTTTGCTTTGATAGCTTCTGCTTCTTCTTGGCCAATTTTTTCTTTGATTGGCTTAGGAGCGCCGTCAACCAGGTCTTTCGCTTCTTTCAGGCCAAGACCTGTGATTTCGCGAACAACTTTAATTACGTTGATTTTGGATGCGCCAGCGTTAGTCAAGATTACGTCAAACTCAGTTTGAGCTTCTTCAACTGCTGCTGCGCCGCCTGCTACTACAGCTACTGGAGCTGCCGCAGTTACGCCGAATTCTTCTTCAATTGCTTTAACCAGATCGTTCAATTCCAAAATAGTCATGCCTTTGATGGCTTCCAAGATTTGTGCGTTACTCATGGTTAAACCTCCGTTATCATTAATAGATTTGTTTGTTGTAGTAAAGCTAGATTAAGCTTGACCTTCAGCTTCTTTTTTCTCAGCAACTGCTTTAACAGCAAGTGCAAAGTTACGAACAGGAGCTTGAAGAACGCTAAGCAACATAGAGAGAAGACCTTCTTTGGAAGGAAGTTCTGCAAGTGCTTTGATTTGATCGTATCCAACTACACGGCCTTCGACCACGCCAGCTTTTACGCTCAATTTATCGTTCTTTTTCGCAAATTCAGTCAAGATTTTAGCAGGAGACACAACATCGTCTTTGCTGAAAGCAATCGCTGTAGGTCCAGTTAAGAACTCATCCAGCGCGCTTAGCTCAGCGTTAGCTGTTGCACGTCTTGCCAAAGTATTCTTGAGAACTGTAAATTCGATACCAGCTTCGCGCAAGGATTTACGCAACTGAGTTACTTGAGCTACGTTCAAACCGCGGTAGTCAGCTACGATTGTGCAAGAGCTAGCTTTCAGCTTCTCTGTTACTTCAGCGACAGCCTGTTCTTTCTCTGCAAGAATTTTCGCGTTTGCCATAGTACACCTCACTTCTTTTGCATTTGTATCTTCGATTTCGCAAACAGTAGGAGCATCAGCATTTCTTATTCCGAAAATAAGAAATGCCTTCGTAGACACTACGAAGGCATGATGTGTTCACTTTTCTCTTGATGTACAAAAGAATCGCAATATATATCATAACACCTCGGTAGGAAATTAAGCCAAGGCGGCACCTACTGTCTACGGTTTGCATATTCACTTTTAAGACCTTAGATAGATTATCACGACCAGCAACCGAAGTCAACTGGATGGTTTTTCTTATCTAAAGGATTGCAGGTTCACACGAACACTTGGTCCCATAGTAGAAGATACAGCGATGCTTTTCAGGTAAACACCTTTAGCAGCTGCAGGCTTCGCTCTGAGAAGCGCATCAACCAATGCTTTGAAGTTTTCATTCAACTTGTCAGCATCGAAGGATACTTTACCGAGTGGAGCATGGATTTGACCTGCTTTATCGAGGCGGTATTCGATTTTACCAGCTTTGATCTCTTGAACAGCTTTCGCTACGTCAAATGTAACTGTACCGGCTTTAGGGTTCGGCATTAAACCTTTACCCCCGAGAATACGACCCAGTTTACCAACTTCGCTCATCATATCAGGAGTGGCTACGCAAACGTCGAATTCGAACCAGCCTTGTTGAATTTTGTTGATCATGTCTTGATCGCCAACAAAATCCGCGCCAGCCGCTTCAGCTTCTTTCGCTTTTTCACCTTTGGCAAAAACGAGTACACGTTTTGTTTTACCAGTACCGTGTGGAAGTACAACTACGCCACGAACAGCCTGGTCTTGTTTTCTTGGGTCTACACCCAGACGAACTGCGATATCCACAGTCTCATCGAATTTAGCAGGAGCTGTCTTTTTAACAAGCTCGATTGCTTCTGACGGATCATACAAAGTTTCAGCATTTACAAGCTGAGCGACTTCGCGGTATTTTTTACCGTGTTTAGGCATTTTAAAATCCTCCTTAGTGGTATTAGCGGATAATCCTCCCACCGAGCGGCTAAGAGTTTTCTTAGAAAACTTTCTTCGTAAGCATTCGCTTACTCACCGCATTCCATACGGAATTAGTCTTCGATGACGATACCCATGCTGCGAGCAGTACCTTCGACCATACGCATTGCAGCCTCAACGGATGCAGCATTCAGGTCAGGCATTTTTTGTTCAGCGATTTCGCGAACTTTCGCGCGCTTCACAGTTGCAACTTTCTTTTTGTTCGGTTCACCGGATCCTTTTTCGATACCAGCAACGACGCGAAGAAGAACTGCAGCCGGAGGCGTTTTCGTGATAAATGTAAAGGAACGGTCTTCGAATACTGTAATTTCAACCGGAATGATAAGACCCGCTTGATCTGCAGTACGAGCGTTAAACTCTTTACAGAAAGCCATGATGTTCACACCTGCTTGACCCAATGCTGGACCGATCGGTGGCGCTGGATTTGCTTTCGCAGCTGGAACTTGCAGCTTCACGATTTTAATAACCTTTTTTGCCATGTTGGACACCTCCTTGCTCTTAGTGTGGTTAGACGGGCACAAAACCCTCCCACTAACGAAGGTCTATCCCGAGGAATAGACCTGGCAGAAACCCTTGGTTGTCTTGTTTTATAGCTTTTCCACTTGGTTGAAATCCAACTCAAGCGGGGTTTCTCTACCAAACATGTTGACGTGTACCTTAAGCTTGCCTTTATCCGCCACGATTTCTTCAACCGAGCCAACAAAGTTCGCAAAAGGTCCCACCTTGACGCGTACGGTTTCTTTGAGTTCGAAGTCAATTTTCGCCTTCGGCTCTTCCATACCCATATGCTTCAGGATGGCTTCCACTTCCTCAGGTAGTAGTGCAGTCGGTTTAGAGCCAGACCCCGTAGAACCTACGAATCCTGTAACTCCCGGCGTATTGCGCACAACGTACCAAGAGTCGTCTGTTTGAATCATCTCAACGAGGACGTAGCCCGGGTAAACTTTACGCATGACGGTTTTCTTCTTGCCGTCTTTGTTCACCAGTTCTTCTTCCATAGGCACGAGCACACGGAAGATCTTGTCCTGCATTTCCATAGATTCAACGCGTTTCTCTAGGTTGGCTTTTACTTTGTTTTCATACCCTGAATAGGTATGTACGACGTACCATCTTTTTTCCATGAATAAATTCACCTATAGTCCTGTTTATTTAAAAACAAGGCGCAGCAACTCTGAGATTCCAAGATCCAGCACAAAGAAGTAAACGGCAACGAAAGCTACCGTACCGATAACAACAAGCGTATAGGTGATCATTTCTTTGCGGCTTGGCCACTTGACCTTTTTGAGTTCTGACCAACTGTCGGTGAAGAAGGAAAACGTGGATCCGAAGCTTTGTTTCATTCTAGCCAAGAACGCCACAAACTACACCTCCAAAGAACTACCTAGTCTCGCGATGAGCAGTATGTTCATTGCAGAATCTGCAATATTTCTTCAACTCAATACGGTCGGGATTGTTGCGCTTATTTTTAGTGGATGCATAGTTTCTTTGTTTGCAATTTGTGCACGCTAATGTGATGATAACCCGCATGATGTACACCTCCTACAGACACTTTCTAATTAAAGCCCTTCGAAGCGCATCAAAAAGAAAGCGACTTTTAGGGCTACCTGAAATACTTTATCACAATCCACAATGGGGTGTCAAGGAAGAACTATCTCAGTTTACCTCTATTCTATGTGTCTAGACATGCATTGCAAGAGTATCATCATTATAGACTACGCTTGGAATTATTAAACGTGCGCAAAAGAAAAACACCCGCTCCGCGGATGTTGTACTTACTTTCTATAAATCTCTTACTTCCAAATAGCGTTCAAGCTTACGTTTGACACGTTGAAGCGCATTATCAATGGATTTCACATGACGATCAAGATCCACTGCAATCTCTTGGTACGATCTGCCATCAAGATAAAGCATAAGCACTCGACGTTCCAGATCGCTTAAGATCTCACCCATCTTATCTTCAAGACCCGTAAACTCTTCTTGATTAATGACCAGTTCTTCCGGATCGGTCACCCGTGAACCGCTTATAACGTCAAGCAACGTCCGATCAGAATCTTCATCATAAATAGGCTTGTCCAATGAAACGTAGGAATTCAGAGGTATGTGCTTCTGGCGAGTCGCTGTCTTAATGGCCGTGATGATCTGCCTGGTAATGCACAGTTCAGCAAAGGCTTTGAATGAAGCCAGCTTGTCCCCTCGAAAGTCACGAATCGATTTATATAAACCTATCATGCCTTCTTGCACAATGTCTTCACGATCTGCGCCAATCAAGAAATAAGAACGCGCCTTAGCACGCACGAAATTCTTATATTTATTGATCAGGTACTCCAGCGCTTCACTACTGCCTTCACGGACTGCTTCGACTATGTCTTCGTCTGGCTTGAGATCATAATCGTACATTCTCAGTTCTTTGAGGTCGACACTCACCAACAATCCCTCCGGCCTGCAGGACTACCCAATTTCACTTTAAGGTTAGGTTAAGTATACATGATGAATTCTGACACCGTCAACGGGGAACCGCGTCATTTCTAGCATTTGGAGAGTTTCACTCACCTCGTCGCCACCGCTCAAACAGTGCTTTAAGATCTTCATTCAGTTTGCCGTCAAAAGGATTTCGTTTGCTTGATGACTCAGGTCGGATTCGTTCTCGTACTTCTTTACGGCTTTGATTGATCTTGACCAAAAGTTCGCCTGCAGGCAGGCGCAGCGCGCCTTTACCGAAGATGACATGCTGCTCGATCATATCGGAAGTGGCCACGTAAATTTGCTTACGTCGACCCATTAAATTGGTGACCAACCTCTCGATAAGCTCATCAGCCGTTTCTTTTTCCTTGGTGTAGAGGACGGCGAGTTTGCTCTGTGTATATTTTTTTCCAAGGCCAGGGACCATGTAAGCATCGAATACGAGATATACTTTCATCCCGGAGTAAGACTGATATTCGGCCAACATATGAATGAGCTTGTCCCGCGCTTGCTCCAGATCGGTGTCCTTCAGCTTGCTTAGCTGAGGCCAGGCTCCTATGATATTGTACCCGTCTACGATCAGAAACTCTTCCATACCATTTAACTCAGAATTCGCTGTCTGACCACTTCATACATGAGTACGCCTGCTGCAACGGAAGCATTTAGCGAATTTATCCGCCCTGCCATCGGAAGTTTGACCAAGAAATCACACTTTTCTTTAATCAACCGGCCGACGCCCTTGCCTTCGTTTCCGATAACCAGGGCAATCGGAATTTTGAAATTCGCTTTATAAACGTCTTGTGCCGCGGATACGTCGGTTCCCGCTACCCATACGCCTTCTTCTTTCAACTGTTCGATCGTTTGAGCAATGTTCGTTACCCGAGCGACTGGAACATACTCAACAGCTCCAGCTGATGTTTTGGATACTGTAGCGGTGAGTCCAACCGAGCGTCGTTTAGGGATGATAACCCCATGCACGCCCGTACAGTCGGCTGTTCGCAGGATGGAACCAAGATTGTGTGGATCTTCGATCTCATCGAGGATGAGAATGAACGGCTCTTCGCCCTTAGCTTTGGCGCCAGCCAGAATATCCTCAATTTCAACATACTCGTATGCTGCAACTTGTGCTACAACGCCTTGATGGACAAGTCCTTCGGCCATTTGGTCAAGTTTGCGCTTATCGGTAAACTGCACGATAATTCCGTGATTTTTAGCCTCTGCGACAATAGGGCCGGCAAATTGCTTCTGCGCATTTTCGGCTACCCATATTTTGTTGATCGTCCGCCCGGAGCGAAGCGCTTCTAAAACAGAGTGTTTCCCGCCGATATATTCTTCTTCCATATCATTTCTCCTTCAGGGCGAAATCTAAAATTTCCTTCAGTCTCTCAAAGGATTGTTGGTAATACAAATATCCGATTAAGCATTCGAACGCGGTACTGTGCCGGTACTCCAGCACGTCCGCGTTTTTGGCTGTGGTTCCTGATTTGGCATTGCGGCCCCGCTTGACGATGTCGACTTCTTCTTCCGTTAAGATCGGCATGAGCTTCTCCAACAGCTTCGACTGCGCTTTGGCGGACACATATCCAGTTGCCGCTTTATGCAGGTAATTCGGCCGATGATTCGTACCGGAAATCACATACTGACGGATATACACTTCATAAACCGCATCTCCGATATATGCCAGCACGAGCGGGTTGAGCAAATTCGGGCTTTTGGATGGCGGAAAATGAAACAGATTCGCTTGTTCGGAAAAGGGGTGACTCATTTGCGGCGCCAACGTATTCCTTGAGGCGTATCCTCGAGGAATATCCCTTTCTCTGTGAGCAAGTCGCGAATCTCGTCGGCACGCGCCCAATTTTTGGACTTGCGCGCTTCCGTGCGCTCGACGATCAACTGCTCGATTTCTTCGTCCAGCAGTTCATCGGCTTCATGAGAGAGGAGGCCGAGAACTTGATCAAAAGCTTGCAGCTGTTCGAGGAAAAGCTGCAGCGCGGCAGCGTTTACCCGCTCCTGCTGCAAGTATAAATTCGCTTCAGCGACAAGATCGAATACGGCGGTAATAGCATCCGGCGTGTTGAAGTCGTCGTTCATCTTGTCATCGAATTGGCGAGCGATCTCAGCAATGCGCTCTTGCAGCGCTCCTTCGATCTCACTTGCCTGTGAGGCTGTGGCCAGACGATGCTTCAGATTATCGAAAGCATTCTGAATGCGCTCAAGCCCGTTAGCCGCTTGCTTCAAGCTTTCATCGCTGAAATTAAGCGGATTGCGGTAATGTGCGGAAAGCATAAAAAAGCGGAATACTTGCGGCTTGATTTGTTTAATCAGATCGCGGATCAAAATACCGTTACCGAGCGACTTGGACATTTTTTCATTATCGATGTTGAGGAATGCATTATGCATCCAGTAATTCGCCATTGGATGGCCGGTTGCGGCTTCCGTCTGGGCAATCTCGCACTCATGGTGCGGAAACGTCAAGTCTTGCCCGCCGCCGTGAATATCGATCGTTTCGCCCAAATATTTGCGCACCATGGCCGAGCATTCGATATGCCAGCCGGGACGGCCTTGGCCCCATGGACTTTCCCAGTAAATCTCTCCTGGTTTTGCGGCTTTCCACAGCACGAAATCCTGCGGATTCTCTTTGCGGTCGTCCACCTCAATACGGATGCCGTATTGAAGTTCTTCTAGATTTTGATGAGACAACTTGCCATAATCGGCAAACTTGCTCGTTCTGTAGTATACGTCACCGCCGCTTTCGTAAGCATAATCCGTATTCACAAGCGTCGCAATGAAATCGATGATCTCTTGGATGTTCTCCGTTACACGCGGATTGAGTGTAGCATCATGAACGCCAAGCGCTTTGGTATCCTCCAGAAATGCCCCAATGAACGTTTCCGCGAGGTGCGGTACGGTCTCTCCCATTTCCTCGGCTTTGCGAATCATTTTATCGTCAACATCCGTAAAGTTTGTAATATACGTGACTTCGTATTTCTGTGATTCCAGGTAGCGGCGCACCACATCAAAGAAAATAACGGGTCTGCCGTTGCCAATATGAATATAGTTGTATACGGTTGGTCCGCAAACATACATCTTGACCTTATTCGGTTCGATCGGTACGAACTCTTCCTTCTTGCGCGTTAGCGTATTATACACTCTGAGCGTCATGCTCTCTAACTCCCCCATTCTTCTTTTGCCTTTCTAATTCAAGCTGATTTTTCAGCTCATTGATCTGCTGCTGCAGTCCTTCAAACATATCGATAACGGGGTCTGGCAGGTTAGCATGATCCAAACGATTCACGCGAACGCCATCCCGCTTCACTAATTTACCTGGTATGCAGACAACTGTGCTGTTCGGCGGCACTTCCTGGATGACAACCGCGTTGGAACCAACGCGTGAATTTTCACCAACGGTAAAGGAACCCAGAATTTTCGCACCGGAGCCGATAACCACATTATTGCCAATAGTCGGGTGTCTTTTACCTTTCTCTTTACCGGTACCTCCTAATGTAACACCCTGGTATAGAATGACATCGTCACCAATCTCGCAGGTTTCCCCGATCACGACGCCCATGCCATGGTCGATAAACAAGCGATTGCCAATTACTGCCCCAGGATGAATCTCGATGCCGGTCATGAAACGGCTCCACTGGGAAATGATCCGGGCTATCGTGTACATGCGTCGTTTGTAAAACCAGTGCCCGATCCGATGCGCCCATATGGCATGAAGGCCGGAATACGTAAACGCGACTTCAAACCAGTTGCGCGCAGCCGGGTCGTTATCGAATACGGCAGAAATATCGGATTTAATCGTTTTCCACATGTTTTCACCTTCTTAGTAGGAAGTCGGAGTAAATGCAAAAAAGCCCCTGCAGCCTATATGGCTGCAGAGGCGTACTATCGCGGTTCCACTCTGCTTGGTGACTCGGAAGTCTCCCAACTCAAAACCCGTAACGTGGGTGATCCGGCTGCGCCTACGATACTCTCACGAGATTTCGGCGCGGCAGCTCCCAGGTGCATTTCCGGTTACAGGGATTGGATAACTCACAGCCGAAGTGAAAACACCCCGATTATCCTCTCTGAAAATCCCTAGTTAAACGTACTCTCCTGATCGTTGCATTTGATATTGAATTAAGTATAGCGAAAAGATCCTCGCTTTACAATAAGTTCCGAAGGCGGGAAATGACTTTTTCTTTGCCAAGCAGATAAAGCGACACGTTCAGATCAGGTCCATGAACCTGTCCCGTACAAGCGGAACGGATCGGCATGAAGAGTTGCTTACCCTTGTAGCCCGTATCTTTCTGCACTTGCTTCAGCAGTGCGGGGATCGCTTCCACCGTGAACGCCTCAGCTTGTTCTACTTGCCCAAGGAAGCTGCTCAACACTGCAGGCACGTGCTCCTCTTTTAAGACGGCTGACGCTTCTTCATCGATAACCAGCTCTTTCTGGAAGAAGAGACTGGATAATTCGACGATTTCTGCAGCGAAGCGCATTCTCTCTTGATTGAGACCGACTAATGCGGACACCCATTCCTGGGATGCTTCATCCAGCGTGCCTTGGATATAGCCTGCTTTTTGCAAATGAGGCACACACAACTCAACAACTCGGGAAAGCGGGGCCTTTTTCAAGTAGTGGTTATTCATCCAATTCAATTTATCCATATCAAATACGGCAGGACTCTTGGACACGCGATCCAGATCAAACTGGGCAATAAGCTCTTCCTTGGTGAAAATCTCTTCTTCCCCGCCCGGCGACCAGCCTAACAGCGCGATAAAGTTTACTACGGCTTCAGGCAGGTAACCCAGCTCTCTATATTGCTCGATAAACTGGATAATGGACTCATCGCGTTTACTCATTTTCTTGCGGTCCGGGTTGAGAATCAGCGCCAAATGGGCAAAATCAGGAATTGGAAGCCCAAGTGCCTCGTACATCAAAATTTGTCTCGGCGTGTTGGACAAATGCTCCTCACCGCGAATGACGAGATTAATCTTCATCATATGGTCATCAATGATAACCGCAAAATTGTACGTAGGAATACCGTCCGGACGGGCAATAATGAAATCGCCGATGCCATTGGAGTCGAATTCTACATGCTCGCGCACTTTATCTTCAAAGGCGATAATGCGATCTTCAGGTACTCGAAAACGCGTTGATGGTTTACGACCCTCAGCCTGATAAGCAGCCACCTGCTCGGGCGTAAGGGTACGGCATTTTCCGGAATAACCACCCATCTCGCCGCGAGCTTCCTGCTCCGCACGCTCTTGTTCCAGCTCTTCTTCGGAACAGTAGCAGTGGTAAGCATGACCGCCGCGAATCATTTGATCTACATACTTCTCATAGATATCCAGACGTTCCATTTGACGGTACGGACCGTATGGACCTCCGATATCCACGCTTTCATCCCACTCTAAACCAAGCCATTTCAGGCCGTTTAATTGATCAGCAATACCGGATTCCTTATGACGAGTCTGATCCGTATCTTCAAAACGAACGACAAATGCTCCACCATGACGGCGTGCCAATAAATAATCGAATAAAGCGGTACGCGCACCGCCAATATGTAAATGTCCGGTCGGACTTGGCGCATAGCGCACACGTAATGGCTGATTCATGTTTGGAATCCCTCTTTTCCCCTGAATACCTGCTATAATATCTGCTATTCTAGCATATCTCGAATTAAACAAACAACCGATTGCGCCGCGATACCTTCGCCTCTTCCGGTGAAACCGAGCTGCTCGGTGGTCGTCGCTTTCACGTTCACTTGATCCGGCTTCGCTTCCAGCGCATCTGCAATAATTTCAACCATTTGCGGAATGTAGGGCGCCATTTTCGGTTTCTGAGCAATGATCGTTGAGTCCGAGTTGCCCAAACGATAGCCTTTTTCCTTTGCCAGTTGCCACACACGCTTAAGCAGCACCAGGCTGTCTGCATCTTTGAATTCCGCTGCGGTATCCGGAAAATGCTTGCCAATGTCCCCTAGACCCAAGGCGCCCAAAATCGCATCGCTAATCGCGTGCAGCAGTACATCCGCGTCTGAATGTCCAAGCAATCCTTTATCATACGGTATCGTTACGCCCCCAATTATGCACTTGCGTCCTTCCACTAACTGATGCACATCAAACCCTTGTCCCACTCGAATCATCGTTGAACCTCTCCCCTTACATGTTCTAAAATCCATTCCGCCCAAGGCAGATCCTCCGGCGTTGTTATTTTAATGTTATAATAGTCCCCTTCGACCACATGGACGGTTGTCCCCAAACGTTCTACCAGCATGGCATCGTCCGTCCCCAGAAATCCTTCATTCAGAGCTTGTTCATGCGCATCCTGCAGAACGGAAAGCCGAAAAGCTTGCGGCGTTTGGATCGCCCACAAGCTTCGTCTATCTGGCGTTGATTGAATTTGTTTTGCTTCATTCACGATCTTGATCGTGTCTTTGACGGGAACGGCCAGAACAGCAGCATCGCTCTCTTGTGCCTTGCGGAAACATGCCAACACATGTTCGACAGCAGCAAAAGGTCTGACTCCATCATGTACAAGCACCCATTCGGTTCCTGGCTGGAGCGCATCCAGTCCTTTTTTCACCGATTCTTGACGCTCTGCACCGCCGGCTTGTACGCTCGTGACCTTCGACAACGCGTAGTTCTTTATGTAACTACTACAACGTTCAACGTCCGCTTCCCCAACAACCAAAATGATTTCATCCACTTCATGTATGTTTTGAAATAATTGCAAGGTATGTACCAGAATTGGCTTCTGACCGAGCTGTAAATATTGCTTACTTTCAGCCGTTCGCATACGCGAGCCTTTACCCGCAGCTACGATGACAACCCCTAGCTTCCCCATAATGTCCCCTCTTCGTAAACGCTATATGCGCTTTCCGTAAGTGTTAAACAACCTCCCCCTATCATACTGGTTTTACTGCGCTTTTTCCAATAATTTCGGTTTGGCAAAAATCATTCGTCCCGCCGAAGTCTGCAGCACACTCGTGACCATGACTTCCAGTGTCGCCCCGATAAAGTCGCGTCCGCCTTCAACGACAATCATCGTGCCATCGTCCAAATAAGCGACGCCTTGCCCATGCTCCTTGCCGTCTTTAATGACTTGAACAATAATTTCTTCTCCCGGCAATACGACTGGCTTCACGGCATTAGCAAGATCGTTAATATTCAATACCGAAACCCCTTGTAGCTCACATACTTTGTTAAGATTAAAATCGTTCGTAATCACTTTGCCCTGCAGCACTTTCGCCAAACGGACCAACTTGCTGTCCACTTCGGAAATTTCTTCGAAATCCCCTTCGTAGATGAGTACTTTCACTTCTAATTCCTTTTGAATTTTGTTTAAAATGTCGAGTCCTCGACGACCGCGGTTCCGCTTGAGCAAATCCGAAGAATCGGCAATATGCTGCAGCTCTTCCAGGACAAATTCCGGGATGACAAGCGTGCCTTCGATAAACCCGGTTTTGCAAATGTCCGCAATCCGGCCGTCAATAATCACACTAGTATCCAGAATCTTATGCTCTTCATAGGGACGATGTGTCTGCTTGTCCTGAGAACCAGAACGTACGTTCTTAAACAACTGAATGAGCTCATCTCGTTTACTGTAACCGATGCGAAAGCCCATAACCGCAAGAATACCTGCAACGACTACAGGTAAAAAAGGACCGGCCCATGTCGCTTTTTCCAGCACGGGAAACGCCAATACCGATATCAGTAGTCCGATAACCAGTCCGACGGTTCCAGCAAGCAAATCAGATACAGGAATATTCTCTACATTCCTTTCGCCTCTTAGAAGCAGTTTCATACCCGTGTTAGCCACCCACGCCGCTATCAAGAACATCGTCGCCGCACATAAGCTCTTGATCCAGAATGCTTGTCCGGCCTCACTCGTTACACCTGCCATACGAAGTATGGAATCACTCCATTGATAACCTAAACTTCCACCCATGATTGCAAAAATGATTTGTACCCATTTCCTCATCATAGATTCACCTCCATATCAACAATGTTTATGCCATATTACAATTATGTTCCAATTTATCCATCGCTAATCACGATTCCTCATGGAAAATTGAAATATTAGGAAGCTTCCTTTATAATGAGATTGGAAGTTTACAAACACACTCGAGGTGGATGGAATGAGCTCCTTGACTTTAAAGCAGTTTCAAGATCAAGTGTCTGAATTGTTACTCCGTCACCGAAGTTTGCTCGATGTCTTGTCCAAATTTCAACAAACGAACGCAGCAGCCAATCGTTCTGTAATTAAGTCCATTACGGAATGTGGATGTATTGGAGTCCATGCAGCCAAACAGGAGTATCATCCGGAGATGACGCTAGATGAGGCGAAAGATGTACTCGGCACCCATGTTACAGGTCATTTATGCGAGCATTGTGCAGAGGTCGTCAGCGCAGAGCTCGGAAGAAACCTTTTCTACATGTCGGCGCTTAGCAATCTTTTGGATGTAGATTTGGAGAAAGTCGTTGAGAATGAATCAAAGAAATGCTCGACATTAGGACTATTCAACATGTCATGAAAATGAAAAGAAAAAAAGCATTTATTTTCTCTGAATCATCAAGAGAAAATAAATGCTTTTCATTTTCATTGGAGTGGTTTACAGATCGGATTTCACCGAGTGATTTTCCTCGTGTGTACGTCTTTTGTTCTTTCTGCGCAATCTGATGAAGATGCCATCAACGTTTTTTTTTAAGCCATAGAGCGCATAAAGAAGCAGCGGTACGAAAATCATTTTGGAAATAGACTCTGGCCACTTAATCGCAATAAGCACCGCAACGGCAACAATAATTGGTGTGATCCAAATTGCCGCTTTAGGAATGCCAGCCTTTTTGAAATTCGGATATTTCACTGTACTTACCATCAAGTACGATAAGAGAACTGTGCTGACCAACAGTACGTAAACGTTAATTTCGTTATTAAATAATGCAAGCGTACAAAGTACGCCGCCCGCTGCTGGAATCGGCAAGCCGATAAAATATCCTGGAATACCGGCAACAACATTGAAACGAGCGAGACGAAGTGCTCCACAGATCGGGAAGAGAGCTGTTACAATCCATGCAAACGCAGGGCTGATGACTGTAGGGTCATTAAATGCAACCACGTACATAATGAAGGCTGGCGCTACACCGAAAGAAATAACATCGGACAGCGAATCCAGTTCTTTACCAAACTCACTTTGCGCATTCAGAGCTCTTGCCACACGTCCGTCAAGTCCATCGAGCAGCATGGCAACGATAACGAGCACGGCAGCGCGTCCGGGTTCACCATTAAAGACGAGAATAATCGACAGAACACCAAGGAATAAGTTCCCTACTGTAAAAAGGCTGGGAATTGATTTCGTTAACATATGTTTTTGTCCACCTCTGGATTTACTATACCCTAATTCTACCTTAATAAAACCTCAACAATGATACTTTATGATTGTATCCACTTTAAATATGTCTGTCAATGAAGACTTGTTCCTGGATGCGCTTAAGACCTTCTTTTATTGCGCGGGCTCTGACCTCGCCAATCCCATCCACTTCGTCTAACTCCTCAATGGTCGCCATCATCATATGCGGCAAGTAACCAAACTTCTCCACGAGATTAGCGATAATGATCGATGGGAGACGCGGAATTTTGCCCAACATCCGGAAACCACGCGGCGATACTGGTTCTTCGGCGATTGCATTCGTATGCGGATAGCCCAGCAAACGAATGATTTGTTGGGGTTCAAGCAGTTCATCGGAAGAGAGCCTTTTCAAGCCGGCCAGCATATCTTTGACTTTCTCCTCAGACAAGTCGCGGACGTAGTCCTTCACAAGAAGACGGGCTTCCAGTTCGGAATTGCCGACCAATTCCTCCAACTGCATGCTGATCAGGCGACCTTCGTTGCCAAGCTCGTTAATATAGCGGTTGATTTCGGATTTGATGCGAAGCACCATCTCTACACGGGCAATGACATTGGTCACATCATGCAAAGTAACTAACTCCTCAAACTCAGAGGCGCTAAGATTGGTCATGGATTGGTCCAAAACAACCTTGTATCTTTCCAGCGTCTGAATGGCTTGATTCGCTTTAGTCAGGATCACACCGATATCTTTCAGCGCATACCGCAAATTGCCTTGATACAGCGTAATCACGTTCCGGCGCTGCGAAATCGAGACAACAAGCTTATTCGTTTGCTTCGCGACGCGCTCAGCCGTCCGATGCCTGATTCCCGTTTCCGATGATGAAATCGAGGAATCCGGAATTAACTGTGTGTTCGCATATAGAATTCGCTTCATATCTTCACTGAGTATGATAGCTCCGTCCATTTTGGCTAACTCGTACAAATAATTGGGGGAGAAATCGCAGTCAATGGAGAACCCGCCGTCGACAATTTCCATGACTTCCGGACTATATCCGACTACGATGAGTCCTCCCGTCTTAGCACGCAAAACATTCTCCAAACCGTCGCGGAACGCGGTACCTGGTGCCACCATTTGCAGCAATTGACTCATCACGTCGCGCTTTGTCTCTTCTTTACTCATTATTTTCCTCCTGAAGCTTGCAGGTTGAATGGTGCATGAGTTAACTCAGCGCAGCTTGGAGAGCTTCTGACACCGTGTTCACTCCGATAATTTCCATGCCTGGCGGATGGGTCCACCCTTTGAGACTTTTCTCAGGCATAATCACTCTGCGGAAACCAAGTTTCTCCGCTTCCTTCACTCGCTGGTCGATCCGCGAGACGCCTCGCACTTCCCCGGTCAGCCCGATTTCACCGAACACTACATCATAGGGGCGAGTGGGTTGATCCTTGAAACTGGATGCGATACTTATCGCTACGGCCAAATCAACGGCCGGTTCATCCAACTTGACGCCTCCGGCTACATTGAGATAAGCGTCTTGATTTTGCAGGAACAGTCCCATTCGCTTCTCAAGTACGGCCATAATTAACGATAACCGGTTATGATCAATGCCGGTAGCCATTCTGCGGGGGGATGGAAAATTCGTCGTTGAAACAAGGGCTTGAATCTCCACCAGAACAGGACGCGTTCCTTCCATACTGGCCACAACCGTGGAACCCGCCACACCCAACGGCCTTTCAGACAAGAACAATTCCGACGGATTGTTGACTTCAACCAAACCGCCTTCTTGCATTTCAAAAATACCGATTTCATTCGTCGAACCAAAGCGGTTCTTCACGGCTCGAAGCAAGCGATAGGAATGATGCCGCTCGCCTTCGAAATAGAGCACACAATCCACCATATGCTCCAGCATGCGTGGACCTGCGATAGCGCCCTCCTTGGTGACGTGCCCGACGAGAACCGTTGCAATCCCTTTACCTTTAGCTATTCTCATAAAATGTCCCGTGCATTCTCGAACCTGACCAACCGTACCCGGTGCAGAAGCGATAGCCGGATGATACACGGTTTGAATGGAGTCAATCACCAAAAAATCCGGGTTAATTTCTTGAATGGCTTCCTCAATAAGCTCTAGATTCGTTTCGCAAAGCACATAAAGCAGCGGTGATGAAGCGTTCAAACGGTCCGCACGAAGCTTCGTTTGTTTAACAGATTCTTCGCCAGATATATAAAGCACTTTTTGCTGTGCTTGTGTGAGCGCAAAGGAGGTTTGGAGCAAAAGGGTTGATTTTCCGATCCCCGGATCGCCTCCAACCAGGATCAATGAACCAGGGACAATGCCTCCACCCAAAACACGATTTAATTCCTTATTATTCGTTAACACCCTAGGTTCAGGGCTACTTTCTATATGTATGATGGATGTCGGTTTTTCTTTCGTTCGGGCTATGGAAGAATTCATCCCTTGCGTGCGAACGACCGTTTCTATTTCTTCCACCATCGTGTTCCAGGATTGGCACCCCGGGCACTTTCCCATCCACTTTGGTGATTCATATCCGCACTCTTGGCAGCAAAACTTGGTTTTCTGTTTACTCATGACGTAAGTAACTCCCTTTAGAAACAATAGCGAATTTTTTGCCTATCCTTACCAATAAAGTTTACCATTTTTAAGAAGTTGGTGAAAGGGCTGCTTCATTCAAATCTCCAAAAAGTGAAAAAATCTTTCATTTCAGCTAAGAACATAAAAAGCATTTTGCCGCCACCCGAGCCGGATGGAGCAAAATGCTTTTTTACTCATTTATTGTGCGGCTACGCCTTCGCCTTTTAGGACGACAAGCTCGCCTTCTTTTTCATCAATGGTCAAGGAGTCGCCCTTAGCGATGTTGCCCTTAAGCAGTTCTTCAGACAAACGGTCCTCAATGTGCTTCTGAATCGCTCTGCGGAGCGGTCTGGCGCCATAAGTCGGATCGAATCCTTCTTTGGCAAGGAACAGCTTCGCTTTCTCGGTAAGCGCGAAGTCCACTTCTTGCTCTTTCAAACGTTTGCGAAGATCATCGGCCATCAAGCTTACGATGCGAGCGATATGCTGCTCATCCAAGGAGTGGAACACGATAATTTCGTCGATCCGGTTCAAGAACTCCGGACGGAAGCTTTTCTTGAGCTCACCCATCACTTTGTCTTTCATGTTGGAGTAATCTCTGCCTGCATCTTGCGCGGCGGTGAAGCCAAGCGAAGAATTTTTCTTGATTGCTTCCGCGCCCACGTTCGATGTCATAATGATCAGCGTGTTACGGAAGTCCACAGTGCGGCCTTTAGAGTCAGTCAAACGGCCATCCTCCAACACTTGCAGCAGAATATTGAATACTTCTGGATGTGCCTTCTCGATTTCATCTAGAAGTACGACGGAGTATGGTTTACGACGAACTTTCTCGGTAAGTTGACCACCTTCTTCATACCCTACATACCCTGGAGGCGCTCCAACGAGTCTGGACGTTGAGTGTTTCTCCATGTATTCCGACATGTCGATGCGGATTACGGCGTTATCGTCACCGAACAAAGACTCGGCCAGTGCGCGTGCCAGCTCGGTTTTACCAACACCAGTCGGTCCCAAGAAGATGAAGGAGCCCATCGGACGCTTCGGATCTTTCAGTCCCGCTCTAGCGCGGCGGATAGCGCGGCTAACGGCTTTAACCGCTTCTTCTTGACCGATGACGCGTTCATGAAGAATGTCCTCCATTTTGAGTAAGCGCTCGGTTTCCTCTTCAGCCAGCTTGCTTACTGGAATACCGGTCCAGCTTGCCACTACCTGAGCGATATCCTCCGGAGTTACTTCCGTATCCAAACGACCTTGTTTCTCTTTCCAGTCGTTTTTTGTCGTATCGAGTTCTTCACGCAGCTTTTGCTCCGTATCTCGGAGACCGGCCGCTTTTTCAAACTCTTGGCTTTGAACAGCCGCGTCTTTCTCCTTGCGGATATCCTCGAGTTTATTCTCAAGTTGCTTCAATGAAGGCGGGATTGTGTAAGAGCGAAGTCTCACTTTGGAACTCGCCTCATCGATCAAATCGATCGCTTTATCCGGTAAGAACCGATCTGTAATGTAGCGATCGGACAGTTTAACTGCTTCTTCAATTGCTGCATCCGTAATTTTCACACGGTGATGCGCTTCGTAGCGATCGCGAAGTCCGTGAAGGATTTGGATCGCTTCTTCCGGCGACGGTTGGTCCACCGTAATCGGCTGGAAACGACGCTCCAACGCGGCATCCTTCTCAATGTATTTACGATACTCGTCAAGCGTAGTAGCGCCGATGCATTGCAACTCGCCCCTTGCAAGTGCCGGTTTCAGAATGTTCGATGCGTCGATCGCACCTTCTGCTCCACCAGCGCCGATCAAAGTATGCAGCTCATCGATGAAGAGCACGATGTTGCCCGCTTGGCGAATTTCGTCCATGATTTTTTTGAGGCGATCTTCGAACTCCCCGCGATATTTAGTGCCCGCCACGACTGAACCCATATCAAGGGTCATGACTCTTTTATCCTTCAATGTTTCAGGAATTTCATTGTTAATGATTTTTTGAGCGAGGCCTTCGGCAATCGCCGTTTTACCTACCCCTGGCTCCCCGATGAGAACTGGGTTATTTTTGGTGCGTCGGCTCAATACCTGAATCACACGCTCAATTTCTTTACTGCGGCCAATCACCGGATCCAGATGTCCTTCTTTGGCAAACGCCGTAAGATCCCTTGCCAAACCATCCAATGTAGGCGTGTTCACATTTTGATTGCTGCCATGGCTAGGAGATACCGTCTCACTGCTGCCCAGTAGCTGCAGCACTTGTTGACGAGCCTTATTCAAACTGACACCCAAGTTGTTGAGTACACGTGCTGCAACCCCTTCACCTTCACGGATCAATCCAAGCAGGATGTGCTCAGTGCCCACATACGTATGACCCAGTTTTCTTGCCTCATCCATGGAAAGCTCAATGACTTTTTTAGCTCTTGGCGTGTATGCGATGTTGGTCGGCTGTTCTTGGCCTCTGCCAATCAGCGATTCCACTTCATCTTGAATCTTCTCGAGCCCCAATCCCAAAGCAACAAGTGCTTTAGCGGCAATACCTTCACCTTCACGAATGAGTCCGAGTAAAATATGCTCAGTTCCAATATTATTGTGGCCTAAACGAACGGCCTCCTCTTGTGCAAGAGAGAGAACCTTTTGCGCACGTTCCGTAAATCTTCCAAACATCATAGAGAACACCTCCAAAAGTAGTATATCTATGGAAATCCTAAAGGATGAATCTATTTTACCTGTTAAAAGCGGCCTAACCTTTCACGAATCAACTCTGCCCTGCGAATATCCCGGTCTTCGGCAGACAATTTCTCGCCTGCATATTGCTGAAGAAACCCCGGCTGCGTCATGACAAGCAGTTCATTGAGAACGTTAGCCGATACGTTGTTAATGATGCCAAGGTCAATGCCCATTCTGACATCCGACAACCGCTGTGCGGCTTCTTTAGAATCCATAATGCCGGCATATGACAAAATTCCAAGTGAACGATTCACACGATCGATGATTCTCATTCGGGACTCCTGCATTAGCTTATGTCTGGCTGCGCGCTCATGCTCAATGATTTGCCTTGCTACACTGTAGAGATTATCAATAATCTCTTCCTCGGACTGACCAAGCGTGATCTGGTTTGAAATTTGAAACAGATTGCCTAATGCTTCGCTGCCTTCCCCGTATAATCCTCTAACTGTCAACCCAACTTGCGTAACAGCGGATAAAATACGGTTGATTTGCTGACTCAGCACCAGAGCTGGGAGATGCATCATGACCGATGCGCGAATACCTGTTCCTACATTCGTAGGACAACTCGTCAGATAGCCTCTTTTTTCATCGTAACCATAATCCAGCTGTGTTTCAAAAATATCATCAATTTGATTTGCCAAATCCCACACTTCTTTGATCTGAAATCCCGGACATAAACATTGTATGCGAAGATGGTCCTCTTCGTTGATCATAATGCTAATGGATTCATTTTCGCTTAAAATGACGGCGCCATTCCTGGATTCATTCGCCAGATTCGGGCTAATCAAATGCTTTTCGACAAGTACCATTCTCTCTAGCTCATTGAGATCGGATAACGGGATTAGAGAAAAGTTGCTAATCGTCTCGAGCTCTTCGTTTTCAAGTACGCCGGATAGCTGCTCAAGCACTTCATGTGATTGTTGATTCGTAGCGAGCATCGGATATGGATAGTCTCTGAGGTTGCGTGCAATGCGGATTCGACTGCTGATGACGATATCCGACTCAGGTCCATCACCCTTCATCCATTCACTCAATGCATCTCCCGTAAAACGCTGCAGTGTCACTTCATTCACACCTTCCTCAAGAGCCTACGTACCGGCAATCTTTTTCTCGATTTCACGAATCTGATCCCGAATCTTGGCCGCTTGTTCGAACTCTTCTTTTTCAATGCGAGTCATCATTTCTTTTTTAAGAGTATCGATTTCCCGCTTATATTGAATGATGCCGCCTGTACGCTTAGGAACTTTACCGACATGGACAATGTTGCCATGGACTCTTTTGAACAATGGATCCAGCTTTTCCGAAAAACTTTTGTAACAGGAACCACAGCCGAAACGTCCCAATTTACTAAACTGCGAATACGTAAGTCCACAATGCTCACAACGGATTGACTGTGACTTAGCTGAAGCAACGGATGACGGTTCAAAATCAAGCAAGCCGGATAAAAGATTATGAATCGAGAAACCGTTCGATGTTCCCGGTATCATTTCACCCTTCTCGCGCGCGCAATTTTCACAAATGTGGAACTCGTTCTTATCCCCATTCACAATCTTCGTAAAATGAAGAGTCGCCGGTCGTTTACCGCACTCCTGACAAATCATTCATACGCCCTCCTTATCTGCTAAGCAAGGATATCAGCATCGCCTTCAAAATTTTTGCACGAATTTCATCGCGAAGCGGCAGTTTAAAAGTTAACACATCTCTTGAGATCGCCGCCTTAATCAGGTTAGCTTCCCTAGCCGAGATGTAATGGCCTTCCTGCAGTTGGTATATAAGTCCTTCTGAGGTGACTTGATCAATGTGAGTATGAATCGTGCGAAAAATATGGTCGAGAATAGAGCCGTGACTCTTAAGCTCGATCTTTTGGATGCGAATATATCCACCGCCGCCGCGCTTGCTTTCCACAACATAACCCTTTTCCAAAGTAAACCGGGTGCTTATCACATAGTTGATTTGGGAAGGAACACATTGAAACTGATCAGCTAGATCGTTGCGTTGAATCTCGATGGCTCCTTCTGGACTTTGCTGCAGAACATGTTTCAAGTACTGCTCAATAATTTCTGAAACATTACGCATCAATTCATCCTCCCAGAAAGCTTGAAGTAAACCTTGGCCTCAAGATGAAGCCGCTGCTTACGAAAATACAAAATTGCTTAATAAGGTCTGCTTGACTTTGACTTTCTTTGACCTTAATTAGATTATAATCATTTCCTTTCTTTTTGACAAGTACTGCATGTAAAAATCAAATTATTCACATTCCGATAGCCAAAAGTATGCCTTACTAGTGTTGACCTTACCTACAGTTTTATTCGGAACAAAAACAAAAAGCCTCCTTGAGATTTCTCTCAAAAAGGCTTTTCTCTGTGCTTGGCAACGTTCTACTCTCCCAGAACCCTTCGGTTCAAGTACCATCGACGCTGGAG
>NZ_JBHTHA010000007.1:0-37762 GCF_042676385.1 Paenibacillus sp. GCM10027628
CTGCCTTTTTATTTGAAGGGAATACTCCAAATATTGGTACACAAACTATTTTACTTCATCTCCAGACGGAGCTCGAAAGAACAAAGGTCTTTAATTAAAGAATCATCTTCTTTATTTATGGTCATTTGTTCTTTAATCGACCCCTAGACGGAGATTCCTACCCTTTTAGCGTCTCTCCGGGCTTTATTAGAGAACGTTTGTTCTAATTGTGCCCCTGCCCAGTCGCCCCTTCAAATACGAGTTTCGTGTGGCGGCATATTATGAGTTTTACTTTGATGAATTTTGCGTTTTGTCGTCCCCTCATCCGATGTCCTGAGTTATGTGTAGGGTCAATCAGCTTTTTGCATAATTTTTTGTACAATGAAAAAGGCCCTCAGCCGCTCCCCAGAGGGAGCAGTGAAGGCTTTTGCTTCATTCTGAAACTAACTTCGATGTTTTTACCCGACTTAATTTGTCAACGGTGTCGCATCGCGGAGTGAAGTAGCCCAGCGCACCAGAGTGGCGGCCTGTTCTTTCGTCAACGCTTTTCCGCTTTGTGCGGACACTTGATTGATATACGCATCCAGCTGGTTACGCGCTACAGCGCCTTTCCCCTCCAGAGCTTTCGCTTTGGCATTGTCAAGCTTCTTCTGAAGCGCATTGGCGATGCCATCCGCACCGTTCACGCCTGTCTCAGCGACGAATGATCCAGTCAGCGTGCTAATGCTTTCGAAGGTTGCAGAAACGGTAAATGAGAAGTTTACCGTTTGACGGTGTCCCGCAGCATCTTCAGCTGTTGCCGTTACAGTATGAACCCCCGGCGCCAGTGTATAGGCCTTGGCCTGAAGGAGCGGCGTGTTGCACGAAGAGTAAGTTACTCCCGAGACACTATCCGTTGCCGTGCAGGAAATAACGATGTCCTGATCGATCGTATATGATGCTGCCCCGTGAATCTGCACTTGAGGCGGTGTCAAATCCGTTTGGAAAGACAGTGATTTCGCTTCTTCTACATTGCCCGCCTGGTCAACGGAGCGGTACAAAACCTGGATCTTCCCTTCACGATCCAGAATGACCGGAGCGTTGTAAATTGTCCAGCTGCTTCCGTTGTCAAAACTGTACTCTGTTCTAGCTACACCTGATTGATTATCGGTGGCGCTTAGGGCTACCGTAACCGGATGCGTGTACCATCCATTCAGTCCATCTGGCTCGGCTGGTGTTACAACAGTTGTTGTCACTGGAGCTTTCGCGTCCGTTTGGAAAGACAGCGATTTCGCTTCTTCTACATTGCCCGCCTGGTCAACGGAGCGGTACAAGATCTGCACCTGCCCTTCCCGATCCAGAGTGAATGGAGCGTTGTAAATTGTCCAGCTGCTTCCGTTGTCAAAACTATACTCCGTTCTAGCTACACCTGATTGATTATCGGTGGAGCTTAGGGCTACCGTAACCGGATGCGTGTACCATCCGTTCAGCCCATCTGGCTCGGCTGGTGTTACAACAGCTGTCGTTACTGGAGCTTTCGTATCCGTTTGGAAAGACAGCGATTTCGCTTCTTCCACATTCCCCGCCTGGTCAACGGAGCGGTACAAGATCTGGACCTGCCCTTCCCGATCCAAAGTGAACGGAGCGTTGTATGTTGTCCAGCTGCTTCCGTTGTCAGAACTGTACTCCGTTCTAGCTACACCTGATTGATTATCGGTGGAGCTTAGGGCTACCGTAACCGGATGCGTGTACCATCCGTTCAGCCCATCTGGCTCGGCTGGTGTTACAACAGCTGTCGTTACTGGAGCTTTCGTATCCGTTTGGAAAGACAGCGATTTCGCTTCTTCCACATTCCCCGCCTGGTCAACGGAGCGGTACAAGATCTGGACCTGCCCTTCCCGATCCAAAGTGAACGGAGCGTTGTATGTTGTCCAGCTGCTTCCGTTGTCAGAACTGTACTCCGTTCTAGCTACACCTGATTGATTATCGGTGGAGCTTAGGGCTACCGTAACCGGATGCGTGTACCATCCGTTCAGCCCATCTGGCTCGGCTGGTGTTACAACAGCTGTCGTTACTGGAGCTTTCGTATCCGTTTGGAAAGACAGCGATTTCGCTTCTTCCACATTCCCCGCCTGGTCAACGGAGCGGTACAAGATCTGGACCTGCCCTTCCCGATCCAAAGTGAACGGAGCGTTGTATGTTGTCCAGCTGCTTCCGTTGTCAGAACTGTACTCCGTTCTAGCTACACCTGATTGATTATCGGTGGCGTTAAGAGTTACAGTAACCGGATGCGTGTACCATCCCTTCAGTCCATCTGGCTCGGCTGGTGTTACAACAGCTGTCGTTACAGGCGCTGTCGTGTCAGCCGGCACCGTGAAATCGCTCAATCCTCTTGGTTTCAATTGGAAGACGCCTTTGAAGATCGCTGCAATCCCTTTGATGTTAACCGTTTGCCCCGCTTGGTACGGGAACGCAGTTTGCGTTAAACCTGTACGTGCATCCACACGAATATGATTGCTGAGTGAGCCGTTCACCGCATCGAATTCGAAAGAACCCGCCGGTGTAGCACTAATGATATTACTGATCGTTACGTTGCTCAGCTCGACCAGTTGACCTTGATTGTCGTTGGTAACTGCAGTGACAGGAGCTGCCGCCGGAAGTGCGGACGTACCGGTTTTAGCGATTTCAACAGGGTCCGTAAGTTCGAGCTCCGTGTTAAACACCGCAGTCGACGCTGTAATCTTTACTGTATCGCCAAGGTGGAAGCCGCTTAAGCTTTGGAACACATAGATACCGCCTGTAGCATCCTGCAAATAGAAAGCTTGTCCGCCAAAAGCGCCGGGCTCCGTCGTCACAACACCCTCAATGGTCACCACGGTGCCTGCCGTTTTGCTGCGGGCTTCTGCGACTGTGATTTTGGCCGGAACCGGATTTTGCTCAGTCGGTAATGGTTCAGCAGGTACGTTCCCGAGGGTTACTGATTCGGTTTTCAGGTTCGTGCCGTTTTGACGAAGACGAAGGTTTGATGCTGCGGTCGTCCCCGGTTTGATCCGGACAGTCAAATCTTTGTAAGCATGACCTTTGGAGTCGGATGTCAAACTGAACGCCGTGCTGTAGCCTTCCGTGGTCGGCCACGTACCGTCGGCATTCTGAATTTTGGCGATTTGCGCGCCGCCGCTTGCCAAATAAATGCCCGCTTGATAGCCTGAAACTGTCGTATTGGCCGGAAGATTATCAATCACAACGCGAATTTGGAAGTCTTGTGCATTCGGCAAAACAGCTTGATGCACAAAACTGTACGCTGCATTTGCCGTCGCTGCCGGACCGCCGTAGGAGCCCGCTTTAAATGTGCTGCGGTCGTACCATTTGTAACCGGCGTTCGGTGCCGCCCATGGCTCAGGCTGCGGTTCTGTAGAAGCCGCCGGAGCTTCGAAAGGCAGCAAAGCTGTCGGTTGATCAAGCTGCAAGCCGCTTACTTGCGAGAGGCTCGTGTAGCTTTCTTTCTTCGCCAACCAATTGATGGTATTCACCAACAATACGCCGTCATCCACTTCTTTGAAACCATCGTAAGTCGTCTTCTTCGCGCCCGTATCTTCGCGCAAATACTTCGGAGTCGCATCCTCGACCGGCGAGGAATCGCCGATAAATGCGGCTTTACCTGCGCCCGCTTTGGATACCGCTACAAACGGACCTTCCGCGACGCCCCCGCCGTTATAAACGCCCTGATCGACTGCGCTCGCCCAAGCCTCATTCGTTTGCGGCAGATAGACGATACCTTTGGCCTTCGTCGGATCAATAATCGCCAGCGTAGAGCCCGCATGCATCGCAACGGCAGAGACGCCGTTCGTAATGCCGAAGGCTTGATTCGGCGCTACGATCTGATTCGCATTAATATCACCAAGAGCATTGTAGCGGAAACGAATGCCAAATTGCGTCGCCAACCAATCGGAGCTGGCTACATCCTGCATCATGGCCGATGCGCTCTCTTCAGCACTCATCCCTTGTGCCGGATTCGTCCAGGCGCCCCGGCGATAGCCGTTGAATACTTCGGAGCCGTCCCAACGGTTTTTGTTGCGATCCGCGTTGTAGTGGTCGGCAATGAAGAAAATGCTGCCGCCACCTTGCACGTATTGCGCCATGGCCGCTTGTTCGCTCGTTTTATAAGGAATGTTCGATTCTGCAACAACAAAGACATCATAACCGCTCAGATCACTCAAAGTGATAGGCGTTGTTTTACGAAGTTCTTTCACGTAATAGCCGTTATTCGCCAGCGCATTGGCAAAGTCGGAAAATCCTCCGTCAATGACCCAATCCGCAGCTCCAGCTGTTTGTTCATGCGTATTATCAAAAAGCACCTTTTTACCGGCGTTCTCGTTCACCACTTTAGCTTCAATGAACGGTGCCGGATCGCTCGGCCCCTCCGCCATGACCGCTTGCCAGCTGCTTGTAACCATTACTTGCAGCGGTAATGCTACTGTTAAAGCGAGTGTGGATTTCAATAGCTTCGCCTTCCAGCCTGCTAACATTCCCATGATTATCCTCCTTTGTCATAAAAGGCTATAAAACTAGTGCACTTTATTCTACCAAAAATATACACGTATAAGTGATATTTTTTTGTAAACGACAGAAGTTCGGAAAATCCGACAAATGTGTTGGTTAGAATCAAAAATTCGCTCCCGGGAACGGGTGTTTTGCGAAGTTGGCCGTAACTAAGCGGAACGTGGGTGCGCTATTCCTGCAAATGCTCCTATTTTAACTGTAAATAGGAACGACGATTCGTTATGCAGACTATTTCGAGCATTCCATCATCCATTTCGAACAAATAACGTACCGACGTTCCCCAAAGCTGCCATACTTATGATAAAACTTTGCGATAGCGTACTCATGTTCCGTTGATAAGGCATGGTGCAGCGAGTGCGAAAGCTAGTTTACAAAAAAACCTCAAATCCCGCAAAAAGGCGGTCTCTGAGGTTCTTCTTCATATCGTTGTATGATCGGCAAGCACGGACTTTAACGTGCTCACAATGAATTGCAAGTCCTCATCCGTAGATGACAGCGGAGGCGACAAGGTCAACACATTGTTGAACCCGGCTACGGTATCTCCATTTTTCCCGATAATGAGTCCGTTCGCCTTGCATTGCCCTATGATTTGCCCAACTGCAGCAAGAGGCAGCGGCTCTTTCGTCTTTTTATCTGCGACCATTTCAAGCCCCATCAAAAACCCGAAAGTACGAATATCGCCGACAAGCGGATGGTCCGCAAGTTCCGCCAGTTCGATTGCAAGTCGCTCGCCTAAAATACGAGACCGCTCTACGAGATTTTCCCGCTTCATAATTTCGAGATTTTGCAGAGCGAGCGCACAGGACGCAGGACTTCCGCCAAACGTGTTCACATGCCGCAAATGGCTGTACTCGGCTTTATCTTTAAAAGCCTCATAAATATCCTTGCGAACCGCCGTTGCAGAGAGGGGCAAATAACCGCTGGTCAACCCCTTCGCCATCGTGACGATGTCCGGCTTCACGCCATAATTCATATGCCCGAAGTTTTGGCCGGACCGGCCAAACCCGCAGATCACTTCATCGATGATGAGAAGTACGCCATAGTGATTGCAAATCCGCTGCACTTCTTGGAGATAGACCGGATGCGGAACGATGACGCCGCCTCCCGTAATGGCAGGCTCCATAATCACTCCCGCGACCGTTTCCTGCCCCTCCCAGATGATCGTCTCCTCAATTTCTTTCGCACAGAACAAATTGAATTCCTCGGCCGTCATGCCGGCAGGCCGGCGATAACTATCCGGCGGACGAACGTGGAGGAAGCCTCCGCCAAGCGGTTCATACTTGTATTTACGCTGCGCCTGGCCGGTTGCGGCAAGAGCCCCCATCGAATTGCCGTGGTACGCGCGGTAGCGCGAAATGAATTTATACCGGCTGTGCGCCCCCGTTTGCTGATGGTACTGCCTGACAATTTTGAACGCTGTTTCGTTCGCATCCGAGCCGCTGTTGGAGAAGAATATCACGTATTCGCCCTGCAGCCATTCGTTTAATTTCTCGGCAAGCTGAATCGCCGGCAAGTGACTTTGCGATAAAGGATAATAAGGCATTGTCTTCAACTGCTCGTAGGCGGCACGCGCAAGCTCTTCCCTGCCATACCCAACATTGACGCACCATAAACCGGACATCGCGTCCAAATATTTGTTGCCGCTCATATCGGTAATCCATGAACCTTGACCTTCCGTCACGATCATCGGAGGCACTTGTTCATTGTAAGGAGACATGGCATGCCATAAGTACTGCCGATCTTTTGCCGTCAATTCCACATGTTCATTGCTCAGCACCATCGCAGGGCTCCTTTCTATTCTATTAGTAACGAGCTGTCAGCATTTTCTTACGCGTATAGAATTCGACGCCATCCCGGCCGTTCGCATGAAGGTCGCCGTAAAACGATTTTTTGTACCCCGAGAACGGGAAGAACGCCATCGGAGCAGGAACGCCCAAATTAATCCCTAACATGCCAGCATCGATCTCCTCGCGGAACTGGCGAATCGCCTTCGCACTATCCGTATACAGGCAGGCGCCATTGGCAAATTCGGATTGATTCGCAATCTCAATCGCTTCCGTCAAATCCTTGGCTCGAACGATCGCAAGAATCGGTGCAAACAGTTCATCCTGCCAGATTTTCATACCCGGCTTCACCTCATCGAAGATCGTCGGCCCTACAAAAAATCCTTCGCCTTGCACGGCTGCATCCGCACGGCCGTCGCGCACCAGCTTGGCGCCTTCATTCGCGCCGACTTCAATGTAGTTGATCGTTCTTTGCTTGTTCTCTTCACGGATGACAGGGCCCAGGAAGACATCTTTATCGAGCCCGTTCCCAATTTTGATGTCATCCGCAGCCTTCCGTATGCGCTCGATTAGCGGCTCGGCGGCATCGCCGACGGCCACAATGACGGAGCACGCCATGCAGCGCTCACCGGCGGAGCCGAAGGCCGCATTGACAATGTTAGTCACCGCGTTATCGAGATCGGCATCCGGCATGACGATGGAATGATTTTTTGCTCCGGCGAGCGCCTGAACGCGCTTACCGTTTGCTGCCGCCGTTTTGTAGATATATTCGGCAACCGGCTGGGAACCGACGAAGGAAATCGCTTTGACACCCTGGTTATCAAGCAGGCCGTTTACCACATCATGAGCGCCGTGCACGATATTAAACACGCCGTCCGGAAGCCCCGCTTCCTTGAGCAATTCGGCAAGCCGATTGGCTAATAGCGGCGTGCGCTCCGAAGGTTTCAACACGAACGTATTGCCGCAAGCGATGGCCAGCGGGAACATCCAGCAAGGCACCATCATTGGGAAGTTGAATGGCGTTATGCCGCCAATGACGCCTAGTGGATACCGGTACATGCCGGACTCCACGCCGGTCGCAATATCGGGCAACTGATTGCCCATCATCAGCGTCGGAGCGCCTGCGGCGAATTCCACGCATTCGATGCCGCGCTGCACTTCCCCGTAGGCTTCCGTGTAGTTCTTGCCGTTCTCCAGCGTGATGAGCCGGGCTAACTCTTCCCAATGATCCACCAGTAGCTGCTGATACCGAAACAAAATTCTCGCGCGGCGAGGGACCGCTGTTTTCCGCCATTCGACAAACGCTTCGCTTGCAACCGCGACTGCTTGGTCCACCTCCGCTTTGCTCGAGTAAGGAACTTGCGCGATGATCTCGCCTGTGGCCGGATTCGGCACATCTTCGTACCTGCCGCTCGTCGAATCGACCCACCTGCCGCCAATGTAGTTCTGTACTCTTTTGATTGTTGTGTTAACCAATGTCATATCGATCACCCTTTGCGTTTGGTCTTTGTTTCCATTATAAGAACTTTATGCCGGTCAAACATTAGACATACCGTAAAGGATATGAAGGCGTTTTTTTACTTCCGGCCAAACCACCCCGAGGGCTGCACATTCAAATTCACATTGATTTGTTTGATTTCCAAATAGGCGTCTAAACCATAAGTGCCAAGCTCTCTTCCAATCCCGCTTTGTTTGTAGCCGCCCCATGGCGCTTCGTTAAACGTCGGATGGTACGTGTTGATCCATGTGATGCCGGCTCGCAGCTTGCCGATCACGCGATGCGCCTTGGCTACATCATTCGTAAACACGGCTCCGGCGAGACCAAATCGGGTGCCGTTCGCCAGCTCAATAGCCTCTTCTTCTGTGCTGAATCTTTGGATAACAAGAACAGGACCGAAAATCTCCTCCTGCACGATCCGCATATCCGGACGAGTATCCGTAAAAATCGTAGGGCTCACGAAAAAGCCCCGGTCCAGCCCGTCACTCACGATCCGTTCTCCGCCGCACAACAGCGTAGCTCCTTCTTTCTTGCCGATTTCAATGTAATCCAAAACGCGGTTCATCTGTTTCTCAGAAATCAGCGGTCCCATCTCCGTGTCCGGCTCGAGGCCGGGGCCGACTTGAATGAGCTTCGCCCGACGGGCAAGTTCAGGGACGAACCGTTCATACAAGGAATCTTCCAACAGCAGACGCGAACCTGCCGAGCAGACTTGCCCCTGATTGGCAAAAATGCCGTACAGCGCAAAGTCTACCGCCGTCTCAAAATCCGCATCGGCAAATACAATATTCGGAGATTTCCCGCCGAGCTCCAAACCGACGTTCTTAATCGTATCCGCAGCCGATTTCATAATCTTGATGCCGGTTTCCGTCCCCCCGGTGAAGGCAACTTTATCCACAAGCGGATTACGCGCAAGCTCCGCACCAACCGTAGAACCAGAGCCAAGCACCAGATTCAGCACACCCGGCGGAAATCCCAGATCATCGATCAATTCAAACAACCTGATGAGCGTCAGCGGCGTTTGCTCCGCCGGTTTTATGACGACCGTACAGCCTGCCGCGATTGCCGGGGCAAGCTTTTGCGACGCCATCACGAGCGGATAGTTCCATGGGATGATCTGCCCGACGACGCCGATCGGTTCGCGAACGACCATAGCCCGAATCTCATCCGGCACATCGTAAGTGACGCCGTGAGGCTTCGTAGCAAGTCCCGCATAATAGCGGAACTGGTTCACCGCATCGTGAACGTCATACTCCGCCTCGCGCAGCGGCTTGCCATTGTTAAGGGTCTCCAGCTGGGCGAATTCTTCCGTCCGTTCTTCCAGCCGATCGGCCAATTTATTCAACAAAGCGGCCCGCTCCCTTGCCTTGAACGAGGGCCATGCGCTTTGATCAAATGCATATCGCGCAGCTTGAATGGCAAGAATCGTATCCTCTTCAGCGCCTTCAGCCACAGTCGCTATCACTTCGCCACTTGCGGGATTAATCACAGTTCGCGTCGCCCCTTGGGCCGCGTCGATCCATTTCCCGCCTACGTACATCTGTTTCACTGACATCTTATCACTCCATGTCTGTAGTCTGTTTCATTGCTGCTGCGAGCGCATATTCGGCGCAAATCACGTCCTGCTCTACAGTGCCGCCGCTCACGCCGATGGCGCCGAGCAGCACTTGTTTCGCGTCGCGGATCGGAATACCGCCGCCAAAGATAACCATACGGCCACCCAGATTGAACTGGAGGCCGTATAATTCTTCGCCTGGCTGGCAAAGCTTGCCCAGCTCCGCCGTACTCATACGATTAAGCACAGCCGTATAGGCTTTATCTTGAGCTAGGGCGATGCTGACCAGCTCCGCCCCCGTATGTCTGCGGAAGCCGAGCAGATGGCCGGCCCTATCCGCAACTGCCACGGAGATCGTAATGCCTAGCTCCGCTGCCTTTTCGATTGCCGATTGCAGCATAAGCTGAATGGTTGCTTCATTTAATACGTTCCGGCTCATGCGCTAACCTCTTCCGCCATAATTTCGCCGACCCGCTTAAACCGTTCAGGATCGCGCTCCAACCTTTTTACAACGAAGAATCCGACTGCCGCGTAGGCGAGCACGATATACGGCAAATAATTATATGGCGCCGCCGGGACAGGATAGAACGAAGCCGAAAGCGGGATGAATAACAGCAGCGATGATACTACGGGCAAAATCAAGCTTTTAAACACATGGTTGCGTAACTTCCCTTGTTTCCGCTGATATAAGACAAAGCCGATTGAGGCCATCATATATACGGGAATGATGCTGAGCGTAAGAACGGCGCCCAAGTAACCGTACGTGTTGGAAGGCCCTACACCGAAACCCATCAGGTACAGCAGCACGAGAGATAAGCCGGATTGGAACAAAATTGCGCTCGTCGGCGTTTGCGCTTTCGCATGCAGCTTGCCGAAGAACGCCGGGATCACCTTCTCCCGCCCCATCACATAGATAACTCGGGATATCGCCGTGTTGCAGTTAATCGTGACGGCCAAGATGCTGCTGAGTCCGGCCAAAGCGACTAGGAGAACCAATACAGGACTGCCATACGTCGTCGCCAATGTTACGAACGGAGATACTTCGGCAGCTAGTTCTTTCATATGGTCTAATCCAAAACCATTGACTTCCGAGAACGTTGCGAATATGTAAATAAATCCTACGAGCAACGTAGATCCCATTAAGGCACGATACACGTTTTTAGTTGGGTTTTTCACTTCTTCCGCAAGTGTTGTGGCGGATTCAAAGCCGACAAAGGATAGCATGCCGTAAACCATACCTAAAGCAATGCCGGAAAAGCCCGACGGACTTAGGGAAGGATTGAATACGCCAAAATGAATGCCGTTATTACCGCCTTTAACAAGTACAATCACCGAGAGCAAAATAAGAATGCCGACTTCAGCCGTGAATAAAATCATGCTAAGCTTCATCGACTGCTTCGCACCCACCAAGGAAAGCGTCATAACGACGATCCAGGCGAGAAAGGAAAGTAAATACCAGGGAATATCGATGTTAAACGTCGTTTTCAGCAGCTCGCTTACGGTAATGCCGAATAACGCTTCTTCCGCAGGTTCCAGTAACGAATACCCGATAAACATCAGCCATCCCGATATGAAACCGGTTCGCGGACCGATACCTTTGCTGGAAAACACATAGAATGCTCCGGCGCTCGGTGCTATTTTGCTGAATTCCCCAATGGTGTTGCATAACATCAGAGCAACGATCAGTGAAAGCACAAAGCTGATGGGCATGGCTGCGCCGGCAAATCCTGCGGCATAAGCCGTATTAAAATACATGGATGCCGCTGGGCCCATGAAACAGGCCGCCATGACGATCGCATCCCAAATCGATAAATTGCGTTTCAACCTAGGTGCACTTGCATGGGCAGTAGCCGTTGTTGGAGTGACTGTTGACATCGTCCTGAACACCTTCCATCATAAATTGGTAACCTGCAATGAAGAAATTAATGAATCCTGGTGTATTTATGGAAGCGTTTTCCTTTCTTGATTCTAAGTATAAGGGGGCTTGTCCTTCATTTCTTTAGACACCGTGTTAAATTATTTCACATTCAATTTTTACAAAAATGTGACAAATAGTATTCACTAACATTGATATAACACTAAGTGCTTAGAAGGCTGCAATCCATTAGGACTGCAGCCTTTTTCGACTTTGATATTACGTATGCGCCTCTGGATTTAGCAGCTGATACGCGCGCAGCGCCACGTGCAAGGCAAGCTGATTCTCTGGCAGCATGAATTCTTCGCCCAGCAGTTCCGCAATTTTGTCCAGCCGGTAATACAGGGATTGACGGACTACGTACAGCTTCTGTGCCGCCAGCTGCTTGGAGCCGCCGTTATCCAAGTACACTCTTAGCGTACGCAGCAAGTCTCCGCCTTTGTTCTGATCATATTCGATGAGCGGGCCCAAATAGCTGTCGATATACGATTGCAGCTGACTTCTATCATTCATATTAAACAACAGTTGAAAAACGCCCAGTTCATTGAAGAACAGCACCTGTTTATTAAAGCAAGGCTGAAGCGACAGTGCCTGTATCGCCTCCTGATAGCTTAGATGCGCGTTCATTAGCTTGCTATACGCTTTACCGACACCAATTCCTAGCTTAACCGCACCCGATTTCTCCTCAAGATAACTGTTCAGCAGCGATGTGAATACTTGCTGAAGCCTTGCTTTGGCCGCCCGTTTCGGACTTAGATCGATGGCGATGACGACAAGCCGATTGTTCTTGAATGTCGTGAGCGGGTAAAAACCATGCTGTTCGAACAAGGAACGCGCGACCAAAGACAGGTGGATGCCGAATGATTCCGCCCCCTCAAGGGCCGAATCCATCTCTTGCTCGCGAAGCAGCTCAAACTCGATCAGACAAACATGATAGCTCGCTTCACCCAGCTTTTTATATTCGGAGCCGGTTAACGATTTGAGCTGCTCTTCATCCTTGATTCGGTAGTGCAGCAGATCATCGACCCAGAGATTTTCCGCATAGAGCTTGCGTTCCTCGATATACCGCTTCCGGAGCAAATCCTGCGCAATCGACAAGGAGGCTGAATCCAGGATCAAATAATCGTATTCCATCGGTTTTTCTTTAAGCAGCATGATCAGGTACGCCCAAGTTCGGCCAAGCGCGCCCACAGGCTGCAAAATAACTGTATGATTGTCATATTCCGTATGATATGGAGTTCCTGGCGCTGTGCCGTCAATCTTGTCCGAAACGTCCTGGATAAAGGGGGATAGATGGTCCAACAGCTCCCTTTGCCCCGACACCGGCATGGCCGGAACAAAACTGGGCTGGCCCTGCAGCGGTATGAATATCACTTGCGCTTTCGAACTCGTATGCAAAAGCTTCAGCACATTGGAAATGCCCTGCGCAGTCAAAGTCAAGCGATGGAATTCGCGTGAAACGCTCTCCAGTTCCTGTAGAATCCGATGGTGCCGGTTAATAATCAGAGAATGAAGATCCTGCGTAATATCTACGAAACGCACTTTTTTCGGGAAAATCAGCAGCGGGAACTGATGCGCATTTGCGACATCGATCATTTCTTTTGGAATCGCTTCCATAGAAACCCCCAATTCGATGCATAAGCAGGATACATTCTGCTCAATCAACTGCTGAAGATATTGGACACAGAAAGCTATATCGGATTTAAACGAAATGCCGGTCGTCAATATTAACTCTTCCCCATGGATCAACTGTTCGAAGTCCGCAACTTCTAAAATATGCGCCCACCGAACACGTCGAAGCAAACCCTCTTCCCCGGCCAGTACCTGAGCGTTCTGAAACAGAGGTCTCTTCAATACCTCTTGCACCGTCAAAATAAACTCGGAATCCACGTTCTCTCCCCCATTCACGATAATAGTAACGGATACGGTTCGCGAACACAATTCAAATATGGGGAGTCAAACTAAAAAGCTCCAACTTCCTAAAAGGAAATTAGAGCTATTTTTGTGTCCAGCTTTATTGATCATTTTCAAAAAATAACAGCCCGCCGATACCGAGCACTACTAATGTAACAAGGAATCCCACGAATAAAAATCCTAAACCTCCGACGAGCACAAGCGCCTTCGGAAATAGGAAGAAAGCGATACAACCGAGCACGAAGAAAAACAAGATGGATTTAAACGTAATCTTAATGAGTTTCCAAATGAAAATGGCTGCTACGATGCCAATTATTATGTGTATCAAATGATGCATAGGGGCAGCCGCTTCTATTACTGCCCGTAGGTACTGCCCGTTACCGTGGAAGAACCGGAAGGAACGTCGACTACAATGTTCAGATCAGACAAGCGATCCAGGAGCGTGGCCGCCTCCGCACGTGTCAGTGTATGGTCGGGATTGAAGCGGCCTTGGTCATCTCCTTGAATGAGATTATTTTGCACGGCAGTAGCCACATAAGGACGAAGAACAGGGGAAATATTAGCCGCATCCTTGAATTTGCTTTGAAGCAGTTGATCGGCTGACCCTGCATCCATTAACTGAATGGAGCTGTTTTCTTTCATCAGTACTTTGACGAGAGTCACCGTTACATCCTCTCTTTGTGCTCCTTCCGCAGGATTGAAATTGTAGCCGCCATTTAAATTTTTGTAAGCGTCGAAGTAGTCTTTGGTTGCTTCCACAACATTAAATGACCAGCGCTTTTGCGGCACATCAACGAAATCTTGCGTAGTGGAAGTGTTTTTCAAATGGAACATTCTGGACACCATAGCGGCGAATTGCTCCCGAGTCACATGCTGATCTGGTTTGAAATGGTGATTTTCATCGCCTTCGAGAATTCCCTTCGCCACAAGATTTTTTATGAATTTTTCGGCCCAATGTCCTTTAATGTCATCCAAATTGATATTCACATTGTTAATCTCCGTGCTGTTCTTCATCTCGATGTTGTTGCGGTTGCCCTTAACCGTAATATCGCCATTGTTCTGGGCGGCGAAGGCAGGCACTGCAGATAAAGTTAAAGCGGAAATTGCAGTTGCGATAACGAGCATTTTTTTCATCGTTTCATCATCCTTTTTTTTGTTATTGTTCTTTCACTAGATTATGATTCGAAGGAACTAAGTCGCTATGTGGGGGTAGTTCGTTGGTAATAAATTTATATTTTTTTAGGGCCAAAATGACATACTTTTGACATGTTTTTTTGTTATGGGGCTGTCTGAGCCTACCCTACGACGAATTACGAATCCGGAATAGCGGCGTTGCCACGATCGCGTTGCTCATGGTTTGAATAACGAAGCACGGAGTCAATTTCATAATTTATAAGCCTTGCTAGATAAGGTTTTTCCGTCACTGGAAAATGACTTACCTCCCCGATAGAGAGGCGTTTTGTAACTGGATAGGAAACAAAGGGAGCTGTGCAAGATGCCGATTTTTGGATTAATATCATCAATCTATTTGTCCGGAATGACCGCAAAAGCTTGAGTAGAGAAGAATGAAATGCCTAAACAGTCGGTAATGCCTTATATGTCTACAGTTCCCGCTTACCCATCCTGGAAAGAACCAGGGTCGCTAAATAGAGAACATTTTGACGCATTGGGTGGGTAAATGACCACCAATCAGGCTTCGAACGAATAAAATTCCATAATTAGCGAAGATTGTTCGTTGTTTATGGACTTTTGTTCTTTCGAGCCCCGAAATGGCTATTTCTCCGAAATTTAGCGTCAAACTTGTTCACTAATAACGACCTTTGTTCTTTGTCAAACGGGTGACCCGAAGGTTCCCCCCTCATTTCTTTGAAAGTGGCCGATGGTTGCATGATGTGCATTCGAATCTGCGGAAGAGCGAGCCACACGGAGTATTTTTAATTGTTACTTTCTCACCTAAAAAAAAGGCTCTGTTAAATTTCGCTGTTGATTTTACATCTAAAGAAAAAGCCACTCTATCGAGTGGCAATTCGTATTTTCGTTCAACTATCGTATCCGTCGTGTAACAACGCCTTAACAATCGGAAATTAATTCTTTATTGATTAATCCACAACAGCAACGCCATAAGCGAGTTGACCAACGTCAAGTGGAGCATTGCGGTTGGATATATCCTGGGCAATGCGCCAAATACCATCTACTTCACGCTTCCAGACCGTAATGGACTTAATAACGTGAATGACTGGTTTCCCTTCTTTTGTTGGAATCCCCAAAGTGACTGTGGTGCGCTTATATCCCAGATCCCCGGAACTCTCCATTTCCTCATCTCGAATGGTACGCTTCATGTGTACAGCATTTGCTCGTTCACATGCGGTTTTCCAGAAATTCTCGATAGCATGTCGCCCTTGGATGATTTCCCCATCTTCAATTAAGAGCTTGGCATCTGCCGTATAGACGGAAGCCATTGCTTTATAGTCAGCTGCGTAGAACGTCCTTTCAAATTCACGACTAAACTGTTCTGCTGATTCCATATCAAACTTAGTTATAGCTAACATATCTATTCTCTCCTTTAAAATAATGTCCAAACCAGCATGAAAATTCCAAGAACTCGACCACCAGGGAATCAATTAACGATTTCAGTTAACACTTGCACCTGTCGTTTAAAAATTACAATCAAAACCGCATCCCTCATTCCTATATTTTTATTGTCAATATAATCAACAAGAGTTGACTATATGTACATGTGTTAATTATAATTAACCTAATTGAGCACCACAATAATCAAATTTACTGAAAATGTTTTATAACAGGCATAATTCTATTTTTGTTGATTAACTTTTCAGAAATTTTAATGAAGGTGATTAGAATAGTGAATAAGCCTACGGATCTTCGTATTCTTCGAACCAAGAAGCTCATTGAAGATACTCTACTGCAATTAATTGAAGAGAAGGGATTCGAGCACATTACAGTTAGGGATTTAACTCAGCGGGCAATGCTCAATCGCGGGACGTTTTATCTGCATTACCGCGATATCTTCGATCTGCTCGAAAAGTTTGAAACAGAAACGATCCAGGGATTGCTGCAGGTCACTGGAAGTACAAACCCCGCAAATTTGCTGGGTCACGACTCTCAGCACGAACCCATTCCCGTGCTCATGAATGCTTTAAACTACTTGAACGAAAATGCGCGAATTTTTAAGATATTGTTTAAAGGATCGCCCACCTTCACCACGAGATTAAGCTCCTTGATACGGACTCACATGTATGAGGATTTGCCGAAGCAACAACCCGAAAGGTCGTCACTTGTTCAGCAAGATTTCTATATTGCCTATATGGCCGCCGCACATTCGGGAATCATACAGTATTGGTTCGAGACTGGGATGACGATCAGCCCCCGGGAGATTGCGTTATACTTGACTCGATTGTTACAATACAGTCCTTTACAGATTTCTCAGCAAGGAGAAGAGGATTAAGGATCGGTGTTGGAAACTTACGTTTTTGCCTATAGTTTTTCGAGGCCACTTTGCTTGAGATGGGAGTTCCGGGGAATAGTGTTATTGAAAGCGAATTACTTCATAAAACTGCCCATTACTTCAATGAAATCAACAACAAAGTTTAACAGAGCCAAAAAAAAGACTTGCCACTCGACAAATCCGTGGATAAATCGTCATTCCGAATTGTGAAAAATTAGCAGGAGTATTGATAATTATCTTTTTCAAGATTACGCATTGTGGGGAAATCGTAAATTAATTATGAAATTGACTCCTTTGTTCGTTACTTATAGTCTTTGTTCTTTATCCTCTCATTCTTGAGTAATTAGCTCGGTTCATATGTCTCGCGTGACTCTAACAACGAACAAACGTTCCATAATTGGAGCTAGCGGTACCGGATCTCCTTTTCCCAACAGATCATCACTCTATTTTCGAGCTAGGTATGCCATGTCGAAAAACCCATAGCGGTGGGCTATGGGCTAATTAATTTCAAAGATATTAGTTATCCGCAGGAAACACTAATCCCACTTGTCGTCGGGCCTCAGTCATAATTTCTGCAGCTACTAAGGAAGTTGCGTGGGAGTTCGTGCTGGATTCCAATTCTCCGTTCTTGATCAAACGAATGAATTCCGCTGCCTCGTAAACCATGTTTTTGCGGGATTGATCTCGTGTTAAATTCTCTACAACTCCGTTGCGATAACGGATTTCCACATGCTCAGGCTCGTTGATTTTATCGATGACCATCGTCCCGTTTTCCCCTTGAATCTCTGTAGGGGCATAGGAGCTGGTAATTTTCGAATGCATGATGACCGCATCCATCTCCTTGTAGCCTAAAAGCAGGCTCCCTTCCCCGTCTACACCGGATTCCAGAAGGATTGCGCTCGCTTGAATACGCTCAGGCTTACCAAACAATACGGCTAGAGGGTAAATGCAATAAATGCCAAGATCCATCAAGGAACCATTGGAAAAAGCGGGATTAAACGCATTGAGCACCGTCCCTTGCTTATACGCATCATATCGCGAGGAATATTGGCAATAGCTTGCAAAGTAACGACGGATAGGCCCCAGTTTATGCAAGTTATCCTGAATGGCTTGGAAATTAGGGAGCAAAGTCGTCTTCAATGCTTCCATGAAGATGACTTTGTTCTCCCGGGCTGTCGCAATCATCGCTGCAAGCTCATTAGCATTGGACGCGGCAGGTTTCTCACAAAGCACATGCTTGCCGTGATTCATGCAAAGAATCGCTTGCTCAACGTGAAGAGAATTGGGACTGGCGATATACACAGCATCGAATTCCCCGCTTCTAGCGAATGTTTCCAAATCCGTATACCGGTATGGTATATCATATTTTTGCGCAAAATCTTGCGCTTTATCCTCTGTGCGGGAATAAACTGCTGTCAGTGTGAACTCGCCGGTTTCCCGAGCCGCATCGATAAATGTTTCTGTAATCCAATTGGTTCCGATTATGCCAAAACGCATTATAGTTTCTCCTTCGTGTGCTTTCTTTTTTTAAACTATACCATTTTTCACCTTCTCTATACGAGACTTGAGCCGATATTTTGCCTCATTATCTTTTACGATAGAGCGGATAACTCACCGTTGTTGGAACTTTGATGAGGATCAGTCGCATTTTGTTTTCATTTGAGTTCGTAAATTCTACTGATGTCTCTGATTCAGCAGCTGCAATAATGAAATCTTTATGATGAAACTGTACCGGCTGCTTCGATGAACCTGACTCAACCCAAGTTCCCTGACCACGAATGACTAAAGCCGTTAAAGTGTAGCCCGCAGCTACCTTATGTTGATAATGGGCGCCATTATTTATTTCAACATCCCACATTTCAACATCTGCAACCAATCGAATGGGAGCATCCGTACCAATAATCGTTTTCACACTATAGCCTGCCTCATCGCTTTCTTGCGGGAAATCTTCATGCTCATACTGGTGATACGTCGGCTTTCTCTTCATTGCTTCCGTTAATTCAGGCTCAAACCAAATTTGAAAAAGCTCCGCATTGGCACTTAGCTTTTCTTGATGACTCACACCAGAGCCTGTTTGCATGACCTGCACCCCGCCTGCACCCACTGTGCTGTTCGTACCCAAGGTATCCCCGTGGAATGCACTGCCATTTACTACATAAGTCATAATCTCAAATCCTTGATGAGGATGCAGGCCGATCATGGCCTCGGCGCTTGAAGTGGCCCATGCCCAATAAAATAAGGGGCCCACTCGCTTGATAACCGAGCCTTCGCCTGGAAAGCCAATCGGCTTCTGTTCTTTGATTTTCCCTCCGTCAAACTCGCCTATTCCCTGCATGGCAGGTGTGTACACCCGTGGTTGCATATAGAACAACCTCCTAAATTAGATTTTATAATAACTTATATCTCTAAATTAAGTATCTTTAATTTAAGATAAATATACACCTTAAATCAATTAAAGTCAATTGTCTTTAATCATTGTTACTAATTGGAAAGTGCTCTTGAATTCGGATTTCCCTCCAATATTTCAAAATTATAAAAAGGCCCGCAACAGTTCAGTTACGAGCCTCTTTATATGAACATGTCTTTGTCAATCCGCCAACTTCTCGACTGTAAAGGTGAAAAATATCGTTAGACACACGAATTCAACGTCCCCACATGTCTGTTACGATGAAAAACATCTCTCCAGCCGTGCACTTGCTGTTTGTTGTTCTACGCTTAGGATTTAAAAAATCTGATTAAAAACGCTTAGCAACCTCTTGCGATTGTGCGATTGCTTTTTCTTTAATCGATTGGGCTTTGTCTGGCATAGCTCCCATTCCTTCTACAAATATGCCTTCGAAAGATGGAACTCCATGGAATTGCATGATTTTCTTCAGGTAACTAAAACCATTTTCGAAATCAGCGGCAGGACCCTCAGAGTAGATGCCACCACTTGCTTGAATATGAATGGCTTTTTTATCAGTTAATAAACCAACTGGACCATTTTCGGTATATTTAAAAGATTTCCCTGCAATACAAACTGCATCAATATACGCTTTTAGAACCGGTGGGAAAGAAAAATTCCACATTGGGGAAACAAAAACATATTTATCAGCAGCCACATATTGTTCAACGATCTCGTTTAGGCGGCTTACTTTTGATTTTTCAGCGTCAGAGAGCTGATCAAAAGAAGATCCTGAGCGTAATTTTCCCCATCCGCTGAATACGTCAGCATCGATATGAGGTATGTTCATTTGGTACAAATCCAGATTAATGACTTCATCAGCCGGATTTGCTTCGCGGTAGGTTTCAATAAATTCTTTCCCTACTGCCATACTAAACGAAGTTTGATGGTCATGGGGATGAGCTGTGATATAGAGTACAGTTGCCATGTTTCGAAAACTTCCCTTCTGTTATGTTTTTATTTACTCATTGAGTATAACTTATTTTAAGTTATTAATAAACATTTTTTTATCAACTAAGTAAATACAACTAAATTATCACCTTTACTGTGTCATTATAGTCATTCGTTTTAACACATCGAAAATGTTAGATATTCCAGCGATGATCTGGATATTGGTCAATATTGACACTCGATGAAAACCATTTCAAATCGATCAAAAACAACACATTGTCCGCTTGTCATAGATGTTTGTCATTAGGCTGTAGGCCTTGATGTTATGCGCTTTCATGGGATTCACAAAATGACATATTTACGAAGTTTGGTACATCCGTCTATCGTAATATGTAAGCGCTAGCAAACCCAGAATGCTGAGTCATCGAGGGCTGGATTAACAATATTAAATCAGGAAGGAGCGATCCTATGCAGGATACAAAAACTGCCCTTGCGGTCAGTCCAATGTTGAAGCCGGGAACGAGAAATAAAAGTGTGTGGAAGAAAATCGTTCACAACTGGGAACTGTATCTTTTCATCGCACCCGCATTTTTCTACTTTCTTATCTTCTCTTACGGACCGATGTACGGCATTCAAATTGCGTTTAAAAACTTTATTCCAACAAAGGGGTTTATGGGAAGCCCTTGGGTCGGATTCGACCATTTTGTACGGTTCTTTCATTCCTATTATTTTTGGGATCTTATATGGAACACGCTAAGCATCAGCTTATACTCTCTGGTTATCGGATTTCCGATTCCGATCATTCTGGCATTAGCCTTCAATGAAGTACGGAACGGTTTCTTTAAAAAAATGAGCCAGACGGTCACCTATGCGCCTCATTTTATTTCGATGGTCGTCATGGCGGGTATGATTATTACCTTCCTCTCCCCCTCTACGGGGATTGTCACTCATATGATTCAAGGGCTCGGATTCAGCGCCCCTGACTTTTTGACCGACCCGAAATGGTTTAAAACGATGTACGTTTTCTCGGAAGTGTGGCAGAGCGCAGGTTGGGGTACCATCATTTATTTGGCAGCGCTCTCAGGTGTGGATCCCGGTCTTCATGAGGCCGCGATCATTGACGGAGCCTCGAGGTTCCAGCGCGTCCGCCACATTAACATCCCGACGCTCGTTCCAACAATGACCGTTCTGCTCATTTTGAATATGGGGAGTCTATTCGGGGTTGGATTCGAGAAGATCTTGCTGCTCCAAAACCCGCTCAATATGGGATCGTCAGACGTCATTTCGACGTTCGTATACCGCTCAGGGCTTGTGGATGCCCAGTACAGTTTCTCGACAGCAATCGGCTTGTTTAACTCCGTGATCAATGCGGTGCTGCTGGTTATCGTGAATCAGGTCGTCCGACGTACGAGCGAGAACAGTTTGTGGTAGGAGGGAACCTGCAATGCTATCGGGTGTAAATGAAACCGGGCGAGACAAAGTATTTCTGATTTGTAATTACATTTACGTATTTCTGGCTTTTATCATCGTGTTCTATCCGTTGGTGTATATGGTCAGCGCATCCATCAGCGATCCGAAAGCCGTCGGATCAGGCGCCATGTGGCTGTGGCCGAAAGGAATTACCTTTGACGGTTACAAGAGAGTGTTCGCGAATACGAGCATTTGGACCGGGTATGGGAACACGATCCTCTATACGGTCGTCGGAACCGCCATTAACTTGGTGGTTACGCTGCCGGCCGCGTATGCCCTCAGCCGTAAGGATTTTATCGGGCGTAACTTCTTTATGGGCATGTTCATGGTGACGATGTTCTTTGGCGGTGGTCTTGTACCGACCTACCTGCTCATCAAGCAGCTCGGCATGATCAATACAATCTGGGCGATCGTCATTCCGTCGGCCGCATCGATCTGGAACATTATCGTATCGCGCACCTTCTTCCAGAGCGCCATTCCGAAAGAAATGCATGAGGCGGCTCAAATCGACGGCTGTACCAATATGCGGCTGTTTATCAAAATTATTCTCCCGCTGTCGATGCCGATTATTGCGGTAATGGCCCTGTTCTATGGCGTTGGCAACTGGAACAGTTACTTCTCGGCTCTTATTTATTTGAATGATGCTGCCAAATACCCGCTGCAGCTGGTCCTGCGCCAAATCCTGGTTCTGCAGGAAATGGCCGCTCAGGGCGGAGGCGCCATCACTGCTTCCACGGCTGCTGCAATGAACAGTAAGGCGGAAATCGCCGCTCTCGTCAAATACGCCGTCATCATTGTGGCGACCATTCCGGTCATTGCGATTTATCCGTTCCTTCAGCGTTATTTTGTTCAGGGTGTTATGATTGGTTCTGTAAAGGGCTGATCTTCCCATAATTCAAACTAAGAAAAGGGAGTTGTTTGGTCATGAAAAAGTTTCACAAGGCATCATCCATTTTACTTTGCCTCACCGTATCCGGATCGCTGCTTGCAGCCTGCAGTTCATCCAAAGGAGGCGAAAGTACGCCAACTCCAACTTCAGCTTCAGGGGCTTCGGGAGCAGCTAGCGTAGAGGGTGCTAAAAAAGACGGATTCCCCATCGTAGATAAACCGCTTACGCTTACGTTAATGTCACAGGATGCCGGTGTGGCGGACTGGAACAAGATGCCTGTGCTTCAAGAACTCGAGAAAAAGACGGGAATCAAGTTTACGTATCAGCTTTCGCCGATCGACAGCTTTGAGACGAAGAAAAATTTGGTCTTCGCAAGCGGAGATTTGCCCGATGTGTTCTATGCAGCGGATCTCAAGAGGTCTGAGCAAGTCAATTACGGGAGCAAAGGCGTGCTGATCCCGCTCGAAAAATATATCGATGGCGGCTATGCGCCTAACCTCAAGAAAATTTTTGACGAGCATCCGGATCTCCGCAAGTCGTTTACAACGCCAGACGGCCACATCTATGCACTTCCGAATATCGATCTCTCAGCGGTATGGTACCGCAGCCCGATGTGGTATAACGGCAAGTTTTTAAAAGCTCTCCATATGACGGATCTGCCTAAGACGACCGATGAGCTGTATGCGTATCTGAAGCGCGTTAAAGACGAAGATCCGAACGGGAACGGCAAAAAGGACGAGATTCCTTTGACTTCCGTCAAACTGGATGATCTGCGCATGTACTTCCTCGGTTTCTGGGGCATTTATGATGAACAAATTTATGTCGACAAGGACGGAAAGGTTCACTATACACCTCAGGAAGAGGGCTATAAAGGATATTTGACCTTTATGAACCGTCTCTGGAAGGACGATCTGCTCGATCATGAGACCTTCTCCCAAACGCCTGAACAGAAAAAAGCGAAGGGTCAAAACAACCAGATCGCTCTGTTCAACGATTACTACCCTTACTTCACACTCGGAGGTGAGCCTAGCGACGCTAATCCGCTCATGACTCCGGTGAAGAGTGAAATACCTGGTTCCCCGGTATACGGCAAACATCCGGGCATATCCACACAAGGAACCTTTGCCATTTCCAGCAAAAACCCTGCACCGGAAGCTACGATGCGCTGGATCGACTTCCAGTACGGTTACGAAGGAGCAACGCTGTTTGCACAAGGTCCTGAGAATTTGCTTTGGAAATACAAGAATAAGGATACGCATGAGAAAGAATGGTTACCGGTTCCAGGCGGTAAAGACCGCGAAGAATTCCGCGGAACACTTACTCCGAATTACGGCATTCTTACGCCTGGCATGAACTCTGCCGAGCTGTCTAAAGGACTTAAGAGTGATTTTGACAGATGGATCGACAAGGAAACTGCCGAGAAACTTGCACCAATCGGAAAAGCTCCGTTCCCTAGCGTATACTTGTCCAATGAAGAGCAAACCCAAGCGACCACCCTGATGTCCGACCTGAATACGTACGTACAGCAGATGGAAGCGAAATTTGTCACCGGGCAGGAGCCACTCTCCAATTGGGACAAATATATTGCACAAATCAAAAAAATGGGTGGTGACCGTATCGCCGCACTTTATCAAGGCGCGTACGACCGCTGGAAAAACTCCGGCAAATAAACCCATTCATGTATGAAATGCAAAGAAGCCAACATATCCCGGTCATTCGTGACCGGGGGTTGGCTGCTGTCATTATTCGTCATCCGGATCGGCTTCAGACAGGGCCTGACCGTTCTCTGAAAACATCTTACGGTATTGACCCGGGGTATAACCGGTTTCCTTCTTGAATTTCCTTGTGAAGTTGGGCGTGTCCTGGTAACCGATACGAAGAATGATGTCCTTGAGCGGATCGCTTGTCGTTCTCAGCTGGTGCATGACCGCATCGAGTCTTTTTTGCCAGATGTACTGGATGAAATTCTGCCCCATTTTCTCCTTGAATGAACGGCTTACATGCGAAGGTGAAATGCTGAACTCAAAAGCGACGGTTTCCAGACTCAGCATATGGTCTGTGTAATGACCATCAATATAGGTCACGATTTGATCTATCAAAGACTGTTCTTCCTTCTGACTATTCCGCTCCACCTGATTGCAGATCCGGGAGGCGAGGTTCAAAAGGCTTCGATCCAGTTCGTCCAAGGAATTGCTATACATCATATTCGGGGAAACTTCCTGCATGATGCTGTGAATGCCGAGCTCATGGGCGGTTTTCAGCATCGCATTCAGTAAGTCCATGCCAACGCAGCGCGTGAGCAAAGCAGATAACTCCGCCCTTTGCAAGCTCTCGATCCCCGAGCTGATAATCTGGGCTGCGACATCATAACTGCCCTGCTTCAAACTCTGGGAGAGCTTCATCAAGGTGTTGTTCGGGATCCACACCGCTTGATCGGACGTATAAGAAAGCTTTTCAAAATAAGTGACGGTCCCATGACCCGGGCTTGCCCGATGTTCGAACGCCGAACAGGCTTCAATAAAGGATTGGTTCAGCTGATCCGGGCTTGAATAGCAGGTACCGACACCGATCATTGGCATCGCGTCAAGAATTTCGAGTAAGTTGCCGCGCACGGCTTCGACTATCTGGCAGACATGGGTGAACTCCTCGGTCTGAGCATTCAGATTAAAGCTGATAATGAGCCCCAGCTGATCCAGTTGTGGAAGCTCTACGCCGTAACCGCGAGCATCCAGTTCAGGGAATTCGATCTGGGTAAGCAGCTTAACCATTTCCTTGCGCCCCTTTATGTCATTCCGGGAATCGTCCGTTCGGTCTGAGCCGATCACCATGACGAAGTGATGGGAGCGGTCGAAATGAAGATCGAAGGCTTCCTGCAGTTCAGGAGACAGACTTTGGACGTTTCCATACTTAAGCAGCATAGATAGAAAATGATTACGGGCAAACGGCTCCTGAAGGTCTATGCGCGAACTGTATGCTTGCAGAGCGGTCCGGATTCGTTCAAGCTCGTTGCCGGAGAAGGAGGTTCCGCCTTGCGGGCGCTTAGCATCCGATTTGGAGGCGGCGAATTCCACCAGCGTCGATATTGGCTGATACTGCATTCTAGCCAGCAAGAGCGCAATGGCGGTTCCGACAAGCACCGTGATGATAAACAGCATGATGACGAAGCTGCGTACATGAAGTACGCTGCTGAAAAATTGTGAGCTAGGCATAACCGTCACATACGTCCAGCCGTTATTTTCCGACTTGACAGATACGATGGAATGCGCTTTGCCGTTGATTTCCTTGTCGTGAATGCCCGGGGAAAGAACCATCAGAGATTTCGCCTCCGCATCGGATAGCACTTCGCTTTGACGGTTGTCCACGAGGATACGGCCTTCATTGTCAAGAATGTAAGTCAGACCCTGATATTTTCCCAGTATCGATTCAATAAGGCTGGTTATCTCGGATTCCCGGATCAGGTACATGACCGTTCCATGCGGATTAGGACTATTCGGCGTTATTGGAATCAAGTAGGCCAGCACCGTTTCCTTGAGGTCAGAAGAGTTACTGACGGTATCGGCCGGGCGCATCATGGGATATTTGGCATTGTTCAAGTCTTGAAACAGCTCATTTTTATTCCAGTTTTGAAAGCTGAAGTTGCTCGCAAACACTTCAAAGTCGTTGAGACCTTTACTGGAGTAGATCTTCTCGTCCTTATGAAAATACAAAAATATTTCTTTAATGATCGAGCTTGTCGCTTTGTATTGATCCAATGCCTGGATCGCTTCACCGCTTGTAATCGGATCATGAACCCAGTAAGGCGTCAGCCTTTTATCGTAGGAAATGCGGGTGGCAATTTCGCTGAGTTCCTTCATTCGCCCGTCAATAATGACTTTCGTCTGCGTTAATTGGTCGAGCCGTGAATGTTCGATTTCGGAACGGAGATTCGTGACTGCGTTTTCATAAATGAAAATGGTCATGAGAATTAAAGGGATTAACAAGATGAACAAGTAGGACCAGATATATTTTAAAAATAGTTTGGATTTAAAGTAACTCTGTTTCAATGATTCTGCCCCCCCTGTTAACGCCATTTCGTCTGTTTCCTTTCAATGATACCAACAAATCGCTCTTTTGGACATAGAGGTAGAAATGAGGAAGTCGAAGTTTGTAGAGAACAAAGTCGTAGAATTCAAGTATTGGAGGTATACGATGAGTGAGAATAAAGAGCAGGTAGTTGAACAAGGCGTACACAATTACAGCAGCGAAGAGAATTGGGTGAAGCCGGAGGATCCGCTTCTGCTTGAGCGCCTGGAATGGTTCAAAGACCAGAAGCTGGGTCTGATGATGCATTGGGGACCGTATTCTCAGCTCGGCCTCGTTGAATCATGGGCGCTAAGCGATAAGGATGAGGAATGGTCGCGCAACGAGATCGATTGGGATATTGATGCGGAAGAGCTTAAACGTCAGTATTTTGCCTTAAACAAGACGTTCAACCCCCTCCGCTTTCAGCCTGACTTATGGGCCGAGCTCGCTGCCGAGAACGGTTTCAAATATTTGAATTTTACAACCAAACATCATGACGGCTTCTGTATGTGGGATACCCATACGACCGATTACCGCATCACGGGGCCGGATTGCCCGTTCCATACGCATAAGTATGCGGATATCACGAAGCAGCTGTTCCATGCTTTTCGCGCGAAGGGCCTTGGTATTTCCGCCTACTTCTCCAAAGCCGATTGGCACACACCTTACTACTGGGCACCGGGGATGCAGCCTGGAACCTTCACGTCGCGGGGACCGACTTATGATCCGAAAACGTATCCCTGGCTGTGGGAGCACTTCGTACAGTTTACTCACGAGCAGATTATGGAGCTGATGACGAATTACGGCCGGATCGATGTACTGTGGCTTGATGCCGGATGGGTCAACGACTACCGGGATCAGAACATCAGACTGGGTGAAGTCGTGGAAAAGGCCCGTCAAATTCAGCCTTGGCTTCTCTCGGCGGACCGCACGGTCGGCGGCCCTTACGAGAATTTGATCACACCGGAGCAGACGCTGCCCGATCGCGCACTTCATGTGCCATGGGAGAGCTGCATTACGATGGGATCGGCGTTCTCTTTCCGTTATGAAGACAATTATAAGTCGGTACGACAGCTGATTCATTTGCTCGTTGAAATTGTCGCTAAAGGCGGCAATCTGGCTCTCAATGTGGGACCGCAGCCGGACGGGCGAATATCCAAGACGGCCATTTCCCGGATCAAAGGCATGGGGGCGTGGCTGCAAGTTCATGGCGAGGCCATCTATGGAACGCGCATTTGCGAGCCGTATTCCGCAGGTCATGTCCACTTCACCCAAAAAGAAGGTACAACGTATGCCTTCTACCTGTACAAGGCGGAGAATGAGGCCGTTCCGGAGGAGCTTCACCTGCCGATCCAAGCGGATTTCAGCCGTATAGATTTGGTTGGCGGTCAGGAGATGCTTGAATACCGCCTTACCGAGAGCGGAGTTGCTATCCGTCTTCCGGACAAGGAACGTCAGGGATTGGCTCCAATCGCACATGTATTCCGGATGAAATAGATTAGTGGATAAGAGTCCCAAAAGACTACTGCTCATTCATCTCATTCAAAACTGTGAATATAGAAGTTCCAAAAGACTCTTATCCACCAAATATGCAATTGACTCAACGAATACACCCGGAAAGGTGCGATGCGACATGCAAAAATGGTTTGAGGACGCAAAACTGGGAATTTTTATCCACTATGGTATCTATGCTGTCAACGGGATTGCCGAATCATGGTCGTTCTATAACGGGAGAATCTCCTATAAAGATTATATGAAACAGCTGGACGGCTTTACGGCGTCGAAATTCGATGCGGATCGTTGGGCCGAACTGATTGAAAAATCAGGCGCTAAATACGCGGTACTGACGACAAAGCATCACGACGGTGTAGCCCTTTGGGACACGCAGTTCAGCGACTTGAATGTTGTGAAAAAGACGCCGGCGAACAAGGACATCATCAAGGAATATGCGGAAGCCATTACGAAAAGAGGTCTTCGTCTCGGTATGTACTATTCGTTGATCGACTGGTCGCATCCCGATTATCCGAGCGTATACGAAGGCGGCAAGGTCCCTGAGGATCTCAGCAAGGTCAACCCGCACTCCGGTCCAACGGATGGCATTCAGAATCAAGCAAAATGGCAGAAATTCCTTGACTTCAACAATAATCAACTGCGCGAAATCCTTACGGGCTATGGCAAGGTGGACCTCCTGTGGTTCGATGGCGACTGGGAACGGAGCGCCGAGCAATGGAATTTACCTGAATTCAAGCATTACCTTCAGTCCTTTAATCCGGATATCATCATCAATTCACGGCTGCAGGGCCATGGAGATTATAAAACTCCGGAGCAAGGGATTCCGATCACAAGACCGGATGGCCCATGGGAATTTTGTACCACGATCAACTCCTCATGGGGTTATGTGCCGACGGATGACAAATACAAATCACTAAACCAGATTATCCGGATGTTCTGTGACTGTATCTCTATGGGCGGCAACATGCTGCTCGATATCGGCCCTCGGGAAGACGGAACGATCGATCAACGGCAGGAGGATATTCTGCTCGGGCTGGGCGAATGGATCCGGACCCATGAAGAAGCGGTTTTTGGAACGGATGAAGGCATCATGACCCGCTATTATCTTGGGGGCAGCACGATTTCCAAGGACAGAAAGACATTGTACCTTTTTGTATATGACGATCCCAAAGAAAATGTATGCCTGAAAGGACTTTGCAACCCGATTAAAAAGATTACCGTTCTTCATTCGGGCAAAGAGCTTTCTCATGAAATCCATGGTGGCGTTCCTTGGTTCAATATTCCGGGAACGACATGGATTCAAATGACTCCTGAGGATACGCATGAGCAGGTAACGGTCCTGAAGCTGGAATTCGACGATGAACTGGAAATGTACGGCGGCTCAGGAGCCGTTGTCACCCATAACTAGCCGTCAAAGGGATAGATACGAAACGGAGGAAATCGCATGTACGGAAGCGGAGTGCCGGAGCCACAGATTGAATATGCTCCCAAACATTACATATGCCGTCGCGCCCAAGGTCCGCTCACCCTGGACGGCCGCGTGGACAAAGCATTCTGGGCGGCTGCGGATTGGACGAATGATTTCGTCGATATCGAAGGCGATCTGCGTCCCAAGCCCGCGAAACAGACCCGGGTAAAAATGCTGTGGGACGATGACTACTTCTATTTCGCGGCGGAGCTGATCGAGGATCAGATTTGGGCGACGCTGACGGAGCGTGATTCAGTCATTTTCTACGATAATGATTTTGAAATTTTCATCGACCCGGACGGAGATACCCATCAGTATTACGAGTTTGAAATCAATGCGCTGAATACAGTGTGGGATCTGCTGCTGGTCAAGCCTTACCGCGACGGCGGTCCTCCGGTGAATGGCTGGGATATCAGCGGCCTGCGAACAGCCGTGCATATCGACGGCCAGCTGAATCGTCCTGGTTCCGACAACCGGAAGTGGAGCGTTGAGGTGGCGATGCCTTGGGCCAGCTTGCGGGAATGTGCTGCCGGAAGCCGTCCGCCTGCGCCAGGCGAGTTCTGGCGCGTTAATTTCTCCCGTGTCGAGTGGCAGACGGAGGTTCAAGACGGCGAATACCGCAAAGTGCTGAATCCGGAAACGGGCAAGCCCTATCCGGAGGATAACTGGGTTTGGTCGCCGATGGGCATCATCAATATGCATTATCCGGAGTTGTGGGGCTACGTCGTATTTGCAGACGGTGACGGGCCGCAGTCGTTTGAGCTTCCGCCGGATGAACGCATCAAATGGGAGCTGCGCAGGCTCTATTACCGGGAGCGCAATTATTTTGAAGCCCATGGCGAATTTACGCTGGATGTCAAACTCCTCATGGGTGCTGATTCGTGGAGTATCGACCCTATCATCGAGACAACCCGTAGTCTGTTTCAGATTACTGCTCCGTCATCGGACGGTAAAGCCGTGTTCTGTATACGCGAAGACGGAAAGCTATGGAAGGAGTGAAACAAAGTGACCATACAGAATTCAGTATTCTCACTGGATCAACAAACATTGGAGCAGATCGACCGGAAATTCCGCGAGAAGATGATCCTCGCCGAGGCCCGCAAACATGAACTGTTCGATATTTTCGGAGAGGAGCTTACCGAGGAAGAAACCTGGGCCTTAAAGTACTTATTTGCATACATGCCGGTGAATGACTTGGCGGATTACAGCGGATCGTTGTTTTTAAGCCATGTCCGCCAGACGCTGGAAATCCGCAAACGGGTGCCTTGGGGAGATCGTGTACCTGACCACCTCTTCCTCCATTTCGTGCTGCCATACCGGGTGAATACAGAAAATATAGAGGATTCCCGGGGCATTCTCTATAATGAATTGGCAGACCGGACAGCGAACCTCTCCATGGCAGATGCCATTCTGGAAACAAACTACTGGTGCCATGAGAAGGCCACGTACATTGGAAGCGATCTGCGGACGATGTCGCCGCTCGGGATGATCCGGAACGCGCGGGGGCGCTGCGGCGAGGAATCCACGCTGGCGGTAGCAGCGCTCCGCAGCATCGGCATTCCCGCCCGCCAGGTGTACACGCCGCGCTGGGCCCATTGCGACTCTAACCACGCATGGGTAGAAGCATGGGCTGACGGCCAGTGGTATTATATCGGCGCATGCGAACCGGAAGCGGTTCTCAACCAAGGATGGTTCTCTCCCCCTGCCCGGCGGGCCATGCTGATCAACACACGCATTTTTGCGGATTATCCGGGACCTGAAGATATTACCCTAACGGACGAATGGTTTACGGAGATCAACCTATTGGAGGATTATGCGGCGACTCGCACGATCACAGTCACAGTAAAGGACGAACAAGGCATACCGGTCTGTGGTGCTGATGTCCGCTTCGAGCTGTATAATTCTGCTGAACTGTATCCGATCGCTATACTGAGGACGAATGACCAGGGAGAGACCTCATTTAAGACCGGATTCGGCGATCTGGTGATTCGTGCCGTGAAGGACGGCAAGTGGAGTGAAATGAAAACAACGGAGAGCGACCGCTTCGAGCTCGTGCTTGACGCTGTGGAGCAGCCGGTTGGAACGGCGGATTTCGATATGGTCCCTCCCCCGGAACGCGAAGGAGCTGCTGCAGAGGCGCTTTCTGATGAGAAGATTAGTCGTCATAACAGCCGTCTTGAAGAAGGGACGAAAATCCGGACCGGATATGAGCATACATTTCTCAGCGAAGAAGAGGCGTTCAGGCTAGCCCGGGCAGCGGGACTTCCGCAGGATCGGGTATGGGATGTGCTGCAGAAAGCACGCGGCAACAGCAAGGAAATCGTAGATTTCCTTCAGGAACGCTCCGGTGAATATGGCGAGTGGCCGCTGCGGCTGCTGGAGACTCTGAACGAAAAAGATTTGACCGATACGTTCCGTCCTACGCTGGACGACCATCTGATTGGCGCTCTTGCACAGCGCGGAGATTTCGATGAAGCTACATTCGTCGAATATATTCTTTGTCCGCGGGTTCAATATGAAATGATTGTGCCATACAGACAATTTTTCCATGATGCTTTTACCTCTGAGGAATCCGCTTCGTTCAAATCGGACCCTTCCGAGCTTGCCCGCAGACTGGAGCAGGGTTTCGGAATCTGGGAGGACCTCCCCAACCTGAAGGGAAAAGGAAATCCGAAAGGGACTTATAGGCTGAAGAAGGGCGACCCGGTGTCACTGGATATTCTGTTTGTGGCTGTATGCCGCAGTCTGGGTATTCCGGCACGCCTGCATCCGAGCGAACAGAAGCCGCAGTTTTTGAAAAATGGCAGCTGGGAAGACGCTGTTTTCGCTCTAACCTCTGCAGCGCAGCAGAAGAACACAGCTTGGGGAATGCTGCAGTTGCTCCGGGATCCCGAGGCCGGGCAGGACATTCCGGCTGCTTCCTATGCTGAAAACTTCACTTTCGCCCGCCTGGAAAAAGGCGTGTACAAGACGCTGGTCTATCCTTATGGTAAAACCGACGTCTATGACGAGCCGTTCGAGGTGGAACCGGGAGCGTACCGTCTAACATCAGGCATCCGATTGAAGGATGGCACGGTAAGAGTACGCTTTACATACTTCACTGTACGTGCCGGTGAACAAACAGATGTTACGTTAACTTATCGTGAGATTAAGGTGGACATCCCTGTGCTTGGTACTTTAGACTGCAGCAGCTCTATGACCCTGCTTGATGGAACTTCCATCGAACTGGGAGACCTCCTTGGATCAGAAGGAGGCGTAGCCGCATGGATCGAGCCTGAACGGGAACCGACCAAGCACCTGTTCCGCGAGTTGAGTGAACTGGCCGAGCCGTTTGACGAGCTGGGAGCTCCTATTGTTCTAATGATTGGCGATTCGGAATGGACCGCTTCATTTGATCCTGCTAATTATCCGAAGCTGCCGTCACGAACTATTTTTGTACGGGATTCCACCTATAATTCCTTACCGCCTGCTCATGAAGCCGGATTCCCGCATCTCTACGTACTGGACAGAAAGGGTCAAATCCGTTACACATCCTCCGGGTATAAGATTGGCGCCGGGAAGGAAGCTTTGCAAACATTATCGGGTTTACACAAGTCATCTAAAGGATCGGAGTAAAGGATATGTCGAAAGCGTATATTTTGGCAGGCTATGCCGTTGATGCCGTTCTTCCAACGATGACCCGGGAGGACTTATTGAAATTAACTCATTTGAACGTGGCCTTCGGTCATGTCCGGAATCATGAAATTACGATCGAGCATTTGAAGCATGCGGAGGCTGTCCGTGAAATAAAGCGGGAACATCCGGAGCTTACCGTGCTGCTCTCCGTAGGGGGCTGGAGTGCCGGCGGTTTCTCAGAGGCGGCATCCACGGAAGAAGGAAGAAAACGTATGGCTGCTTCGGCAGTTCGGGTACTGAATGAACAGCCTTTTGACGGAATCGACCTGGATTGGGAGTACCCTTGCTATGGGGAGGCGGAAATCGCCTCAAGTCCGGATGATAAAAGAAATTTCACTTTGCTTCTCAAGACGATTCGTGAAGAGCTGGACGCGAAAGGCGCTCAGGATGGACGCCATTATCTGCTTACGATTGCGGCAGGAGCTGACCAATACTACGTAGACGGTACGGAGATGGATCAGGCGCAGCAGTACCTGGATTTCGTCCAATTAATGACTTATGATATGCGCGGCGGTTTTCAAGTACTTACGGGACACCATACGAACTTGTATACGCCGACCGGAGATCTGTTCCGGATCAGTACTGACGCTTCCGTGAATATGTTCATCCGTGCAGGCGTACCGAAGGAAAAGATCGTGATCGGCGCCGCATTCTATTCCCGCGTCTGGAACCAGGTGCCGGACCGCAATCATGGCCTTCATCAAATGGCGGGCAGCACCGGTGGATACGGGCCTGATTTTACCGAACTTGCTGCTGAATATATCAATAACAACGGTTATACCCGTTATTGGGATGAGGAAGCCTGCGCACCGTACCTGTTTAATGGATCCAGCCTCATCTCTTATGATGACGAGAAATCGATTCAGTGCAAATGCGAGTATGTGAAGAATCAAGGACTGGCAGGTATGATGTTCTGGGAGTACGGCTGCGACAGAACGCACCGTCTTCTGGACGCGGTGCATCAGGGACTTCAAGGTTAACAAGACGACAGCCGCGATCTTCTTTAATGCAACATGGAAGAATTGTAGCCGTAGGAAAAAAAGACAGGAAATCCGTCAGCAGTGAGCTGAGGGATCTCCTGTCTTTTTAATTTGATTGGATATTCGTAAACAAAGTGGATAATAGCCTAAAATCGCGAAATGCTCAATAGAAATACAAACACGCTCCTACTCAGGAGCGGATGGACAACGGTTTCTCGCTGCCGGTTTCCACCAGAGGACGGGCCATTTCATCGATTCGCACGCAGCGCGTACCCCTTAGGCTCAATTCTGCCAGTACATCCTCCAGAGCGGTCAACATATGAGCCGGAGCATCCTGATTAGCCCCCCATGTTTCCCCGCAGTCATGGAGCAGCACGACGGAGCCATCCGTAATGGAGCTCAGCAGCGTTGATTTTAACCGCGTACGTCCCACGCGACTGCGCCAGTCTTTGGCCATTAGCGACCATAAGACGAAGGTGTACTGCCTTTTGAGCAGCAGATCGCAAATGTTGAATACGCCCCAAGGGGGGCGATAGTAGGTCGGTTGCTCTCCGGTAATGGACTTGATCTGCGCGGCCGAACGTTCGATTTGCTTGCGTACCGTCCATGGCATCATAAACCAGTTCGATTTATGCGAGTAATTGTGCAAGCCGATTTGATGTCCTTCCCGATGCATGCGCAAAATCAGTTCAGGATATTGTTCGGCCTTGGCGCCCAGCACAAAGAAGGTTGCTTTGACGTTGTACCGTTGTAACATATCCAATAGCTTGGGCGTATACAGCGGATTCGGACCGTCATCGAAAGTCAAGGCAATCTCGCTTGCTTCCGCCCCCTTGCGGAAGACGCCTAAGCCAAGCATGCGAGTAACGATCCAGGGAACTAGCGTATATACCGCGCCGATGGTCATGATGGTAAATGCAAAATGCTTCATCGTTGAGCCTCCTTCCTACCGATCGCTTAGATCAGCTTCAGCGCAGAGTCGAACAGATCATACATTAGCATATGATACATGCAGTCCTTCTAGTTCTCTTCTGTGATGGTGTTTTGTTTCCAAAATGGCTGTTAACGTATGCAGGGCGCCTTCCTTCAGTTGATTGGATTTGGCATTCTTTTTCAACTCATGGAGAAGCGTCCGATTCGCGATCACTTCAAGAAGCTGGCTTTTCAGCTCCGCAGCATTTCTCGCTTCAATCGCAGCGCCTACGCCGACTAAAAATGCGGCGTTATCCTGCTCTTGGCCTGGAATCGGTTTATAGAGCATCATCGGCAGCTCCAGCGCGAGCGCTTCGGATACCGTCAACCCGCCAGGCTTGGTTACAATCAAATCGGACAGCGCCATCAGCTCGTGAATATGATCGACGAAACCTGTAATGACGACCCGGTGACGGGTTTTGGAACCCCCGAACTCCTCCTCTAATTTCTGCTTCAGCTTCTCATTGCGTCCGCATACGAAAATAAACTGCACCGGCGAAGTCAGATCTTCCGATTGAATGACGGATTTGAATTGTTTGCCGATCAAACCGTGCCCGCCACCCATGACCAGCACAGTCGGCATCGTACGATCCAGTTGATGTTTATCCCGCAGTTTCAAGCGGTCATAAGTTTGTGTGAAAGGCAGTCTGATCGGAATGCCGGTCACTACAATATCTTGCTCAGGGATACGGTAGCGCAGCAGCGCCTTCTTCACATGTTCCGCCCCTACCAGATAACGATCCGTGCATGGGTGTACCCAGTAACTATGATCGGTATAATCCGTCATTACAGTAACCGTAGGCACCGTCGTTAAGCCGTTACTTTTCAAATACGACATCGCCGCGGCTGCTCCGGGAAACGTACTGACAACCTCGGTCGGCTTGTATTCGTGGAGAAGATCCAGCATTCGGTCGGTACTGAACGACTTCATTCTTTTGAACCAATGAGAGAACGTATTGTCATCCCTTGTCTTACGGTACAAATATCCGTACACGGAGGGAAGGCTTTTCACCCACTGCATGTAGCAGTATTTGCCAACCGAGTGAAGATACGGGTGCGTCCACTCCAGGTAATCGACGACCTTTACTTCCACCTCCGGGCGATAAAACCGCGCTGCCTCCAGAATCGCTTGCGCCGCTTTATTATGGCCATCCCCCAGCGCACCGGTCAGGATTAAAATTTTTTCTTTGCGAATCATCTTTCTAGACCCCCTTTTATTGGACCACGCTGCACTCCCGCAGCTAGTGGTTTAGCGAACCAACCTTTACGGACTTTATTTACGGCGTACACGACGCCCTCTGCCACCAAAACCGCACCAACGATGTCCAAGAGAACATGCTGTTTCATAAATTGGGTTGAGGCAATGATAAGTAAGGACATTAAAGTAACAGCTGTAGTAACTAGCCTAGATATTTGAGTTGTGCTCAGATAAGCTTTCATCATCAAGTATGAAGTCAGTACATGCGTGCTCGGAAAACAATTAAACGGCTGATCGACGCGATACACCCACTGCACCAAGCGCAGCATCCAATCATCTCCGCTGATCTGAGGGCGCGGAACATACGTCTGGTAAATAGCGTACACAACATAACATAAGAGTAGACCTATTATGAATTGCAGCAGCGTCTTGTAGTAGGTTTGGCGATCCTTGTAAGCCAAGTACATGAATCCGGCCAGTAGAAAAACATACCAAGATACATACGGCACAACGAAAATTTTCAGAAAAGGGATTTGTCGGTCCAGATCCGTAACCAGGCTAAAGTAGCGCTCTCCCCCATGGTTCAAATATACGTAGATGAAACCCACCATCGGGATAGACAACAAAGCGCAACACGCCAGCAGATATGACTTGAGAGATTCCTTTCTCATTCGAACTCCTCGCTCTCTAATACGTTATAGTTATCATAAAACAGAATCAGAGCAGCCAAAACGCACTTTGGTACTGTCTTCATTTAGCCAAAGGTCGTGAGAAAACCTAGACCAAAGGCTAAGTTTTATGCTTGGAATAGATGTCGATGCTCCCTGATTACTGGAATACAGATACTATAACTCGCAAATCTTAAGAAAAAAGAAAGGAAACCCTGATTCTTTTCTTAAGTTCGAAATGAGATAGATCTGGCCGATGACCAGGTCCTTATCTAGAGCCTTTGTAAATCCTCCATCTTCTCTTCTGTAAAGATGAAAAATATCGTCCCTCGGTTTTAAGGTTTTTTCTCATGTATTCTCGCTTATTCGCAGGATTTCAACGGCCTCGTTTAGGATTGTAGGTGTGGCTGTAGCCTAAAGGCACCCTTGAGTTAGGAAAATGCGTATGCGGAAACAGAATAGCACCTACAGGGCTCTCCTCGTGTACGTTTTTTCTGCACGTTTTCTCCACAGTCACCTTGGAGGTTCACCCTCCCACGACTCTACGGGTCTATGCCCTTACATTCCTTCGTTATACCTGTCCAAGGCGTGGAGGCCGATTGAGTTTAGAGAACGGGTCTATGCCCTTAAGGATATTTTCATTCGGTACTCCGTGCTTTCTTTATTGATTTCCTGCGAATAAGCCAATTCACATGATCGAACGAGTCTAATCTTTTTAAGCTGCTTCTTGAATGCTGCTTCTCTCTGACGAAAATGCTTCCCCGCGCTGGACAAGACCTATGATGATCCGCGCCAGTTTTCCTATAAGTTTAAACAAAGAACAGTGTTTTTTCATTCCCTTTTCCTTCGTATTGCTTTGATGCCATTGCCGGAACTGTGAGTGG
>NZ_JBHTHA010000008.1:0-58447 GCF_042676385.1 Paenibacillus sp. GCM10027628
CTGACGAATACTAATCGGTCGAGGGCTTAACCAAGATACCCAAGAAAGTGAAGAGAAGCTTTGTAGCTGATTCCGAATACTTGATTGGGGCCCGGAAAGACTAAGTTCTAACACACTTTACGCAAGTTTCGTATCTAGTTTTCAAGGAATAAACCTTGATACGTTTGGTGATGATGGCGGAGGGGATCCACGCGTACCCATCTCGAACACGACCGTTAAGCCCTCCAGCGTCGATGGTACTTGAACCGAAGGGTTCTGGGAGAGTAGAACGTTGCCAAGCAAGATAAAAAGGTTATCTCATGACAGTAATTGCTGTCATTGAGATAACCTTTTTCTATATTCTGTCATTCAGGGAACGACAGTGTGTTATTTCCCAATTTTACAGGTATAGAGGCGGTTTCTTGGAATGTCGATCTCTTATTATAGCTAGATCAAGCTTCGATAACTCTGTAAAAACAGATTAGCGAATCGTAGTTCCGCAAAAGTGACAAAATTGATATGGAAGTTAAAATAACACACCCTCGTTCCCAGATTCAAGCCCAACGATTGACTTTTAATAAAGACTGGGCAGTTGAAGTGAGCTCCTCTCCTATTCGAGCCGGCAAGGTTTTTCTTTAGATAAAGCAGACATGCCAAATCTTATGGTTTTATTTTGTGAAATTAACCAAATTGATCGGTGAAATGATAATAAGGATTGAAAATATGCGATAATTAACATAGTTGGAGAACATCTTGGTATGAGGAAGACTGGAGTGAGAAGAATAGGAAACGCATATGTTCAAATCTGTACGGCGATGTTCCGAACGGGCATATTAGGTTATGGAGGCGGTCCATCTATTGTGCCGTTGATCCGTTATGAGGCGGTTACCAGATTCCAATGGATGAAAGATGAGGAGTTCGGCGAAGTGCTAGCTATAGCAAATGCGTTGCCGGGGCCTATTGCTACGAAACTTGCCGGGTACTTAGGGTATCGCCTGAAAGGGTCTTGGGGTGCTTTATTAGGCGTATTAGCGCATATTGCTCCTACATGTATAGCTATGGTAGGTCTTTACTCGTTCATTCATTTTTTCAGCACTTCCTCCATTATTAAGGGGATGATCGCTGCTGTTGTACCGGTTGTTGCTGTCATGCTAGGTGTTATGGCGTACGAGTTTGGGGAAAAGGCAATTAAAGGACTTGGCTGGTATGCAGGCATTGGTTCTTTTGTGATTTCATTTTTACTGTTGCAGACGTTTGCTGTACATCCGGCGATTGTGATTTTTCTCTTCCTGCTGTACGGTGCTTTCCATCATAAGCTCAAGGACAAGTGGAAAAGCAGAAGGCTGGAGAAAGGTGAAGACGCATGAACGAATGGTGGCATTTACTCGTTAGCTTTTTCCTGTCGAATGTGTTCGGATATGGGGGAGGGCCTTCATCGATCCCTTTGATGTATCAAGAAATTGTTCCGAATCATGCTTGGATGACAAGCAGCGGATTCTCGAACATGCTGGCGCTTGGTAATGCGCTGCCAGGACCGATCGCGACGAAGATAGCCGCTTATGTCGGGTATCAGGTGGCCGGCTGGGTGGGCGTTTTGATTGCAGTCGCAGCGACGGTTGTCCCATCCGTTATCGCGTTAATCATTTTGCTGAATATCTTGCAGAAGTATAAGCAGGCTCCCGCTATTAAAGGGATGACGCTGCTTGTACAGCCGGTCATTGCGATTATGATGCTGTTGGTGACATGGAGCAGTATTGTTGAGTCTGCGAAAGCAATCGGATATTTACAGTTCATCGGCATTGCGGCTGTTGCTTTTTATTTGATTCAACTTAAAAAGATTCACCCTGCCTTTATTATTGTGGCGGCTTTTGTTTATGGCGGGGTATTTCTATCGTAATTAATGATGAACGTAAATGTTTATGCGCTCCTGAAGACAGGGGCGTTTTTTTTGTGCGAAAAAATTAAGGAATTTTATCCCTATTTTATTAAAATGTAGGCCTATTGGGATGACGACCGTGAAAATATAATTAAGTTGCAACGCGGTGGTTTATACCAAAATTTAGGAGGGTCTAGAACGATGAAAAAAAGTTTGACCATGTCCCTTGCACTTGTTACAGGCGTTTCTGCATTACTTGCTGGCTGTGGAGGCAGCAATACGACAGGGGCAAAATCAGAACCTACAGCATCTGCAGCACCAACGGTTGCAGCAACCACTACACCTGCTCCGACTAAAAAAGAAGAAAAGTTTACCATTTCGCTTCGTCACATTCAAATCGGTGAGGCGCAAAAATTTCGCAAAGCCATCCTGGATGATGTCGTAAAGAAAACAGAAGGTGAAATCCCAGGTCTAAAGTTCGAGTTGGATGGCGTAGAGGATCAAGTCAACCGTTTCACGAAGCTCCCTGCGGAAATGGCTGCAGGAAATCCTCCTAAAATTTTTGACTTGTTCGGCGGCGCAGGAGATGCGTTGAAGTATGCAAAAGCAGGACGTCTTCTTGACCTGACACCGATTATCACTGAACTGGGTATCAAAGACAAGTTCATCAATATGAGCCAATTTACGCAGGACGGCAAGATCTACGGTTTGCCGATTGGAGGCAGTACGGAAGGTATTTACTACAACAAGCCAATGTTCGAGAAGTACGGTATCAAACCACCGACTACCTTTGCAGAGCTGGAAGCAGCCGCGGATACGTTGAAGAAAAATAATGTAACGCCATTCGCAATGGGTTCCAAAGGTGCATGGGTACCGAATATGCTAGTCAACACATTGCTTGGCCGTTTTGCAGGACCTGATATCGTAACAGGACTTCCAGCCGGTACAAGAAAATGGAACGAGCCGGAAGCTGTAGCGGCTTTTGCGAAATATGATGACTGGGAGAAGAAGGGGTATTTCACGAAAGGCGAGCTGGGGATGGAATATCCGGAAATGCTGAACCAGTTCTTAACGGGCAAAGCCGGTATGATGTTTGACGGCAGCTGGAGATCCTCGGTATTTAAAGACCAGGCCCAAGCGAAAGATCTGACCAATAAAGTAGGTTACGTGACTATGCCGGCGGTACCGAATGGGAAAGGCGATCAAACGCAGGTAAACGGCAACTACTCGAACGGCTACGGCTTCTCTTCCGACTTGAATGATAACGAGAAGAAGGCTGTGAAGGCATTCATCAAAAATATGTACAACGAAGAGATTCAGCTGCGCGGATTGCTTGAAGATAACTTGCTGCCTTCGATGAAGCTTTCCAATGATTCTATTGCCAAAGTTCAAGATCCGATTGTTAAAGAAGTGATGGATATTATTCAGAAGTCCGGAGGCGCATTCTCCCACTTCGATTCGACGATTCAATCCGATGTTTATAAAGAAACGGAAGCCCAGCTCCAAAAGCTGATTGCCGGTAAAGCAACGCCGCAACAAGTGGCGGACGCGCTTCAAAAAGTGCAAGAAGCCGCTAACGCGAAGAAGTAAGGAATCAGGAGCTGCCGCCCGCCCAAGTGTGGGCGGTGCTTTTTTTCTCGGAAGGGTGGGAACTATGAATCATACGATGAAGAACCCGGCAGTGTATCTCATGTTTATACTGCCTTCACTCCTCTTGTACTTTTTGTTTTTTATTTATCCGATGCTGACGTCGGTCTATTATGGATTTACGGACTGGAATGGGTTAGGAGAGCCTCATTTCATTGGTTTCGACAACTTTATGAAAGCATTTGAAGATCTTGATTTCTGGAATGCGGTCAAGAATAATGTGTATTTCATCCTGTTTTCGGTGTTTGTTCAGGTGCCATTCATTATCTTTTTTGCCATACTCATATCAGGAGTCAAGAGACTGCAGGGTTTATACAAAACAACAGTTTTTATGCCCTCAATTTTATCCACAGCGGTTATCGGCATATTGTGGGGCTTTATTTATGAGCCGGAAATCGGCGTTTTGAACAAATTTCTAGGTTTGTTTGGCATTGAGCCGATTTACTGGCTGTCTGATGAGAAATGGGCCATGCTCTCCGTGTTGATAACGAATGCGTGGCAGTGGATGGGCTTCTTTATCGTGCTTGTGCTTGCCGCGATTCTAGCTATACCCAAGGAATTAGGGGAAGCGGCTGAAATCGACGGGGCCAATTATTTTCAACGAGCGACTTCGATAACGATACCGTTAATTAAACCGATCATATCTGTCGTCGTTATGCTCTCCATTGCAGGTGCAATGAGGGTTATCGAAATCGTGCTCGTAATGACAAACGGGGGGCCTGTCGGAGCGACAGAGGTAATGGCCTCTTACATGGTAACAAGAGCAATCAAATATGGCGAGTACGGATTCGGAACCGCGCTTTCGATTCTGATTTTCGTCATTGCCTTGCTGTTGACGGCCATTTTTCAGCTCACTGTCGGAAGAAACCAAGAGAGGATTGAATACTGATGCCAACTACGGTAAAAAAGCTGTTACCCCATCTCATTTTACTCGTGTACGTGGTGGTCGTATTGATTCCTTTTGTTTTCGTCGTATTTTCGTCTTTGAAAGAAAGCAATGTCGATATTGCCGCTCATCCATTTGCCATTCCGAGCAAGCTTTACTTTGAAAACTACGTAACGACCTGGGTGAAGGCAAAAATAAGCGTTTACTTTTTCAACAGTGTTTACCTTTCCTTGTCTGCGGCAGTTACCGGAGTATTTCTGGCGGCAGGCGCCTCCTTTGCTGTTACGCGGATGAAATTTATAAGAGCAAGCAAGGTGCTTTATCAGTTCGTGTTGATCGGCATGCTCATTCCAGGGAATGTGCTGTTTATTGCCCAGTATATTCTTGTTAAGAATATGGGGATTTTGAATACTCACTGGTCTTTGTTTCTGCCTTATACAGCAGGTGCGATCCCATTAAGCATCCTTCTGATTTCCGCCTTCATGCGGGCAATTCCGAATGAGCTGGAGGAAGCAGCCATTGTAGACGGATTGAGTTCACCAGGGCTTTTTATTAGGATCATCCTGCCTCTAACGCTGCCTGCGTTGGTGACGGTATTTATTATTAACTTCCTAGGGAACTGGAATGAATACTTGCTTGCGAATTTCTTCATCAGTAAAGATCAATTGCGGACGCTGCCGACGGGGATGGTGCAATTCAGAAACGCCTTCCAGACCAATTATGCGCTTATCAGTACGGGTGTAGTATTTTCTGTTGCTCCTGTACTTGTGATCTACGCGTTTCTGCAAAAAACGATTATTGAAGGACTTACGGCAGGCAGTGTGAAGGGATAGAGGATGTTAGAGTCAATGTGACGAAGAGTGACATAAAAACGCTCCTGAATGATGGGGAGCGTTTTTATGTGCTTGGAATCCGTATTTTTTCACAAATTAGAAATCGCCGTTCGTCATCTCAACCAAATGTGTGTGAGGTAAATTGACGTACAATTTATTCGAGCGTTATAGTGAGGAGAAAACCGGATGAAATAATCAGAATTTGAAGCAGCAGATTCCTTATGAGGGGAGATGCTGTTTTGCACATATAGATTCATAAAACCGGGGGGAGGGGTGGCTCAGCTCATGGAGAACATATCTCACGATTCCGTAGAGATGAAGAATATTGTCAAGCAGTTTGGCACCGTGATTGCCAACGATCAAGTCGATTTCCGGGCCAAGGCCGGGGAGATTCATGCGCTGCTTGGTGAAAATGGCGCGGGGAAAAGCACCATGATGTGTATGCTCTCCGGCGTGTATCGCCCCACAAGCGGGGAAATTCGCATCCATGGCGTGCAAGTGCGTATTCGGTCGCCGAAGGATGCGATGAAGCTGGGTGTGGGGATGGTCTTTCAGAATTTTCGCTTAGTACAGACGCTGACGGCAGCGGAAAACATTGTGCTTGGCGAGAAATCCGGTTATTGGCGAGGTCCCCGTTGGATGAAGAACAAACAGGAGCAGATCGAGGGGATTTCGCGGCGTTTCGGGCTACCTTTCCCGGTAGATCGGCCGATTTGGCAGTTGTCCGTCGGTGAGCAGCAGCGCGTTGAAATCGTGAAGACGCTGTATCGCGGCGCGGATTTGATTATTCTGGATGAGCCCACCTCAGTATTGACGCCAGGGGAGGTCGATCAGTTGTTCGAGACGCTGGACCGCATGAAGCAGGAAGGTAAAACCGTCATTATGACTACGCATAAGCTGAAGGAGGTCATGCAGTCCGCCGACCGAATTTCGGTCATGCGCAAAGGCCGGATGATCGCGACCATGGACAAAGCGGCAACGAATGAACGTGAGCTGGCACAGCTGATGGTAGGCCAAGATCAGTTGGAAAGGCGTGTGAGTATGCACGCAGGGACACCTGGTAACCCGAGGCTGGTGGTCAAAGGTCTGGAGGTCTACGCGGATCATGGACGTAAGGCGCTGGACGGACTTGATTTTCATGTTAGCGAAGGGGAGATTGTCGGCGTCGCTGGGGTGTCCGGCAATGGTCAGAAGGAGCTCGCAGAAGTACTGACCGGACTGCGCGAATGGAAGCAAGGCGAGATCCGCTTTGACGGCCGTGAGCTCCGGAAAGGATCCGTGCGCGGAGCGATCGAATCGGGCATCGCCCATGTGCCGGAGAACCGTATGAAGAGCGGTCTCGCAGGCAGCTTGGGGGCGGTGGACAATTTGCTTGCAAAAACGTACAGTTCCAAGGCACGTTCGCGGTTTGGCCTGCTTCGAACCGAAAGTAACCGGAGTTGGTCGCAGTCACTTGTGGAACGGTTCGATGTGAAAACATCCGGGTTGGATGCACCTGTACAATACATGTCAGGTGGGAACCAGCAGAAGCTTTTGTTCGCCAGGGAGATTGATCAGGATCCGAAGCTGATGGTGGCCGTTCATCCCACGCAGGGATTAGATGTAGGCGCATCGGAAAGCGTGTATCGTTTGTTGGAAGAACTGCGCGGGAATGGAAGAAGTGTTTTGCTTATTTCCGAGGATTTGGATGAGGTGCTGCAATTGGCTGACCGCATCCTTGTCATGTTTGGAGGACGCATCGTAGGAGATATCCTGCGTCCGGAAGCGGATCGCGGTCATATTGGCATGCTAATGGCCGGTGTTAGAGAGCTGGATGCTAAGGGGGTTGTCGGATGAGTGATCAACGGTTCATAGGCGCGATTCCGGTTGAACAATCGCAGCCGAAAAGAGAAGCAGGATTCCGCTTGCCGTATCGTTTCGAGATCGATGCCGTGGGCCGCGAAAGCCCATGGTGGATTACGTTAGTATCAATCGTATTGGCTCTCATCGTATGCGGCGTTTTTATCGCCATGAACGGAATGAGTCCTTTTGTCGTATACGCGAAAATGCTCAAAGGAGCGTTCGGCTCTTCATTCGGCATTACGGAAACTCTTGTCAAAGCGATTCCACTCTTGCTATGCGGTCTGGGCGTATCGCTTGCTTATCGCATATCGGTGTGGAACATAGGCGCCGAGGGTCAGTTTCTAGCTGGAGCGATGGCTGCTACAGCGGTTACGGTCTATTTCCCACATTTGCCAATGTACTTGTCGATCCCCTTCATGGTAGTTGCAGGTGTTGTGGCGGGCGGCATCTGGGGATTGTTGACTGCAATTCCGCGAACGTATTTTCAAGTCAATGAACTCATCACTTCGTTAATGCTGAACTATGTAGCGATGCTGGCGCTGAATTATGCCGTTTTCGGCCCGTGGAAGGATCCGAAGGGCTTCAACTTTCCGGGTTCCCCGATGTTTAATGCCGCTCAGTCCCTGCCATCGTTCGGTACGTCGCGGCTTCATCTGGGCGTTATTTTTGCGATCATTGCCGTGCTCCTCTACGCTTTTGTGATTCGCTTTACGCGATGGGGCTACGAGCTTCGCCTTATCGGCGCGAATGGGGAAGCGGCTAGAAATGCAGGGATACTCATAACCAGACATGTGCTCATCGTGATGGCCATTAGCGGCGGGTTGGCGGGACTAGCGGGGATGAGCGAGGTGTCCGGTGTTGCCCATCGGCTCATGTATGGCATATCGCCGGGCTATGGGTATACTGCAATCATCGTCGCATGGCTGGCTAAGCTTAATCCGGCAGGCATTGTTGTTTCGTCCATTCTTTTTGGCGGGCTGATTGTCGGCGGTTATAGTGTTCAGACGATCGGTCTGCCTTCGTCGATCTCTTCGATGATTCAAGGCGCCATCTTATTTTTTCTAATAGCTGGCGGTATGGCCGGGAAAATCCGGCTGCGCCGCAATCGTTAAGAAAGGAAGGGAGTAATGATGGATGCAATTACGCAGCTCATTGGCGCCGCGATATCGTCCGGAACGCCGCTGCTTATTGCCGTCTTAGGCGGCATTTTGATTGAAAGATCCGGCATTATGCAGTTGGGTGCGGAAGGGCTTATGCTCATGGGGGCCGTGACCTCGTGCCTGGTATTCATTCAAACGGGCAGCTTGCCGCTAACGATACTCAGTGTACTTGTCGTAAGCGGTGTATTGGGGCTTGTGCATGCTTTTCTCTGTGTGACGCTCCGTTCCAATCAAGTTGTGAGTGGCTTGGCCATGACCTTGTTCGGAACGGGACTAAGCGCTTATCTGGGTAAAAAGATTAGTGGACAGCCGATACAAGGAGCCGTACCTAAGTTGGATATTCCTTGGCTGGAGCCTGTTCCTCTCGTAGGAAGTGTATTCGCGCACATGGATCTATTTACTTGGATCAGCTTGGTTCTAGTGACTGGCATGCATTTATTTATTCATCGTACCTCGTGGGGGCTGCATCTACGCGCGGTCGGGGATCATCCGGCCACTGCGGATGTAATGGGGATTTCAGTAATGGCCATTCGTTACGTCTGCGTCATTATCGGGTCTATGCTCATCGGTATTGCGGGCGCAGATTTGCTGCTGGTCTACACACCGACTTGGAACGAGGGTATGACGGCCGGGCGTGGCTGGATCGCGGTGGCGCTTATTATTTTCGCCAGATGGAATCCGGTTCGCGCGCTGTTTTGCGCCTATTTCTTTGGCGTGCTCGATTCACTGGGGTTCAGGGTGCAACTGATCGGCAGCCATATTCCGTCTTATTTTCTGAAAATGATACCGTACATCGTCACGATTCTAGTCCTTATGTTTTTGGGCTGGAGAAATCGGAATAAGCCGTCCGGCACGCCGGAAGCGCTGGGAGTTCCTTATCTGCGTGAACAAAGATTTTAAGGTTGCATATATCACAGGTCAAGAGCATATGAGGAAAGGGGGGACTGTGGTGAAAGAGCGAGAAAGCCACATTCCGTATTTGAGAAAATGTGTAGAGTTATCGTGGATAGCAAGAAAGTCTGGAAACACACCGTTTGGGGCGCTGTTAGTGGGGCCGAAGGGTGAGATTTTATTGGAGCAGGGCAATATCGAAATCACGGAATCCAACTGCACGGGGCACGCGGAAACAACGTTGATGGAGGCGGCTTCCAAGCGATTCAGCAGACAAGAGCTGTGGGCATGCACGCTGTATACTTCAACAGAGCCTTGCGCCATGTGCGCTGGGTCCATTTATTGGGGCAATGTCGGGCGCGTCGTCTATGGGATGTCGGAAAAACGGCTGGCTGAATTGACAGGTGAAGATGAGCAGAATCCGACGCTGGACCTCCCTTGTAGAGAAGTATTTGCAAGAGGAAGTAAGGCGATCGAAGTGATCGGGCCGTTCCCAGAGGTTGAGGCGGAAGCTGTTGCAGCGCATGAGGGATATTGGTCGTAAAAGCGGTGATGAGGAGCTGTCCAAAAGTAGACATTCTGCTTGGGGGCAGCTCGGCTTCTGCTAAGCAGTCTGGCTGTTTTTCCAGATTAGAGTCCGTCCCAAGGTGCACAAATAAAGAACCCTGTGACGCTAATAAATGGGAGAATTGATCTGAAAATGCGGTTAGAGAACAAAGGTCCATAAACAACATTCGTTGTTTATGGACCTTTGTTCTCTCGAAGCCAAATTCGAGTTTCTGGCTATCCGAGCTATCGAGACAGCTCCTTTTTGCTGGCACAAAGGATCGTCTCAAGGGTGTCAAGGTGCACGTATACAAAAAATATAGCCAGTGTTATGAAAGATTACAAACTTGCGTCATGTAAATTGACCCTTTAGCGGCACGGATTTACAATGAAACAAATTCTAATCAAGATCTTGTTGAAATGCATAGAACTAGAGGTGATATGTCAATGAAACTCACGCTGCACGAAGTGAATGAACTGGATCAAGATCGATTTATCCAGATGTTCGGTCCCCTTTTCGAGCGCTCGCCGTGGATTGCAGAACGTGCCTGGGGCTCGGCTCCATTTACTTCCATTCAAGATTTGATCAGCGCTTTTGAACGGGAGGTTTGGAGAGCCGGCAAAGATGAGCAGCTTGCCCTGTTAAGGGCTCACCCTGATCTGGGCACTCGCGTCCGCATGACGGATCATTCGGTGCAAGAACAATCCGGTGCGGGGTTGGACCGTCTAACACCAGAAGAATATGAACAATTTCTTGCATTCAACAAGCAATATACGGAAAAGTTCAAGTTTCCTTTCATAATGGCTGTCAAAGGCCAGACCAAAGAAACGATCCGCGAGGCCATTAAGCTTCGAATCGAACGTGACGTAGAAACGGAGCTGGGGAAGGCTCTGCAGGAAGTTTGTAAAATCGGGCGGTTTCGTCTTGAACCCATCATAACCAATGAAGCGGAGGAACTGGCAATGAAAGCGAGCGACGGATCTGAAAGAATCATGTACTACGGTAAAGGGGACGTATGGGTTTACCGCTCGTATGCCAAACCGCTTACGAATTTAACGGTCATACCGGAATCCGGTTGTACCGGTAGGGACAATATTTTGTTTGGGATGAACATTAAAATCGCGGTCAGCGGTGAAAGGTTTTTTACTTCTTTTTCAGAAGGGGATAACTCTTTCGTCGTAGCAACGGACTCCATGAAAAATTTTATTCTCCGAAAAGCCGGCGAGTATGAAGGGGCTACTGCGGAAGGTTTCCTGGAGTTTGCGGCAAGGAAGTTTCTGGAAACTTATCCACAAATGATGGGAGTGAAGATGACGGCGGATCAGGTGCCTTTTGATGTGCTGCCGGTACCTGGACAGCAAGGCTTGGAGGGCAGCAATCTGGTGTACCGTTATTCGCAAAATGAGCATCCGACAGCGTTGGTTGAGGTGGTGAGGACAGAAGAGGGAATCTCTGTCGCCCGCCACTCTGGCGGTGTAGCCGACCTGAAATTAATTAAGGTGAGAGGAAGTTCTTTCGCCGGATTTGTCAGAGACGAGTACACGACGCTGCCGGAATCGTTCGATCGTCCATTATTCATTTTCCTCGATATCGCTTGGGATTATGAAAAAGTAGAAGATGCTTTGGATGCAGACCGTGGCGGCTATGTAGCGTCTGAGCAAATCAGGGATATTGCACATACGGTATTTCATGAACAGAACTCGCCGTCGATTCAAAACCTCATTTACCGAATCGGGCAACGAGCGTTGACGCGTTTTCCTCAATTGAAAGAGATTCGTTTTGAGTCCAATAACCGCACTTGGGAAACGATTTTGGAGGAGGTTGCAACGGGTGAAGGAAAAGTATTCACGGAACCTCGTCCTCCTTACGGCTTCCAAGGCTTCTCGATGACGAAGCGAGATCTGGAGGGGCTATGAGCGCAGGGTTGACGACGCATGTGCTCGATATAAGTGGCGGGTGTCCTGCCAGCGGAGTCCGCATCGACTTGTTCCTTCTTCAGGACGGAAAATCGCAATTGCTTCGGACGGAATGGACGAATGCCGACGGACGCGTGCACGGGGCCATGCTTGGCGGCGAAGGGTTTAAGTCAGGCGTTTATGAACTCGTTTTTCATGTAGGCGATTATTTCCGCGGGCGTGGAGTGGAGCTGGCTGAGCCTGCTTTTTTGGATCAGGTGCCGATACGATTCGGAATCTCGGATCCGGCAGCGCATTATCATGTTCCGCTTTTGATAGCTCCCTGGGGTTACAACACTTATCGGGGGAGTTGATGGCGGAGAATTCGACCGGACGCTCCTTGACCGAGGGATTTAGCGGAGTGAAGCGAGGGCGAGGTGTGGGTGAGGGCCTGGCGAGGGCGTGGTCGTGAGCGTGGGCAAGGGAACGACGATGCGTTATTCGGATGGAATGCGACTCGCATTGATTGTTAGTGGAACGTCGATCACTTATTCGTATCACTCAACTGCCATAAGCGACCATTTTGCTAAATAAGATACTCTTGTTCCACGAAGTTACGATTTTCTGGTTTTTTCGAATAATAAGGTACTGTCGTTCCGTTTGGCTGCACTCCATCAGGAGTAAAGAGGCGAAACCAAGAGCGCAGATGTGTTCCTGGTGAGAGACTTAGTTCGGGGGAGGGTTTTTCGTGAATAAACCGTTTGATCTTGTTATCAAAAATGGCACGGTTGTCCTGGCGGATGACGTGCGCCCGTTAGACATTGGGATTCTCGACGGCAAAATTGCCGCGCTCGGCGAAAACCTGCTCGTTCCGGAGCATAAGCTTATCTATGACGCTGAGCACTTGCACATCATGCCCGGTATGGTCGATGCGCATGTTCATTTCAATGAGCCAGCGCTAGGTCATTGGGAAGGATTTTCGACCGGATCGGCATCACTTGCCGCCGGCGGTTGCACGACGTATATCGATATGCCCCTGAACGGAGTGCCGCCAACGACCCGACTGAGCGCGCTGGAGCGCAAGCTGGAAGCGGCCGAGGGCTCGTCGTATGTGGATTATGCGCTATGGGGTGGTCTCGTGCCCGGTAATGTGGCTCATTTGGAAGACCTGGCGGAGAGGGGCGTCGTTGGCTTTAAAGCTTTCATGTCTTGTCCGGGCGGGGAGGGCGAAGATATTTTCGCTGAGGTGGACGACCTGACTTTGTATGAGGGGATGAAAGAGATCGCCCGTTTGGGCAAAGTGCTGGCGCTACATGCGGAGAGCGAAGCCATCGTGTCTAGGTTGGCTGCGCAGGCGCAGGCTGAAGGTAAGCGGGGGGCGCTGGATTATGTGGCGACACGACCGATTTTGGCGGAGCTTGAAGCAGTAAATCGAGCGCTCTTTTACGCCGAGCAAACGGGCTGCAAGCTGCACTTCGTGCACATCAGCAGCGCGGAAGCGGTGCAAGTCATCACGGAGGCGAAGGCCAAAGGGATGGATGTCACCGTGGAGACGTGCCCGCATTATTTGACTCTAACGTCGGCGGATTTGGAGCGGCTCGGCCCTGTTGCCAAATGCGCGCCGCCTTTGCGCAGCGCGGAAGATCAGGAGCGTCTGTGGACGAAAGTGGCGGAAGGTGCGCTCAACATCATTGCTTCCGATCACTCGCCGTGTCCGTCGTCGATGAAGCAGGGGGACATTTTCGAGGCGTGGGGCGGCATTTCTTGTGCGCAAAGCTCGCTTGAGCTTCTGCTGGAAGAGGGGCACCTTCGCAGAAGCATCTCGCTGACGGAAATCGCGCGCATGCTCTCTCTGGAGCCGGCCAAGCGCTTTGGCTTGCATCCGCGCAAAGGCGAAATAGCTCTTGGTGCTGATGCTGATTTGGCTCTCGTCGACCTGAAGCAGGTCTACACGTTGGAGAAGAGCGATCTCCTCTATCGCCACAAGCACAGTCCTTATATTGGCAAGACATTTGGATGCCGGGTTAAAGCTACTTTTGTTCGAGGGACTATGGTTTATGAACTGGGTGCTGGCGTTACGGCGAAAGCAGAGGGTGCATGGGTTCGTCAAGCTGACACAGGTTCGGCGTTTCCGGTTGTCGCAGCGGGTTCGGCGATTGGGGGCAACGACAATGAGTAAAATGGCACCGGGTTCGCTGGATCTGCTCGCTCAATACTCGAAGCGGGTACCTGAAGTGCTGGAGTGGCTCTCAACCTTTGGCGCTGACCCGGAGGGCGGGGTAACCCGACTGCTTTACACCGATGTATGGCTGCGAGCGCAAGAAGCTCTGGCTGCAAAGATGCAGGAATTGGGATTGGAGACCAGCTATGACGCTGTAGGCAATTTATTTGGAAAATTGCAGGGCACGAACTCGGAATTGAAGCCTGTCCTGACAGGCTCTCATATAGATACGGTTAAAAATGGCGGCAAATATGACGGCGCATACGGCGTTGTGGCCAGTATGCTGGCCGTGGGGTACTTGAAGACTGCATACGGCTCGCCGAAAAGGACGCTTGAAGTGGTATCCTTTTGTGAAGAAGAGGGAAGCCGCTTTCCGCTTACGTTCTGGGGATCGGGAAATGTGACAGGTGTCCGATTCATGGAAACGGCTGCTGCGATCGCTGACCAAGAGGGAGTGACATTGCTGGATGCTATGCAGCAGGCCGGTTTCGGAGGCCAAAGCGATGTCCGCTGTTCGGCGAGGCGTGTTGATGTAGGTGCCTATATCGAGATTCATATTGAACAAGGCGCTGTGCTAGAATACAACAAGAAACAGATTGGCATCGTTACGGCGATTGTCGGTCAAAAGAGGCTGTCTGTCCGAGTGACAGGCAAGTCGAATCATGCAGGAACAACGCCCATGATGATGCGTCGCGATGCTCTCGCAGGGGCGGCTGAGATGGTTGCTTTGACGGAACGGCTTGCGCTGGAGGAAGGCGAACCGCTCGTTGCAACCGTAGGAAGACTTGATGTGAAGCAAGGAACCTCGAACGTCGTGCCTGGGGAAGTTGAGTTTACCTTGGACATTCGTCATACGGACGAATCGAAGATGCAGGCATTCTGTATGAATTTGCTTACGAAGCTCGAAGAAATCGCTAGCCGTAGAGAGCTTGATATACAATGGATTGAACATATGAGCGCATCGCCTGTGGCTATGCATAGCGGTATGTCTGCGGAGATCGAACGAATTTGCGATGCGAATGGGTTCTCGAGTCTAAGAATGCCGAGCGGTGCAGGGCATGATGCGCAGTTGTTCGGGGCGATATGCCCGACAGTGCTTTTTTTTGTACCGAGCCGAGCTGGAATTAGCCATAATCCCGAAGAGTTCACGTCTTCCGAGGATCTTGTTGCAGGATTTCAAACGCTGGTTCATTTGTTGTATCAATACGGGTATGGGGGAAACGCAGATGAAATCATATAAAGACCTATCGCCTTCGCTGCGCACCATTATGACCCCGGGTCCTGTTGAGGTCGATCCGCGGGTGCTGCGAGCGATGTCTTATCCGATACTCGGTCAATTCGATCCGGAGTTTACAGCGCTCATGAATGAAACGATGGAAATGCTCCGGGATGTTTTTCAAACGAAAAATCAATGGTGTTATCCGATAGATGGAACTTCACGGTCAGGAATTGAAGCGGTACTGGTCAGTACGATAGAACCCGGGGATAAAGTACTCGTCCCGATTTATGGCCGATTCGGCAACTTACTGGTAGAAATCTCCGAACGCTGCGGCGCTGAAGTCGTTATCCTGGAGCGGGACTGGGGTTCTGTTTTTGACCCCGAGGAGATCATCGAAGCGATTCATCGGGAAAAGCCGCAAATCGTCGCGATGGTGCACGGCGAGACGTCCACGGGTTGCATTCAGCCGTTCGATGGGATCGGCCCAGCGTGCCGGGAAACGGACGCGTTGCTTATCGTCGACGCGGTCGCGACGATAGGTGGCGTCTCCGTTCAGACGGACGCCTGGCAGCTCGATGCCGTCATCGGCGGCACGCAGAAGTGCCTGTCCGTGCCATCCGGCATGGCGCCGATCACTTACAATGAGCGCGTCGAGGCGAAGGTGCTGCGCCGGAAAACGATTGAGCGCGGCTTGCGCGAAAAGGGGACTGCAGCGCCGCTCGGGAAGACAGTCGCGAGCAACTATTTTGATCTGGGCCAGCTGCAGGACTATTGGAGTCCGAAACGGCTGAATCATCATACGGAAGCGACCACGATGCTGTATGCGCTGCGCGAAGGACTTAGAATCGTCTTGCAGGAAGGGCTGGAGGAGCGATTTGCCAGACATAAGCGCCACGAGGCGGCTCTCGTTGCCGGCTTATGCGCAATGGGCCTGTCGCTATACGGCGATCCCGACTGTAAGATGCCGGTTGTAACCTGTATTCGCATCCCGAACGGGGTGGATGGCGAATCGGTGCGCGCGATGCTGTTGAACAGCTTCGGTATAGAAATTGCAAGCTCTTTTGGGCCGCTAAAAGGTCAAATTTGGCGGATCGGCACGATGGGTTTCAGCTGCAATCAAAAAAATGTGCTGCATGTGCTGGGCGCATTAGAGGCCGTATTGCTATGGCACGGCGTCGACATTTCGGCTGGTAAAGCGCTGCAAGCGGCTCTTGCCTTTTATGCCCGAAAAGAGGAGGATCTGCCATGTTAAACATCATGCCACTTGCGCAGCGAGCGATGATTGCGACGCCTCATTATTTGGCCAGCAGTGTCGGGAGTGCGATTTTGCAACAGGGCGGTAATGCCTTTGATGCTGCGATTGCGATCAGCGCCGCACTTGGGGTTGTGTATCCGCACATGACGGGGCTTGGAGGAGACGCCTTTTTCCTGATGCACCATCCGGCCACGGGGACGTTCACTGGATTTAACGGAAGCGGGAAGTCTGCTGCGCAGGCGACCCCGGAGTACTATAAGCAAAAAGGGTTGGATGCCATCCCGCAAAGAGGGATATTAAGCGCCATTACGGTGCCTGGCATGGTGGATGCGTGGTGGCAAGTTTGGGAGAAATACGGCAAACTGCCCTGGGAAAAGCTGCTCGCCCCGGCGATTGCGTATGCGGAGGACGGATTCCCAATTTCCCGCAATCTGGCATTTTGGATGCGTAAGGATGAAGCGTGGATTCGTGCTTCGGCGCAGCTGAGCGCCTTGTATATGCCGCATGGTAAGCTTCTTCAAGAAGGCGACCGTCTTGTTCAAAAAGAAGTAGCTCAGACACTGCGACTTGTTCAACAAGAGGGCAGAGAGAGCTTTTACAATGGTTCCGTGATGCACGCTATTGTAGAAAGTATTCAGCGGGATGGGGGACTGCTGCAGGAAGGAGACTTCCAATCCTATACGGGGGAATGGGTAACGCCGCTGTCCACAACCTATCGCGGGTATGAAATTTATCAAATGCCGCCGAACTCGCAAGGGTTCACAGCGCTGATGATGATGAATATGCTGGAAAATATCGAAGTAAGCGCCATACCGAGAGCTTCGGCGAATTTTTATCATATCATGTCAGAAGTGATAAAGAAGGCGTTCCGTGATCGCGACCTTTACTTGACGGATCCCCGTTTCCGGGAAATTCCGCTGGAACGGCTCCTTTCCAAGGCATATGCGAGGCAATTATGGGACGAAATTCAGGCTGAGCCATTGAAAGCAAGCCAGCACTTATCTCCGGCGATCGGTCAGGATACGGCTTATGCGGCTGTCGTAGACGAAGAAGGGAATTCGGTTTCGTTTATTCAAAGCTTGTATTTCGATTTTGGCGCAGCTTATGTGGCCGGGGATACGGGCGTGATTATGCAAAATAGAGGCTCCTTTTTCTCACTGGATCCGGCGTGTGCCAATGTGCTCGAACCGGGTAAAAGATCGTTCCATACCTTGATCCCGGCCATGGTGGCCAAAGAGGGAAAGCCTTACATGCTGTTCGGCACGCAAGGCGGAGAGGGTCAACCGCAAACACAACTATCTATCCTGACAGGCGTGTTGGATTACGGGCTTTCGATTCAAGAAGCGATCTCGCTCCCTCGTTGGGTGTACGGACGCACATGGGGTGAGGACGGAGATGCGCTCAAGCTGGAGCATCGTTTGGACACGGATGTATATACACGATTGAAGAAGTGGGGACATCGAGTTGAGACGGTGAACAGTTGGGATGGCATTATGGGGCAGGCGCAGGGCATTGTGATTGATAGCAATGGAATTATGAGCGGGGCTGCCGATCCGCGAGGAGACGGCTTGGCGATCGGTTGGTAACAGCTATCCAACAAGCGAGGGGCGATAAGTGATGGAGTCTTACGACATTTTGACAATGGTGGAAAATGGCGCTGGGCATGCGGTATTAGCGACGGTCATTTATGTGGAAGGCCACGCTTATCGGAAACAGGGAGCCGTCATGCTGTTGATGGATGACGGCCGTTCAGTTGGGAGTATAAGTCCCGGATGCTTGGAAGCGGATTTAGCCGTGTACAGGTCGGTGGTTTGGGAGTCGGGAAAGCCTCAAATGGTGGAGTACGACATGAGACCGGCAGAAGATTTGGGCTGGGGGGAAACGATTGGCTGCGGCGGATTGCTCCGCATTTTGCTGGAGCCGGTAGCGGGGAAGCTGCTGGAATGTTTGCTGGCGATTAAAGCGAGCTTGGATCACGGGGAACCGGTGGAGCTGCTTCGTACGTTCTCTGATACGTATGCGGTTATGACGTATGAAGTGTGTACTGCCGTCAACTTGGCTTCTAATGAACGTCTGACTGACTTATCCACATATACTTCGTTATTTGCTCCGAAACCGAGAGTCGTTGTTTTTGGTGCGAATGAGGATGCGATACCGCTCGCCCAGATGGCGCTCAGTGCGGGATTCCGTGTCGTGGTCGCCGATTGGCGGGACTCCTTGTGCACGCGGGAACGATTTCCGGGAGCGGAGATTGAGGTGGCGTTCCCAGGCGAATTGATTTGCAGCCTTAAATTGACCGATCAGGATTATGTCGTCGTTATGAGTCATCAATTTCAAAAGGACATGGTATTCGTTCAAGGCATGATGGTGTCACCGCTTCGCTATTTAGGGATTATGGGTTCTAGGGAAAGGACGGAGAAGATGCTGGAAGGGCTGGAGCGGCCGGATTGGCTGCATTATCCGGTCGGACTGAGCATCGGCTCGGAGGGTCCATTTGAAAATGCGGTCAGTATCGTCGCGCAATTGATTGCGATTCGCCGTGGGGCTCTTGAAAGCGGAGAGCAGTGTTCCGTGGCCAAGCGTGGAGATATTCATGGCTTGGGCAGTTGGTGAGTGGAATGGAACTATTTGAATCGAGGGAAGCGGGAACCACAGGACAGTCGGAACAATCGATGCATTCACAAGTGGCGGTAAAGTCTAAAGAGACGATGCGAACCGGCCTGGTCGGCATTTATTTGGCTGCGGGCAGCAGCAAAAGGATGGGGACGGCGAAGCTGTCCCTTGAGCTTGCCGAGGGAGTTCGCCTTGGCGGCGTTGCTTTGCTGCAGGCTTTACGCTCGGAGCTGGATTATATCGTCATAGTCGTGAACGATGGCAATGCGCTAGATTGGCTGCCGGAGGAAGCTTCCCCGCATGTACAATCGGGTAGGTGCAGAATTGAAGTTTGCCGGGAAGCCGAGCTGGGTATGGCCAATTCGCTGCACACAGGCATTCGGGCGGCGGATGCGCTGGGGGCCGGTGGCGTTCTGGTAATGCTGGCGGATCAGCCTTTTGTGACGGTGTGTATGCTAACTGGCCTCGTGGAATCGTTTCGAGAAGGAACAGGCTTCGATTATGTCGCCAGCGGCGATGAGGGGATGCCGAAACCGCCTGTGATCCTGGGGCGGGGGATTTGGTCCGAGGCGCTTGCTTTGGAAGGCGATGCCGGCGCACGCTCCTTATTTCGAATGTCTAAGTTCCAGGGACGAGTCATTCCGGGATGTGAAAGTTTATTTTTCATGGATGTAGACACTCCTGAAGGATTTGAACAAGCTAAAATGCTCTATAAGCACAAATTCGTGTAAACTAAAATAACATATAAAAAGCGAAAAGTGCATTATAACTAATAATGCGCTATTTTTTTATACAAAAAAACAATATCGTGTTAGGTTAGTTGACGTTGTTTTTGGGTTTTTATTATAGTAGATCTAATTTATCGCGAGCTTTCTCAAGTTTGGGTGGAGTAAGCAAAGGATACATCAAAAAGGAGAGACTTTGAGCAAGCTCAAAGGTCCCTATTTTAGGAGGGGTGACCATGTCGGTTCCTATGCATCAGCTGCCTCGGCAGCAGCCCTCGGTATGGCTGCCCGCAAGTGTGGAAGAAGCTTTGCTAATGAAACAGAAATGGGGAGACGATGCAGTGCTTGTTGCTGGAGGCACATGGCTCCGAACCCGCTGGGAAAACGGTTTGTCTCCGGTACCCGGCCAATTAATTAGTTTGGGGCGTATTCCCTCCCTCTCCGCTTTGACTGTAGATTCAATCGGTAACGTTCATATAGGGCCAGCCCTTTCCTTAGCGGATTTGCTGACAAACCCGCTTGTTCAAAAGAAGTGCGGTCTGCTGCTCCAGGCTTGCGCGGAGATTGCCGCTCCTTCTGTTCGGAATCTGGCCTCCATTGGAGGCAATGTGATGACCCGCACGGGGGACTTGATTCCCGCGCTGCTCGTTATGGATGCGCATGTGAGCTGCTCTGACGGCAAAGCCAACCGCACGCTGCCGTTAGCTGAGTGGCTGCGCAGTCCCGGCCCGGTACCGGATGAAGTGATGACGGCGATTGTGATCCCGGCATCCGGTCATGACGGCACAGGGCAGGACGTCTCGGCCGAATTTTATTTGAAGGTGGGACGCCGGGAGGCGTTCACCCCTTCGGTAGTGACCGTGGCGGGGCGTTTGTCACTGGGCAGCGACGGGACCATTATTGCTCTTGCGCTTGCTGCGGGCGGCGGGAACGCCATCCCGGCGAGGTTCGAGGAGCTGGAGGCTGCGGCTGTCGGCCAGAAGCTGTCGAAACTGCTGCTGCAGTCGCTGCACGCCGGAGTCCTCGCGCAATTCGACGCCGTGGCGGACGATTACGCAGGCATTTCTTATCGCAAACAAACGGCAGCGAACTTGATCGTATCGGAATTGTATAAAGCTTGGCGCAAAGGAGGCGGTTCAGATGCTGGTAAACCGTGATACCTATGCGAAGAAATGGATCGTAAGACCTGACGGCGAAGACAAAGTAAACGGCAAATTGAAATATTTAACGGACTTAACCACTGCAGGCATGCTGCATGGAAAGGTGCTGCGCAGCCGTTATCCGCACGCATGGGTGCTTTCGATCGATACGCAGAAAGCACAGCAAGTTCCCGGCGTACGTGCCGTAGTGACGGCGGAAGACGTACCGGGCATGAATTTATTCGGCATCGCTTTCCCACATCAGCCTGTATTTTGCAGCGATCGCGTCAGATACGTGGGCGATGCTTTGGCAGCTGTGGCTGCGGATACCGAAGAGATCGCCGAGTATGCGCTCGGACTGATCGAAGTGGCCTACGAGCCTCTACCTGTCGTGGACGATCCGGCGAAGGCGCTTGAGGAAGACGCGATCAAGCTGCATCCCGAAGGGAATGTACTGCATCGAACGAGCATTCAGCATGGTGATGCGGAGCAGGGTTTTGCAGAATGTGCCCATATTGTGGAAGAAACATACACAACTCCGAGACAGATGCATACGTACATGGAGACCGAAGGCGGACTATTCATTCCGGAGGAGGATGGCCGTTTGACGGTTTACTCGCCAACGCAGCATGGGTACAAGGACCGCATGCAGCTTTCTCGCATCCTGGCGATTCCGGAGGAGCAGATTCGCGTCGTATCCAGCCCGATCGGCGGATCGTTCGGCGGGAAGGATGAACTGAACGTGCAGCCGTTCGGCGCGTTGCTGGCGTTTGTGACCGGCGTGCCGATCAAAATGCACAATTCGCGCCGTGAATCTGTCATCGCCGGCATCAAGCGGCATCCGATGCGCATTACGATGAAAACGGGGGTTAACGCCGAAGGCCGTCTCATCGCGCATCAGGTTCGAATACTAGCGGATACGGGCGCTTACGCGACATTGGGGTGCGAGGTCTTGAATTTTGCAACTGAACATGCGACCGGGCCTTATGTCATCCCGAATGTGGATGTACAAGGCACGAGTGTATATACCAATAACGGAGTTTCCGGCGAGTTTCGGGGTTTCGGAGGCAATCAGGTGATTTTTGCGGTAGAAAACCAGATCGAACGGTTGGCGGAAAAGCTGGGCATGGACCCGTGGGCGTTCCGCAAGCTGAACATGCGTGCCCCAAACGATCCTGGTCCGATGGGACAACTCATCGTAGCTAACGATGGGGCGGAGCAGGTATGGCGCAAGGCCATGGAGTCACCGCTCTGGGCGAAACGGGAGCGGGCGGAGCAGGGCGAAGAGCCATGGATTCGCCGAGGCGTCGGCGCCGCGATTGTCATGCACGGCGCCGGGCTCGGCTTCGGCATCCCCGACCACTCGGGCGGCCGGATCGAGCTCACCGCCGACGGCAAGATCCAGGCCTCCTTCGGCTTCGAGGAGTTCGGCCAGGGCTTGTATGCAGCATTAACCTTGATGCTGCAAGATTTTTTCGGCTGCACCGCAGCGGATGTCCGTATCGTCATTGGCGATACGGACCGCGTGCCGGTCAGCGGATCGAGCACGGCCTCGCGCGCCACGACGATGATGTGGCGCGCGCTACAGAAGCTGAAGCCGCCGTTCGTCAAGGCGCTGCTGGAGCGGGCGTCGCAGCTCATTGGTATCCCGGCTGCTGAGCTAACCACAGGCGCAGGGGGGATTTACCGGCGCGAGGGTGACTCTGAACTGCTCGTCTCCTACGAGCAAGTTGCAGCCGCCGCCGAAATGGCCGCCCTGCCGCTCGGCGCGAACGTCGAATTCGATTACCCGACGACGCCGGAAGGGATGGTTGGCGCTCATTATTTATACTCGTACGCATCGGTAATCGCCGAAGTCGAGGTCAACCTGCTCACCGGCCGGGTGAAGGTGCTTCAAACTGATCATGTCATTGCCGCAGGCCCTGTCATTAACCCGATGGGTTTCCTCGGGCAGATCGAAGGCGGCAGTGTGATGGCGCTTGGCTATACGTTGACGGAGGACGCCGTGATGAAGGAAAGCCGCTATCTCCGGCATAATTTGGATACGTATCTCGTGCCTTCCTTCAAGGACAGTCCGCAAACGATTCGCGTAGAAGCCATTGAAGAGCTGCCTGAAGGAGATACTTTTGGCCCCAGGGGTGTAGGGGAGATCGGTTCGGTGGGTTTGGCTCCGGCCATAACCGCAGCGGTCCGGCGCGCAACGGGAATCTGGGTGAACCACCTGCCCATTTCTCCGGAAGACATCGTGCAGTCCATCGAATGGCTAGAAGGGGTGGAAAGCCAATGATTCACACAACCTATATCCTGGAATGCTCCATTAACGGCAAGGAGATTGCCCTGCCTGTCCCGGCATCCAAACGGATGTCTGATCTATTGCGTGAAGATTTAAAGCTTACAGGGACAAAAGTTTCTTGTGAAATCGGGCGCTGCGGAGCCTGCATGGTGCTTCTCGACGGAAAGCCGGTAAATGCATGCTTGCTGATGGCCTATCAGGCTGCCGGCAAGCGTTTGGTAACCATCGAGGGGATCTCGGCAGGCGATGAGCTGCATCCGATTCAAAAAGCGATGCTGGAGGAAGGAGGATTACAGTGCGGTTACTGCACGGCGGGAATGGTCGTCAGTCTGACGGCCTTGTTGGAAACGAATCCGTGTCCGACCCGAGCGGAGGCGGAAACGGCGCTTTGTGGCAATATCTGCCGCTGTACCGGCTATGAAGGGATTTTCCGGGCAGTAGAAAAATGCGGGTTGTCGATGAAAAAAGAGGGGGAGAAACCATTATGAAGAAGATCATGCTTTCTTTGACAGCACTTATGCTTATGATTATGACGGCTTGTTCTCAGCAATCGGCGATACCTAACGGCACGACAGCACCAAGTGCAACTTCGGCGACGACAGCAGCCGCAACGGTAACGCCATCAACCGCGAAAAAACTGCCTAAAGTCGCATTCGTGTACCTCGGCGTTCCCGGTGACGGCGGCTGGACGTATGAGCATGATCAAGGGCGTCTTATGATGGAAAAAGAGCTTGGCATCAAGGCCACAACCGTTGAAAACATTCCCGAAGGTCCTGATGCGGAGCGCGTTTTCGAAGAACTGGCGCAGTCGAACGATATTATTTTCGGCACCTCGTTCGGTTACATGGACCCGATGTACAACGTGGCGCAAAAGCATCCTAACGTGAAATTCCTGCACGCAACCGGCTACAAAACGCTGCCGAACATGGGCACGTACATGGGCCGCGAATATCAAAGCGCGTACCTCGTCGGCATGGCAGCAGGCAAATTGACGAAAAACAATCACCTGGGCTATGTGGGCGCTTACCCGATTCCGGAAGTGATTTATACCATCAATGCTTTTACGCTAGGTGCGCAAAGCGTTAATCCGAACATCGACGTGTCCGTCGTTTGGAGCAATACCTGGTTCGATCCGGCAACGGAGAAGCAAGCGGCCATATCTTTGCTGGATAAAGGCGTGGACGTACTGGCGGCTTATCAAGATTCACCGGCAAGCATTCAGGCTGCCTCCGAGAGGGGGGTGTGGGGGATCGGGAACGATTCCGATATGGGACGTTTTGCACCGGAAACGTACATTTCCAATCCGAAATGGAACTGGGGACCCTACTATGTACAGACCGTGAAAAGCATTATGGATGGCACCTGGAAGTCAGAGGCTTACTTCGGCAGCATGAAAGATGGCATAACGGATATCGCTCCATTAGGCAAAAATGTGCCTCAAGACGTCAAAGACTTGATCGCCAAAAAGAAACAAGACATCCTGAGCGGAGCCTTCGAGATTTTCCAGGGACCGATCGTGGATCAAGACGGCAAGGTTCGTTTTGAACAGGGTAAAAAGATGACAGACGAAGAGATTTTGGGCACGACCTGGTTTGTTAAGGGCATCAAAGGTGTCATACCTAAATAAGGGCGAAGGGATGTGAGGGCGATGACAACGATCCGCCTTGACACAGCTTTACTTAACGAGTGGCATCCGGTGTTGTTGTCATTGGCTCTGACGGAGCAGCCGGCTGCGGTTCACGTATTGGAGGAAAAAGTCGTCGTGTTCAGAACGACGCAAGGCGTTCATGCCTTTAAGGATCTATGCATTCACCGGGGTGTGCCTCTCTCGTTAGGTAAAGTCGTCGGCGATGAATTAATGTGCGCCTACCATGGCTGGTCGTATAACGGCTGCGGCACCTGTACGCGAATCCCTTCCTTGCCTGCGGAACAGGCGATTCCCTCCAAGGCGAGAGCTTATACATACGAGTGCGTGGAGGTGCACGGGATGATCTGGGTGTGCCTTGGCCAGCCGGAGAGTCCACTGCCTGCGGTTAGCCGGCACATTCAGGACGGTTTCAAAGAAGTATTCATGGGGCCGTATGCGCTTGAGGCCGCAGGACCTCGCATTATTGAGAATTTCCTCGATGTATCCCATCTCATGTTCGTCCATGAGGGACTGCTGGGCAATAGTCAATTCGCGGAAATCGGCGATTATCATGTGCATGACGAGGGTGGCGTGCTTAGGACCGATGAAATCGTCGTGTACCAACCCGATGCCGACGGGACGGGGCGCGGCGTGAACAGCCGGTACGTGTACGAGGTTTTCGGCCCGTTGTGTGTTGCTTTTACCAAACGGGATGACGCGACGGATCACATCTTCCGCTTGTTCTTGATGGTGCTGCCCGAAACCGAGCAGAGCAGCAAGGCTTTCATGCTGAAGCAGCGCAATTATGCGCTGGATGAAGCGGACGAGGTTTTCGTCGCCTTCCAGGACCGGCTCATTGAGCAGGACCGGGTTATGGTCGAAAACCAGAAGCCTGAGCTGCTGCCGCTGGACCTGCAGGCGGAGCTGCATTTGAAGTGCGACCGCTTGAGCATCACGTACCGCAAGCGGCTGCGGGAGCTGGGCGTCACCTTCGGGACGGCCTGAACGATGGAGCGCCAAGGGCTCAAAGCTGATACAATTGCAGGAAATACAATATAATAATTTTCTTTCTGCACCCCGAAGCTGCGATTCCGCAAATCGGGGTGTTTTTTTATCCAGTAGTTAAGTGTGCACTCGCTAAATTCGCAAATTATAAATCACATTCAGTAATCGTAGAATCCAAGTTATAAATCACGCCCACCTGTCGCGAAAGAACCAAGGTCGCTAATAACGAACATTTTTGACGCTATTGTTCAGTGAAATACTACCATTGCTGCTTCGAGCGAATAAAAGTCCATAATTAACGAAGCTTGTTCTTTGTTTATGGACTTTTGTTCTTTCGAGCCCTGTTATGATGATTTCTTCAAAGCAGTAGCGTCACACTCGTACTCTATTAGAGACCATTGTTCTATAACCATATGGGGGAGCGCAGTGACAATTAATCTTGATGTTGCATGGTGGGTGAAATGATCTTTTGTTCTAAGAGGCATATGAGAAACGTAGCGCCTGTTGTAGTTGTGTCAAACGAGAAACGTAGCGCCCGCTGTTAGCTGTGCCGTACGAGAAACGTAGGCACCGTTGTCCTATGCTGCATCGAGGAGGCTTTGGAGAAAATCATTGACAACGATTCTCAATACAAATAAAATAAATATTAAATTATAATTATTATAAATAAGTTATTGTTTTAATTTGCTTGATTTATTCTATCACAAGCAGAAATCACCCGAGGTTGCGAAGCGGGGGTTCTAATGCACTTGAAAAAAATTTAATCCTCAAAGGAGAATGCAAATGTCCCATAACCCTAATACCCATCATCTGACGACCAATCAAGGCGCGCCTGTAGGCGACAATCAAAATTCCCGAACTGCCGGCCAGCAGGGTCCGACGCTTTTGGAAGATTACCATTTGCTTGAAAAAATCGCCCATTTCGACCGGGAGCGTATTCCGGAGCGGGTTGTCCATGCGCGGGGTGCAGGTGCATTTGGTATTTTCACCGTTGAAAATTCCATGAAGCGCTACACCAAAGCCGCATTCCTCGGGGAAGCGGGAAAAGAAACGCCGGTCTTCGTCCGTTTTTCGACGGTTATTCATGGTCAGGGCTCTCCGGAAACGGCGCGCGACCCGCGTGGGTTTGCCGTGAAATTTTACACGGAAGAAGGTAACTACGATCTGGTGGGCAACCATCTGCCGGTGTTTTTTATCCGCGATGCGATGAAATTCCCCGACATGGTTCATTCGTTAAAGCCCGCACCGGATACGAATGTGCAGACACCGGATCGCTATTGGGATTTTATGTCACTAACTCCAGAGTCGACGCATATGCTGACATGGGTTTTCTCGGACTATGGAACGCCGGCCAATTACCGCGAAATGAACGGCTTCGGCGTCCATGCCTTCAAATGGATTAACCACACGGGCAATTATGTGTATGTCAAATATCACTGGAAGCCGCATCAAGGCGTCCGTAATTTGAGCAAAGCCGAGGCAGCGGCCGTTCAAGGTGAAGATTTCAGCCATGCGACCCGAGATCTCTACGATCATATTGCCCGCGGCGACTTCCCGAAATGGGATTTGCATGTGCAGCTCTTACAGCCGGAAGATTTAGATGCTTATGACTTCGATCCGCTGGATCCGACGAAAATATGGCCGGAAGAGCTGATTCCGCTGCACAAGGTCGGAACGATGACGCTCAACCGCAATCCGCAAAACTTCTTCGCTGAGGTGGAGCAGGCCGCGTTTGCCCCAAGTGTATTGGTATCGGGCATTGAACCATCCGAAGATAAGCTGCTGCAAGGTCGTCTGTTCTCTTACCCGGATACGCAAAGATACCGCTTAGGCGCGAACTATTTGCAAATTCCCGTGAATTGCCCGTATGCGGCGGTGAACAACAATCAGCGCGACGGCGCGATGCAAATGAAACAGCAGCCATCCAGTGTGAATTATGAGCCGACCAGACACGCAGATGCCCCAAAAGAAGCGCCGGAGTACCGCGACAGCACGATGCCTCTTCAAGGCAGTGCCGGAAGACAGAAGATCGCGAAAACGAATGATTTTGCGCAAGCAGGCGATACGTTCCGCAGCTTCAGTGAGCAAGAGCAGGAGAATTTCATCTCTAATCTTGTCGGCGATCTGGCCTCTGTTCATGAGAAATCAAAGCTGATGGCGATCTGCAACTTCTACAGAGCGGATGCAGGACTGGGGCAGCGCATTGCTGACGGTTTAAAGGTAGATATATCCGGTTACTTGCAGCATCTGAAACCATAAACAAATACCCAGAGAGCCGCATCAAACGAAGAGGAGGTTTCGTCATGGCCCAAAGCGATTTGAATCAAGCGCTGCGGAAGATTCGTTCCAAAAACATCACGCTCACCCAGCAGAGATATGCTTTATTGGAGTATTTGTATACTCGGGATGGTTACACCACCGTTAAAGACATTTGCGACGCGCTGATCGATCGGTATCCTCATATCCATGCAACGTCCGTTTACAGCAGCCTGCATGTATTCAAGCAGCTCGGTTTGGTTAAAGAATTAGCCGTGAACGATACCTCTCCGCGGTATGAAGCGGCGATCTGTTCATAAATAAAGGGCGCTCCAGCGTTTGCGAAGAGGTACAAATGCCTTTTCGCACGCAGGAGCGCCCTTATTTCATGGATTCCCCGTATACTGCCGTCTAAGTTCATTCACAGCATCGATCAGCTCTAGACCGATGTAGGACCGCGCTTCTTCATAAACGGGCTCAAGCGCTTGCTGCCATTCTTTGCGCTCCTCATCGGTAAGGATATGAATGTCCATTTGACCGATCTTTTTTAGCTCGTCTAATTGCTTGAGGTTCAGTGCGATGGCATTTTGATTCGCCCAAACCGTTGCTTCCTGCATGGCTTCTGTCACTGCCTTTTGCTGCGGGGGTGAGAGTTTATCCCAGAATGCTTTATTCATAAGGACGCCGTAGCCCAAGTAGGCGTGATTGCTGATCGTCAAATATTTTTGAACTTGATACAGCTTTCGCGAGTAAATGTTTGAAATCGTATTCTCCCCGGAATCAACCTCGCCCTGTTCCATGCTGCTATACACCTTATTGAAAGGAATGGGAACGGTCGTGGCATTCAGATGCCGAAACTGGGCTTCGATCACTTTGCTGGGAAGTATCCGAAATCGCAAATTGCGAAAATCTTCCGTATGGACTAGCATACGTTGATTGGAAGTCATCTGCTGAAAGCCGTTGGCCCACAAGCCAAGACCGATCATGCCTTTTGTCTCCAGTTTGCCCATCAGGATCGAGCCGATTTTGCCCTGAAATGCTTTTTCTACAGCTTCTTCGTTCTGAAAAGCGAAAGGCAGGTCCATCGCCATCCACTCGGGAACGACTTCGGATATGTTAGAGAAGCTCGGCGCAATCATCTGAATGCTCCCGCGTTGCAAAGCGGCGACTTCATCGTTTTCATTGTACAAGGTACCGTTGGGAAACAGTTCAACCTTGATCGTACCGTTCGTTTTTTGCTCAACTAATCGAGCGAACTCTTGCGCGCCCAGCCCTTTGGGCGTATTTTCCGCCACGACAAAACTGAATCGAATGACGGTCTGCTCGTTAAGTCCGCGCTGCTCATCGTCATAGACCCCTTGTCCGCTATTAAATTGCCAAGAGAACCCGAATACCGCCGCCGTCACGAGCCCGACGATCACAAATAGTGCTATACCGACAAACGTCCTCACGGCCAGCCTCCCGTTATAAAGTATAAATTCAGTGTATCATATTGTATGATGATCGTAGAAACCAATGGGACAGCTGAGAAGGTGAGGGTTCGTTTTTGAAAATCAAAGGGCTCCGAATGAACTGGAAAATTACGATTCTGTCGTTCGGCATTGTCTTGTTCGCGATTTGTATCGGCGGCATCATTTTGATCGGCCGGGTGATCCACCTTCAAGAACAGGAAATGGGGCAGAGACTGCTTGTCACGGCACGTACGGTTGCAGGTCTTCCCTCTATCGTTAACGGATTAACGGAGCAAAGACTCCGGGGAGAAATCAACCCGATTGCTGAGCGTATACGAATCATTAATGACGTTGATTATATTGTGGTCATGGATATGGACGGCATTCGGCTTTCGCATCCTTCTACTGCACGGATCGGTGAGTTTTCGCAAGGGGCGGACGAGCATTCGGCATTTGCCGAGCATACGTACTTATCCAAAGCCAAAGGCGAGCAAGGAACAGCGCTCCGAGCCTTCGTGCCCGTGATGAACGAGCAGCATGAACAAGTGGGTGTTGTGCTTGTGGGGCAGCTGGTACCGGGGCTCACCGGCGTTATCCTTGCCATGCGAGGGCAAATTTATGTGACCGTTTTCTTATCTCTATTGTTCGGGGTATGGGGTTCGTGGTTACTGTCCCGGCATATTAAGGAGCAAATGTTTCAGCTGGAGCCCGAGGAGATCGCGAAGCTGCTCGTGGAGCGTACGGCGACTTTTAATGCCATGCATGAAGGTGTTATTGCCATCGATAGCGGTGAATTCGTGACGGTATTTAACGATAAAGCGAAAAATATGCTTCGCATCGAAGGCGATGTGTTGGGGCGCCCCATTCGCGAAGTGCTGCCGGATACGCGGCTGCCGGAGATTTTGCAGCTGAATCATCCGATTTTCAACCAAGAGCTGCACATCGGACCTGCTCATATTCTAAGCAATCGGGTTCCGATTAAAGTTGGGAATCAAACGGTCGGTGCAGTGGCCATTTTCCAGGATCGTTCCGAAGTGACGAAAATCGCCGAGGAACTGACGGGCGTAAGGGCGTTTGTCGACGCGCTCCGCGTGCAGAATCATGAATATATGAATAAGCTCCATACAATTGGCGGGTTGATCCAGCTTGGATCTAAACAGAAGGCGCTGGATTATTTATTTCAAACGATTGAGGCGCAGTCCGAACTGAGCGGGTTTATCTCGAGCAAAATTGCCAATGAGAGTGCAGCGGGTTTACTTCTGGGCAAAATCAGCCGCGGGCGGGAGCTGGGGATTGATGTTCGTTTAGACCGGGCCAGCAATCTGATGCGATTTCCGGAGAATTTGGATCAGCATGACATGGTGGTTATTTTGGGCAATTTGATTGAGAATGCCTTTGATGCGCTGAAGGATAAAGAAGGGCACAAAGAGGTTTTTATCAGCATCGAGCAGGATGAGGACGTGCTGTCTATACTTGTTGAGGATAACGGCAGCGGGATGGACGAAGAGACCAAACGACGGATGTTTGAGCGTGATTACTCTACCAAGGCGAAGGAAAACAGGGGGATTGGCTTGTATTTGATCCACAATATCGTGAACAAATGCGGTGGGCGATTGGTCGTAGAGTCAGAGCCGGGCGCCGGCGCGAGCATTATGCTTTCTTTTCCCATGAAACAGCGAAAGGAGGAGACTCATGTTCAGAGTCGTACTGATTGAGGACGATCCGATGGTATTGGAAGTGAACAAGCAGTTTGTCGAGCGGGTGCCCGGATTCGAGATCGTAGGGACCGCATCGAATGGCACGGAAGGCGTCGAAAAAGTTCGCAGCCTGCTGCCGGATCTGGTGATTCTGGACATTTATATGCCGGGGCAAAATGGGACTGAAGTGCTGCGCCAGATTCGTACTGAGCAGCTCGGCACAGACGCCATCGTGATCACAGCGGCCAGCGATATCCCGACGGTGCAGCGGATGCTTCATCACGGCGCGGTGGATTATATCGTCAAGCCTTTCAAATTTGAAAGGGTCAAGGAAGCATTGGAAAATTACCAGGCGATGAAGATGAGACTAAGCAAGGACTCGGTATTGTCCCAATCAGACCTCGATCAACTTCTGCATGGCAGGTCTACTGCGCAGAATGCTGAGTCTGCTCCTATCGCGGCTCATCTGAATTTGCCCAAAGGACTTCAAGAGGTGACGATGAAGCAGGTCATGCTGTTTCTGATGCAACAGCAGAAATCTTTATCCGCCGAAGAAGTGGCGGAGGGCGTGGGACTAGCAAGAGTTACGGCGCGCAGGTATTTGGAGTTTCTGGAGAAAAGCAAGAAGGTGAAGCTGGACCTCGAATACGGCGGGATCGGGCGGCCGGTCAATCGGTACGTTTGGGTCGGTTGATTGAATGAATGAAATAGTTCTGGTTATTAACAAAAGAACTGCCAATTCCACTGGTTATGTGGAGAAGGGGGGTTCTTTTTTGCTTGTATGGGGCAGAACATATGCGGGGCAGCGGCAAATAACTGGAAAACCTCCTGCTATTCGGCCCAGTTTTTCCTCTGAACGCAGTTTAGCTGGAAAACCTCCCGATAATTTGCCCGAAAAGCGGCTGTCCGTTTAGAAACGGCTGAATTAGCAGGAGGAATTCCCGTTAAATGCTGCTGACTTCATTTTTTAAGAAAATTAACTGGAGGTTTTCCTGTTATTTCAACAGGAGTGAGCTCCATGGGGAGTCACGGCGATTTAAAGCTGGATACTGGAATGGTGAATTCCGGGATACCAAGCGCGTAAGGGGTGTACTCATACAAAGAGAAATACACCACAATGTTATTGTCTTTCAAATAAAAGCGCTGATCGTCGCCGATCGATTCAAACGGAGTGAGAAGCACATACTCCCGTTCTTGGATCTGCTTTTTAATTTCATTGTTGATGATTTGTTTGTAATTTGGATCATTGAGGGCTGCCTGTTTCAGCGTGATTTCCTCCCCCGTCAACAAATCGAACGTATGTGCATCCATATCGTACATACCGTGGGCGCCGCCTGTGTATTGGTAAGTATCGAAATGCAAACTCAGCTTATTTTGCTGATTATAGGTCACGGTGTAATTGACATCAAAAGAAAACCGCAATTCTGGCCCACCCGCGGTCTGGTCTCCCTTCACTTCCTTCAAAAGCTCTTTCCCCGACGCTTCGAACTTTAACGCTTCCGCCTTCAAAAAGGCGTTTATTTTCGAGCTTGCAGCCGTATGCTCCCAACCTTCAATTTGCGGATATTGAATCGTGATGCCGTCTTCTGTCTTCGAATCTCCGATGGAGGTGTTCGTTAACTTCAGTGCATTCTCCTTAATGGGCTGAATGGAAATCAGCTTATCCGCGGCGGTGTAGCCAATGCTGTAACCCATTTGCTCCAGTAAAAAACGAAGCGGTAAATACGTAGTGCCCTCAACGATGACGGGAGGTTTGCTGCTGTAAAAGTGGTGGCCGTTCAAATCATATGTTGTGCTTTGGTTGGTCATTTTCATCGTTTTGCCAGGGCTGCTGACCGTGACTATGCGGGTCGTCTCATCCCATGAAGTTGTGAGTCCAAGCTGTTTGCTCAGAAAGGCGAGCCCGACATACGAGTCTCCTTCGGTCGATAGTCCGCCCGGAACTTGCATGTTGTTATCTCCGATTTGAACATAGAGTGGGGCGAGATTGAGCTTAACGTCCGAGGAGTAATCTTCGGCATGAGCTGTTACGCCATTGTAAGGCATCAAGGCCAAAACGAAGGCAGCTGCCAATGAAAGCTTTAGCCAAGCGGCGCTCTTTTTCTGAAATAGGTTTCGTTGTTTCATCATTTATGCTCCTTCCTTTTGTCATTTAATAGGACGATTGATCTTACCAAAAGTTTCAAAAACTTCACGCGAAGGTATCCGAGACCAAAAAGACCATAAGTACCAATATGGTCAAATTCTTCACGCCAACTGGTGAAAGCGATATCATGAAGACTGTCAATGAATCAACAAAGTCTGAAAGCGCTTGAGGTGTAGAACATGTCGATTCCTTCGGGAGTGAATACGAGTATTATTTTGCGGCTTGAACTAGATAAAGATACAGCTTCGTTTGGCAACATCGCTACGGCGATTAGTGATACGGGCGGAGATATTATTGCTATCGACGTCGTGAGAACGGATAAAAATGTAACCGTCCGCGACATCACGATCAACGTGTATGATAACAAGCACACGGATTTGATCAAATCGACGATCAGCAAGTTGGCCGGTGTCAAAGTTGTGCATGTTTCGGATCAGACGTTCCTGCTGCATTTGGGCGGTAAGATCGAGACGAGTCCGAAATATCCGATTAAAAATCGGGACGATCTCTCCAGGGTATACACGCCGGGCGTGGCTAAGGTTTGCATGGCGATCCACGAAAAGCCTTCGCTGGCGCATACGCTAACGATCAAACGAAATACAGTCGCTGTCATTTCGGATGGAACGGCTGTGCTTGGACTTGGCAATATCGGACCTGAGGCGGCAATGCCGGTAATGGAAGGAAAGGCGATGCTGTTTAAGCAGCTAGCTGGCGTGGACGCATTTCCTATTTGTCTGGATACGCAGGATACGGATGAAATTGTGCGTTTTGTGAAAGCGTTATCTCCAACATTTGGAGGAATTAATCTAGAAGATATCTCCGCGCCAAGATGCTTTGAGATTGAGCAGCGGCTAATTGAGGAGCTGGATATTCCAGTCTTCCATGATGATCAGCATGGTACGGCTGTCGTGCTTTTGGCGGGACTGCTTAATGCCGTTAAGCTTGTAGGCAAAAATCTCGCAGATTGCAAAATCGTGCTTTGCGGCGTCGGAGCCGCGGGAACGGCATGCACCAAAATGCTGATGGCGGCGGGTGTCCACAATATTATCGGCGTCGACCGACCGGGGGCAATTACAAGAGACGGTGTCTACGATAACCCGTTCTGGCAATGGTACGCGGAAAATACCAACCCGGAGCAGATTCACGGAACGTTGTCGGAGGTCATTGAGGGAGCGGATATTTTTATCGGTGTCTCAGGGCCCGGCGTTTTGAAAAGAGAAGATGTAGCTAAGATGGCTAAAGATCCTATTGTCTTTGCTATGGCAAACCCGACGCCGGAAATTTTGCCAGAAGAGGCAGAGCCTTACGTTCGAGTTATGGCGACCGGGCGCTCGGATTATCCGAACCAGATCAACAACGTGCTTTGCTTTCCAGGTTTATTCCGGGGATTGCTTGATTGCAGGGCTTCCCGAGTGACGGAAAATATGAAGCTGGCTGCGGCTAAGGCGATTGCATCCGTCGTTGAAGAGGATGAACTGAATGAGTATTACATCATTCCAAGTGTATTCAATCAGTCGGTGGCAGAGCGGGTCAGAGAGGCTGTCATTCAAGCGGCTTATGAGGATGGTGTAGCAAGAAGACGCAGGGAGAAAGTGCAAGCCTAATTGGTGGAAAATCACAAAAATATAAGGGGTGCGAACCATGAAGATTAATTTCAAGAGTCTCACGTTGCAAGTTATTGTTGCCATGATCTTGGGTGTCTTGTTTGGGGTATTCTTCCCTGCGCAGGCAGGAAACATGAAGGTTTTGGCGGACATCTTCGTAAAAGCCATTAAAATGGTTATTGCTCCTATTATTTTCTTAACCATTGTCACTGGTATTGCCGGAATGGGCGACATGAAAAAGGTCGGAAGAATAGGCGGAAAAACTTTGCTTTATTTTGAAGTTGTTTCCACAATCGCTCTTGCGATTGGAATCCTTTTTGCCAACGTGTTTCATCCCGGTACTGGCGTAAATGCTCATTTAGCAAAAGGAGATATCACTCAATATACGAAAGCAGCAGCTGAGGGCGGACATGGATTCATGGATTATATCCTCGGGATCATTCCTGACAGTTTTGTCGGATCATTAGCTAAAGGGGATTTGCTTCCTATACTTGTTTTAGCTATTTTGTTTGGTGCTTCTTTGTCGGGAATGGGGGAAAGAGGAAAGGTTGTTCTTGATTTCTTTGAGAAAGTGTCCGAAGTATTCTTTAGAATTGTTAATATCATTATGTATTACTCGGCGATTGCAGCATTTGGTGCAATAGCTTACACCATTGGTAAGTTTGGAGTAGGATCCTTAGTTTCCCTCGGAAAGCTATTCGCTCTTACGCTGCTTGCTATGGCAGTATTTGTAGTCGTGGTCCTAGGTGTTATTGCTAAGCTCTACAACTTTAACGTTTTCAAATTTATCAGCTACATCAAAGATGAAATTTTCCTAGTGCTTGGAACTTCTTCTTCTGAGTCTGCTTTACCTAAAATGGTTGAGAAACTTGAGACTTATGGATGCTCCAAATCAGTTGTGGGTCTTGTAATTCCAACAGGTTATTCATTCAACTTAGATGGTACGAATATCTACCTAGCATTCGCCGCACTGTTTATTGCACAAGCATACGGGGTTAACTTATCTCTAGGTCAACAGATCGTACTTCTTGGTGTTCTAATGCTAACATCTAAGGGAGCAGCAGGGGTAACAGGTGCAGGCTTTATTACACTTGCCGCGACTTTAGCAGCATTCCCAAGTGTTCCCGTGGAAGGGATCGCACTTCTCCTTGGAATTGATCGCTTTATGAGTACCGCTCGTGCAATAACTAACCTAATTGGTAACGGTGTGGCTACAGTAGTTATCGCCAAAATGGAAAAAGAATTCAAGGAACCAGTTGAGGCAATTGGAACTAAGGCTAGTGTTATTGCATAAGGTAAAACGCAATATGTCATAAAAGTAAGAGTATGGCGACAGAGATACCTCCTGTCTCATACTCTTTTTTTTATGATCGGAGTTATGGGCCAACGTCCGGCATCTCCACTAGCTGATGGACGTGAAGTTATGGGCTTATCGTCCGGGATCCCCATTAGTGGATGGGCACGGAGTTATGGGCACATCGTCCGGGATCCCCATTAGCGCCCCTCGTTCGCTATTAAAGTACATTGGAGACGCTGTGGAAGCTTGAATTGCTCATTCAGGGACGATTAGAGAACAATGTTCTTTAGTTAAAGAATATTGTTCTCTATCTAAAGAACATTGTTCTTTCGAGGCTAAAAGTGCCTATTTTCTTCAACATTTGCGTACAATCGGTACTCTATTAGCGACTCTTGTTCTTTATACTATAAAACCCCACCGCACGCGAATTCTTATGCATGTCGTGACGTTGGATGGTGGTGGGCCAAAACTTTGAAGACTATGCTTCTTCATTGGAGATCATCCAATGGAATGAACTCGAGCTTGTGACGAGTAGTGCTTTGAATGGATATTGTCCAACTGAATCAGCTCAATTTCATGTTTTGGTTGTTTTGAAGACCATAACATTGGATGAAATCCATTGGAGTGTCTTGTTTCGAGCAAACGGCAGTACCTTCAATGCATAAAATCCAATATAACTCTAACGAGGGATCTTAGTCTGTACTGAGTTACGCAGAGTATGGAAAGAACAAAGCTTGCATAGCAAGATGAGCAGCTCTATCGAGGGATCTTAGTCTTCTCAGCAACATGCAGAGTATGGAAATTAATTTGTTCTTGCACAATACGCTGAGCAACACTAACGAGAGTTTCAGTCTATACTGCGTGAAGCGAGAAATGCAAAGCAGTAAGTTTGCACTGCAAGACCATACCACTCAACTTCATGTCGAAAAAAATATCGATCATTCGGCATCTCCTACTAGAAAATGAGTCTGCTAATACAATGAATGTCGTATTTTTAGTCGTAGACCGCTTTAAAGAATTAAAATGTAGCCAAAAAACGAACTTTTCAAATGAAATAGGTCAAAATTGTTCGTTTTTACAAATTGACATCGCACGTCACTTGGTAGTAAACTAGGGAAGCGGGAAAACACTTCCCCTTAATTGAAAATGTCGAACTAACTCGTATAACGTCAGGAATATGGCCTGAAAGTATCTACCCAAAAACCATGAATTTTTGGACTACGAGGAAGCGAATGCTGGAAACCATAGGAAGAGGATGGTCTTTTTGCATTCGGTTCTTTTGCTGTCCAGCGTCTAGAATCGCGTATTCTAACTCTGGGCATTTTTTTATAGTATTAGGAAATTATGCGAAGCACATTTCTGTGGATAAACGGGGGCTCCCCCAAAAGTAATCGGAATAAGTTTCGAAGGTTAAGGGTCACTTTTGGGGGACTTTGTTATTATAATGACGTATTTATGCAAAGATTAATAAGAGTTTTAAAAGCCAACTTTTAAAACTACCACTATAGAAAGTAGGTTTATCATGACTGTACGTGTTGGTGTCATAATGGGAAGCCAGTCGGATTGGGAAACGATGAAGCACGCATGCGATATGCTGGAGGAGCTGGGAGTGCCTTACGAGAAAAAGGTCGTCTCCGCGCACAGAACGCCGGATCTCATGTTCGAATATGCAGAATCGGCAGCAAGCCGCGGCCTCCAAGTGATTATTGCCGGAGCAGGCGGGGCGGCGCATCTACCAGGAATGGTGGCGGCCAAAACCGAGTTACCGGTTATTGGCGTTCCGGTCAAGAGCTCCACGCTCAACGGCCTGGATTCGCTGCTCTCGATCGTGCAGATGCCGGGCGGCATTCCGGTGGCAACGGTAGCGATCGGCAATGCGGGCGCGACGAATGCGGGACTGTTGGCGGCACAGATTTTGGGCGCTTTTGAACCGGAGCTGCAAGCCAAGATCAAAGCGCGCCGCGAACGTCTTGCGAAATCCGTCATTGAAAGCAGTGATCTATCATGATGGAAGCCAGCGCAAACGGCAAGGTCATTAAGCCGGGCGGCACGATCGGTATATTGGGCGGAGGCCAACTGGGCCGGATGCTCGCTTTGGCCGGACGCAACATGGGCTATCGGTTTGTCACGCTTGATCCGACTGAAGATGCGCCGTGCGGGCAAGTCGCCGACGAGCAGATTCAGGCGAGCTTTGATGATGTGGAAGCGGCCAGAAGTCTTGCTGCCCAGTCTGACGTCATCACCTACGAATTCGAAAATGTCGACGCTGACGTAACGGATATATTAATGAAAGAGTCCTACGTCCCGCAAGGCAGCCAGCTTTTGTATACAACCCAGCACCGGCTTCGGGAGAAAAAAGCGATCGAAGCGGCAGGAGTGCCGGTGGCGCCTTATGCGGAGATTGACAGCGCCGAGCAGCTGCGTGAAGCGGTCCTTCGCTTCGGTACACCGTGCGTACTCAAGACTGCAACTGGCGGCTACGACGGCAAGGGACAATGGGTCATTCGCTCACTGGATGAAGTGGAAGAAGCCTACGCAATGCTTAGCCGTGCGAAAACCGAGCTGGTGCTCGAGCAATTCATTCATTTTGATAAAGAATTATCCGTCATTGCTGCGAGAAGTCCCCGCGGAGAGGTGAAAGCTTTTCCGGCCGCGGAAAACATACATGTACATAACATTCTGCATCAATCCATAGTTCCGGCTCGCATCCCTGTAGAGGTGCAGAAGGAAGCCGAGAAGCTCGCGGTACGCATCGCAGAGAAGCTCGGCGTGATCGGATTGATCGCCGTCGAGCTGTTCCTGACCAAAGATGGACAGCTTTACGTCAACGAACTTGCGCCGCGCCCGCACAACTCTGGACATTACACGATGGAAGCGTGCAGAACGTCGCAGTTTGAGCAGCATGTTCGCGCTATTTGCAACTTACCCCTGGGCTCTACCGAGTTGATGTCACCTGTTGTGATGGTGAATTTGCTAGGGGAGCACATCGAGCCTCTTCAGAAGCAAATTGACAAGCCGGAGTTTCTAGAGAACGAAGAGTTAGGGGTTAGCGCAAAGGTCCATCTTTACGGTAAACTGGAAGCGAAAGAGAAACGCAAGATGGGTCATATCAATTTGCTTGCCGGCGATGTGAATCAGGCACTCGCTTGGATAGAACGCACAGGCATTTGGGAAAGTAAGTAAATGAGATAAACGGAGGAACGGAACCATGATTGAACGCTACACACGCCCGGAAATGGCACGCATTTGGACAGAGGACAATAAATTTAAAGCATGGCTCGAGGTGGAAATTCTCTCCTGCGAAGCTTGGTCAGAGCTTGGCGTTATCCCGAAAGAAGATGTAAAGGTGCTTCGTGAGAACGCGAGCTTCAACATCGACCGCATTTACGAAATCGAGCAAGAGACTCGCCATGACGTGATTGCCTTCACAAGAGCAGTGTCCGAGACGCTCGGACCTGAGCGTAAATGGGTTCACTACGGTCTAACTTCGACAGACGTTGTGGATACGGCGCTGGGCTACCTGCTTAGACAAGCTAACGAGATTTTGGAGAAGGATATCCGGAATTTCATCGAGATTTTAAAAGAAAAAGCTATTCAATATAAACACACTGCAATGATGGGCAGAACGCACGGCGTGCATGCGGAACCAACGACTTTTGGCCTCAAAATGGCGCTTTGGTATGAAGAAATGAAGCGCAACCTGGAGCGTTTCCGTTTTGCGGCGGATGGCGTGCAGTACGGTAAAATTTCCGGTGCTGTTGGTACTTATGCGAACATCGATCCGTTCGTCGAGCAGTATGTTTGCGGCAAACTGGGTACAAAAGCGGCTCCAATCTCGACACAAACACTTCAACGCGATCGTCATGCCGAATACATGGCAACGCTGGCGCTGGTTGCGACGTCCTTGGACAAGTTCGCTACCGAAATTCGCGCCCTGCAAAAGAGTGAGTTCCGCGAGGTGGAAGAGCCATTTGCGAAGGGTCAAAAAGGTTCCTCGGCGATGCCGCACAAACGCAACCCGATTGGCTGCGAGAGTATTTCCGGCCTGTCCCGCGTAATCCGTGGACACATGGTTTCCGCTTACGAGAACGTGACGCTGTGGCATGAGCGCGATATTTCGCATTCCTCCGTGGAGCGCATCATCCTGCCGGATGCAACACAACTGCTGAACTACATGCTGAACCGTCTGGGCAACATCATCAAGAATCTGACCGTGTTCCCTGAAAATATGAAGCGCAACATGCGCAGCACGTACGATGTGCCTTTCTCCGGCCGCGTAATGACGAAGCTGATCGACAAAGGCTTCAGCCGCGAGCAAGCGTACGATACCGTACAGCCAAGAGCGATGCAGGCTTGGGAAGAGCAGCGTTCCTTCCGTGAGATCGTGGAAAATGCCTCTGTGATTACGGATGCGCTCAGCGCGGAAGAAATCGCCGATTGCTTCGATCCAAGCTGGCACCTCAAGCATGTGGATACGATTTTTGACCGACTCGGATTGTAATCAATTAAAATTTCCTTATATATGAGGGGACGTGTTGTGCTTGGCAGTCAACATACTGGATACGGCAGTGGAGCTGGTCAAAGCGCCTTTGTTGCACAAAGGAAAAGTGCGCGAGCTGTATGATCTTGGGGAACATCTGCTGATCGTGGTCACGGATCGGATTTCCGCTTTCGATTATATATTGAAGCCGGGCGTTCCAGACAAAGGCTACGTGCTGAATGCGCTGAGCAAATATTGGTTCGGCATTACGAGCGGCTATATGAACAATCACATCGTGCACACGGACGTAGAACAATTGCAAGATGTGATTCCGGATGCCGAAGCAAGGGAATTGCTGAAAGAGCGTATCATTGTGGCAAAAAAAGCGGAACGCATCTCCATAGAGTGCGTAGTTCGCGGGTACATCACGGGCAACGGCTGGAGACAGTATGAAAAAACAGGCGAGATTAACGGCCTGAAGCTTCCTGAAGGCTTGCGAAAGAATCAGCGTTTGGAGACGCCGATTTTCACGCCGGCAGCGAAAAACGATGTGGGCCACGACGAGGACATTTCCGTTCAGCAAATGAGCGAATTGATCGGCGAGGAGCTCACAGTCGAGCTTCAGAACAGGAGCATCATGCTCTATACGATGGCGCATGCGATTTGCGAGCAAAAAGGCATTATTTTAGCGGATACGAAGTTTGAATTCGGCGTTTATGCCGGTGAACTCATACTTATTGATGAAATTTTCACCCCGGATTCCTCGCGTTACTGGGCGCAAGACAATTACGCGCTTGATATCGAGATTGACTCGATGGATAAAGAGCCGGTACGTACGTACCTGTCGAACTCTGGCTGGGATAAAAACAGCGAGCCGGACGAGCTGCCGGCATCCGTTGTCGAAGAAACGGCTAATCGATATAAGGAAATACTTCACCGTCTGGTGGATTAGGTTTTGGGAAGTGTTATTAGCGAGAAAACGCTAAGCGAAGAAAAACTCTAAGGAGAGATACCAATGAAAGCAACGGTGTACGTAACGATCAAGCAGAACGTTTTGGACGTTCAAGGAACTGCGGTGCAAGGCGCGCTTCATTCGATGGGGTTTGAGGAAGTAGGGAAAGTTCGCATCGGTAAATATTTGGAGCTTGAGCTGAACACAACGGATAAAGCTGAAGCAGAAGCACGCGTGAAAGCAATGTGTGAGAAGCTTTTGGCGAACACGGTGATTGAAGACTACCGCTACGAGTTGGCGTAACAAACCATGAAGGGAGAGAGCGTCATGAATACTGCGGTTCTTGTTTTTCCGGGATCGAACTGCGACATCGACTGCTTCAAAGCAGTTGAAGATACCATCGGCCAGCCTGTTGACTATGTATGGCATACGGCGGACGATTTGTCCAAATACGACTGCATCCTCGTGCCGGGCGGTTTCTCTTATGGAGATTACCTGCGTTGCGGAGCGATTGCACAGTTTACGAACGTGATGAAGGCTGTAGTCAAAGCTGCGGAAGAGGGTAAATACATTCTGGGTATTTGCAACGGATTCCAGGTGCTGACAGAGGCAGGACTTCTTCCGGGGGCTTTGCTTCGCAATAATGGGATGAAATTCCGCTGCCATCAGGCGCTTCTGCGGGTAGAGAATAATGCGACGCCATTTACGCGGGATTATGCGGAGGGTGAGCTGATCAGCATTCCAATTGCGCACGGTGAAGGTAACTACTACTGTGACGATGCAACGTTGAAAGAATTGCAAGAAAACAACCAAATCGTGTTCCGTTATGAAGCCGGCAATAACCCGAACGGTTCATTAGACGATATCGCCGGTATTTCCAATAAGGCCGGTAACGTAGTAGGTATGATGCCCCATCCGGAGCGTGCCATTCATGAGATCCTTGGTTCGGCGGACGGCAAAAGAATGTTCACATCGATTCTAAGCACTTGGAGGGAGAAACATGGCGCAGCAGCTATCCGCTAAGGAACCAACAGCCGAGCAAATCGCAGAGCAGAAAATATACAAGCAGATGGGCGTAACCGATGACGAGTACGCCAAAATTTGCGGCTTCCTCGGACGCAATCCGAACTATGTGGAGATCGGCGTATTCAGCGTCATGTGGTCCGAACATTGCTCTTATAAAAATTCCAAACCCGTGCTTCGCAAGTTCCCGGTAACAGGACCCCGCGTCCTGATGGGACCTGGCGAAGGTGCAGGGATCGTCGATATCGGCGACAACCAAGCCGTTGTTTTCAAAATTGAAAGTCACAACCACCCATCGGCGATCGAGCCGTATCAAGGCGCAGCGACGGGTGTGGGCGGGATTATCCGCGATATTTTTTCGATGGGCGCGCGCCCGGTAGCGCTGCTGAACTCGCTCCGATTCGGTAAGCTGCAAAATGACCGCGTGAAGTATTTGTTCGAGCACGTCGTCTCGGGCATCGCCGGATACGGGAACTGTATCGGCATTCCGACGGTCGGCGGCGAAGTGATGTTCGACGAGAGCTACGAGGGGAACCCGCTCGTCAATGCTATGTGCGTCGGTCTCATCGACCACGACAAGATCCAGCGCGGTGTTGCTAAAGGCGTTGGCAACCCGGTGTTCTACGTCGGCCCGGCGACAGGCCGCGACGGTATCCACGGCGCGACGTTCGCGTCGGAAGAGCTGACGGCAGAGTCCGAAGCGAAGCGCCCGGCGGTGCAAGTGGGCGATCCGTTCATGGAGAAGCTCGTGCTGGAAGCGTGCTTAGAGTTAATCAATTCCGGCATCGTGCTCGGGATTCAAGATATGGGCGCTGCGGGGCTTACTTGCTCCAGCGCCGAGATGGCAAGTAAAGCGGGCAACGGCATGGAGCTTTACCTCGATGAGGTTCCGCAGCGCGAAGAAGGCATGACAGCTTATGAAATGATGCTGTCCGAGTCGCAAGAGCGCATGCTGTTCGTTGTTGAGCCGAAGCATGAGGCGCAAGCGAAAGGTATTTTCGAGCGCTGGGGTCTCCACTGCGCCAAAGTCGGCAAGGTGACCGATGACGGTCGCCTGCGTTTGATCCACCACGGTGAAGTCGTGGGGGACATGCCTGTAGGGGCACTCGTCGACGAGTGCCCGGTGTACAATAAGCCGAGCCAGGTGCCGGCTTATTACGAGGCGAACGCATCCATCGATACGACTCGTTACCCTGAGGTAACGGATTTGGCGGATGCGCTTAAAGCGGTGCTCGCGTCCCCGACGGTAGCGAGCAAAGAGTGGGTGTACAACCAGTATGACCACATGGTTCGTACGGAAACGGCAGTGCGCCCGGGTTCGGACGCAGCGGTCGTAACGATTCGCGGCACCCGCAAGGGGCTGGCGATGACGACCGACTGCAACGGGCGCTATGTGTACCTCGATCCGGAAGTGGGCGGACGGATCGCAGTCAGCGAAGCGGCGCGCAACGTCGTTTGCTCCGGCGCTGAGCCGCTGGCGGTAACGGACAACCTGAACTTCGGTAGTCCGGATAAACCGGAGATTTTCTGGCAGCTAGAGAAAGCGACTGACGGTATGGCGGAAGCTTGCCGCGTATTGGACGCTCCGGTTATCGGCGGTAACGTATCGCTGTATAACGAGAACGCCAAAGGCGCGATCTACCCGACTCCGGTTATCGGGATGGTCGGTCTGGTTCATGACATCGACCACATCACTACGCAAGGCTTCAAAAACGAAGGCGACATCATCATCCTGCTCGGCGAGACGAAAGCTGAACTCGGCGGCAGTGAGTTCCAATATGTTGTACATGGCGTTACGGAAGGTCGTCCTCCTGAGCTGGATCTGGCTGTTGAAAAACGTCTGCAAGGCGCAGTACTGAAGGCGATTCAAGAGGGTCTGGTTGCTTCCGCGCATGACTTGTCCGAAGGCGGATTGGCTGTAGCGCTCGCAGAGAGCAGCATTAGCGGCCGATTAGGCGCACAAGTTGCGGTTCAGACAGAGCTTCGCGCAGACTTCGCGCTGTTCAGCGAAAGCCAATCCCGTATTTTGTTGACAGCAACGCCGGATAAAGCGGACGCTTTGAAACACTGGATTGCTTCGCAAGGAGTGCCTTATCAAGAAATCGGAACAGTCACAGGTACGGCGCTGAATGTATCGGTTAACGGCGTACAGCGAATCCAGTCTCCGGTAAGCGAGCTGGAGAAGGTCTGGAAGGATGCGATTCCATGTCTGATGCAGTGAGAAAACCTTTATCGAGGTCATTCACAGATGAGCGACCGCGTTTAACGGAAGGTTTTATCGCCAAAAAGAAAGCAGGTTTCGGAGACCGAAACCATGAACTTTCTTTTGTGGAGAGACAAACCGGGGCCCTAAAGCTTCCTGCTGCTCCACTCATTCAATTGGGCGATGGTCATCAGCATGAACTTTGGACAGGAGATTATTACAACGAAGGCGTAGCCGGCCAAGGCGGGATGTTTGACAAGCTGAATGAAGAGTGTGGCGTGTTCGGGGTGTTTGGGCATCCCGACGCTTCCTCCCTTTGCTATTATGGCCTTCATGCCCTTCAGCATCGCGGACAGGAGAGCGCGGGTATTTGTACGTCAGATGGCGAGAAGTTCAACTATTACCGCGGAATGGGACTTGCCAAAGAAGTGTTCAACAGCGAGACATTGCCGCCACTGACAGGCTCTTCGGCCATCGCGCATGTGCGATACTCGACAGCAGGCGAAAGCAAGCTGGCCAACGCACAGCCGCTCGTGTTCAAATACCGCGAGGGCGATCTGGCCATTGCAACGAACGGCAACCTCGATAATGCGAACATTATCAAGCGGGAGCTGGAGCGCAAAGGCTCGATCTTCCAAACGACCAGCGATACAGAGGTGCTTGCGCATCTGATTGCACGTTCTGAGCACGATGATATCGTGGATGCGGTTAAGGATGCTTTGAAGCAAGTGATCGGCGGCTTTGCCTTCCTGGTTATGACCAAGGACAAGTTAATCGCTGCGCTTGATCCGAACGGATTGCGTCCATTCATGATCGGAAGACTGGGCGATGCGTATTTGTTCGCTTCGGAGTCCTGTGCATTTGACGCGGTAGGCGGGACGTATTTCCGTGATGTGCAGCCAGGAGAAATCCTCGTGCTCGACCGTGACGGATTCCACGAAGATCGCTTCGCCGAGAGTGGCAAACGCTCGATCTGCGCGATGGAGTACATCTACTTCGCACGTCCGGACAGCGACATTGACGCGATCAACATTCACGCGGCGCGTAAGCGGATGGGCAAGCGGCTCGCCATGGAATCGTTCGTGGATGCCGACGTCGTGACCGGTGTGCCGGATTCCAGTATTTCCGCCGCGATTGGTTTTGCGGAGCAGACGGGTATCCCTTATGAGCTGGGTTTGATCAAGAACCGCTATACGGGCCGCACGTTTATACAGCCGAGCCAAGAGCTTCGGGAGCAAGGCGTGAAAATGAAGCTGAGCGCCGTGCGCAAAGTCGTCGAAGGCAAACGTGTCGTCATGATCGATGATTCGATCGTACGCGGGACAACTAGCTTGCGGATCGTCAATTTATTGCGTGAAGCGGGCGCAACGGAAGTGCATGTGCGCATCTCTTCGCCGCCTTTTATGAACCCTTGCTACTATGGGATTGATACGCCGAGCCGTAAGGAGCTGATCGCTGCGATGAATTCCATCGAAGAAATTCGCAAAGCGATCAATGCGGATTCCTTGCATTTTCTCACGCAGGAAGGGCTGCTCGATTCCATCGGCACTGGTTCAGCTGGCGCGCAAAGCGGTTATTGCATGGCTTGCTTCAACAACAATTATCCGACGGAAATCGTCGATATTGAAAAAGTGGGCTGCGCTTGCGACTAGGCTACTTTTGCGGTCATTGTGGAATGAGAATCCGCTATCGCAGGAGAATTGCGGCGAATTTTTAAATAGCGGAACAAGCGTGCTTTATTTGACGGGAACTGGAGCTTTGGCGGCAAGAACTTCAATTTAACGAATCGTCGTTCCTTGTAATAGGCTAAATCGGTTGTTTTTGTGGAAATAGCGTACTCAGGTTCAACTATGGAAATTTGGCTGGTGGAAATCCGGTATAACTAGGTTTGAACGGGAAGGGCGGTATTCCTCCGCCTCCCGATACATAGACAAATATAAGGAGTGGAAGCGAAGTGTCGGATGCTTACAAAAAGGCTGGAGTCGATATCGCGGCGGGGAACGAAGCAGTAGAACGGATGAAGAAACACGTGAAACGGACATTCCGTCCTGAAGTGCTGACTGACCTCGGCGGCTTCGGCGGGCTGTTCGGGTTGAACAAGGACAAGTACGAGGAGCCAGTGCTCGTATCCGGAACGGACGGCGTGGGCACCAAGCTGAAAATCGCTTTTGCGATGGACAAGCACGATACGATCGGGATCGATGCGGTCGCGATGTGCGTGAACGATATTATCGTTCAGGGCGCGGAGCCGCTTTTTTTCCTCGATTATCTGGCATGCGATCGTGTAGTTCCAGAGAAAATCGAAGCAATCGTTAAAGGGATCGCTGACGGCTGCGCACAGTCCGGCTGTGCATTGATCGGCGGCGAAACGGCGGAAATGCCGGGCATGTATGCGTCAGGGGAGTATGACATTGCCGGTTTTACCGTAGGGATCGTCGACAAGAAAAAAATCATCGACGGTACCACCATCCGTCCCGGAGACGTCGTTCTAGGTCTAGCTTCCAGCGGTGTGCACAGCAACGGGTTCTCTCTTGTGCGCAAGCTTTTGCTGGAGGATAAAGGTTATACCCTTCAAGGGCATGTGGAAGAGCTTGGCGATAAGCTCGGCAACGTGCTGTTGGAACCTACAAGATTATATGTGAAGCCGGTTCTTGGGATGCTGGAGGAAGTTAGCATTAAAGGCATGGCGCATATTACCGGCGGCGGCTTTATCGAAAATATTCCGCGTGTCCTACCGGACGGCGTGAATGTGGAGATCCAGTACGGCTCATGGCCGATTCTGCCGATTTTCTCGTTGATGCAGCGCGAGGGCGGCATTAGCAATAACGATATGTTCCGCACGTTCAATATGGGTATCGGCATGGTGATTATTGTTGGCGCGGATGATGCGGAGAAAGCAATCGCAGCTGCTGAAAAGCAAGGCGAGAAGGTATACCGGCTTGGCGTCGTAACCGAAGGCGATCGTGTGGTTACCTTCCAAGGAGCCGAGGTGTAAGTTATGCAGCCTTATCGGATTGCCGTTTTTGCCTCGGGCAGCGGCTCGAATTTTCAGGCGATCGTCGATCAGGTACAGAAGGGGAAGCTTGATGTCAGCATCGAGCTTCTTGTCTGTGATCGGCCAAATGCGTTTGTCGTGGAACGCGCGAAAGAAGCGAAGGTTCCGGTGTTTGCGTTCCGTCCGAAGGAGTACGCTTCTCGGGAAACCTATGAGACTTTGATTCTGCAAGAGCTGCAGGAGCGCAAGATCGATCTGATCGTGATGGCGGGCTACATGCGGATTATTACGAACGTGCTGGTCGTGCCTTACTACGGGCGGATGATCAATATTCATCCGTCGCTGCTGCCTTCGTTCCCCGGCGTCCGCGCCATCGAACAGGCGGTGGACTACGGCGTGAAACAGACCGGCGTGACCGTTCACTTCGTGGACGGCGGACTAGACTCCGGGCCGATCATCGCCCAGCGCAGCGTCGAGATCCACGAGCACGAGACCGCGGACTCGCTCGCCGAGCGTATCCACGCGGCCGAGCACGTGCTGCTGCCGCAGGTCATCCGCTGGCTGCGCGAGGATCGCGTCAGCATCGACGGGCGCCGGGTGAGCGTGCGGCTGTAGGCCGGCGCTGCTCGGGATCGGCGGGTTAACGTGTGGCGTAGGATTGCACTGGTTCGGGGGTGCCGACAGCGCCTGCCAGCCAGCAGCTGATGGGTTGCATTGACTCGGAGCGCCGACAGCACGGGCCAGCCAGCAGCTGTAGGGTTGCTTTGTCTTGGGAGAATCTAAAGCTCGGGCCAGCCAGCAGTCGTAGAGTTGCTCTGTCTCGGGAGCACCGACATAGCGCCCCCGCAGCTGTTGGTGCAGGATCGCCTGCAGTCGCGCTTCTTTCTGCGGCTGCCCATTTGCCAAATGGGCAGGATTAACGGGAATAGCTCCATCTAATTAGCCGCATATGCAGCATGTACATCGTTTAACTGGAATTTCTCCCGCTAAAAGAAGCATTTATCTAAATTTACTTCGATTTCTTTGAAAATAGCGGGAGAAATTCCATGTAAATGTCCATATCTCGCATACAGAAGCGAAATTAGAGGTAGTTTTTCCATCTAAAGTAACGGGGCAAGTGGCAGGCGAGCATAAGCAACGCACGAGCGGCGATAGCATCAATTGAGGAATTCATACGGAAACAATCAGCGTAAATCATAAAATTAATTTCTGGGAGGAAGCAGAGTGGCTATCAAAAGAGCACTGATCAGCGTGTCCGACAAAACGGGTATCGTTGAATTCGCCAGCGAACTGGCGAAGCTGGGCGTCGAGATCATTTCCACAGGCGGCACGCAAAGTTTGTTGAAGGAGAAGGGTGTGCCGGTTATCGGTATTTCCGAGGTTACCGGGTTTCCGGAAATCATGGACGGCCGCGTCAAAACGCTGCATCCAGCCGTACACAGCGGTCTACTCGCGGTAAGAGATAACGTGGAGCATCAAGAGAGCATGAAGAAGCTCGGACTCGACTACATCGATCTGGTTGTCGTGAACTTGTATCCTTTTGCCGAGACGATTGCGAAGCCGAATGTGACTTATGAGGATGCGATCGAGAACATCGATATCGGCGGACCGACGATGCTTCGTTCAGCAGCGAAAAACCACGCATTCGTAACTGTCGTTGTGGATGCTGCGGACTATGCGCAGGTGTTGGAAGAAGTGCAAGAGGCCGGCGATACGTCCCTTGAAACCCGCAAACGCCTGGCGGCAAAAGTGTTCCGTCACACAGGCTCTTATGATGCCCTAATCTCCGACTACTTGTCCAAGCAAGTGGGCGAGCCTTACCCAGAACGCTATACGGTTACTTACGAGAAGGTCCAGGAGCTTCGTTACGGAGAAAATCCGCATCAAAAAGCTGCATTTTACCGCAAGCCGAACGCAGCGGCAGGCAACATTACAACTGCAGAGCAACTGCATGGTAAAGAGTTATCATACAACAATATTAACGATGCAAATACAGCTCTTCAGATCGTAAAAGAATTCAGCGAACCTGCGGTAGTCGCAGTGAAGCACATGAATCCTTGCGGCGTGGGCATCGGCACAACGGTGCTTGAAGCGTACCAAAAAGCGTACGCAGCCGACCCGACATCGATTTTCGGCGGTATCGTGGCAGCGAACCGCACAGTGGATGAAGCGACAGCGCAGCTGCTGCATGAAATCTTCCTGGAAATCGTGATCGCGCCGGACTTCACACCAGGGGCACTCGAAATCCTTGAGAAAAAGAAAAACATCCGCCTGCTCAAAGTAAGCGGCTTAGATACAGTGGCTGGCCGCAAAGCGGAGCCTGTCATCACTACGGTTGAGGGCGGCATGCTCGTTCAAGACAGCGACGCTTATCAGCTGAGCGAGGCTGACCTCAAAGTCGTCTCCGAGCGCCAACCAACGGAAGAAGAATTGAAACAACTGCTTTTTGCTTGGAAAGTAGTTAAGCACGTTAAATCTAACGCGATTGTACTCGCGGCTGACGATATGACAGTCGGCGTAGGCGCTGGCCAAATGAATCGCGTAGGCGCAGCGAAAATCGCCATCGAGCAAGCCAGCGACAAAGCCAAAGGCTCCGTACTTGCCTCCGATGCCTTCTTCCCAATGGGAGACACACTAGAAATCGCAGCGAAAGCCGGCATCACGGCCGTTATCCAGCCAGGCGGCTCGATCAAGGACGAGGAGTCCATCCGCGTAGCGAACGAGAACGGCATCGCCATGGTCATGACGGGCGTACGTCACTTTAAACACTAAAAACAAACGAGAATGCTCACGATCGGCAGGCAAATAGTTGCGGACCGTGGGCATTCCCCATGAGAAAGGGACGGATAACCACATGCGTATTTTAGTTATAGGCCGTGGCGGACGCGAGCATGCGATTGTTTGGTCGCTCAGCAAAAGTCCGAAGGTAAGCAAGCTGTTCTGTGCACCAGGTAATGGCGGTATCGCCGAGCTGGCTGAATGCGTGCCGATTACGGAGCTGCAATTCGAGGAGATCAGCACCTTTGCGAAGGAGCAGCAAATCGACCTGGTCATGGTCGCGCCGGACGATCCGCTCGCAGCGGGTCTGGTCGATCACCTGGAAGGCAAAGGCATCGCGGCATTCGGACCACGCGCCAATGCGGCGATTATTGAAGGCAGCAAGGTGTTCATGAAGGAGCTGCTGAAGAAGTACAACATCCCGACGGCGAAGTATGAGACGTTTAACAACTACGAAGCGGCATTAACTTATTTGCGCAGCCAATCGGCGCCGATCGTTATTAAAGCCGACGGCTTGGCCGCGGGCAAAGGTGTCACCGTCGCCCACACCATGGAAGAAGCCGAAGCGGCGCTTCGCGATATCATGGTGGATCAAGTATTCGGCGCATCCGGCGCGAGCGTGGTCATCGAGGAGTTCTTGACCGGTCAAGAGATGTCGCTGCTTGCTTTCGTCGACGGTTCCACGGTCCGGCCGATGGTGCCTTCGCAGGACCATAAGCCGGTTTTCGACAACGATAAAGGTCCGAATACAGGCGGTATGGGTACTTATTCACCGCTGCCGCACATCCCGCAGTCGATTGTGCAGGAAGCAATTGACAACATCGTGCAGCCGACCGCTGATGCGATGGTAAAGGAAGGCCGACCGTTCAAGGGCGTGCTTTACGCAGGGCTGATCCTCACACCGAACGGCGTGAAAACAATCGAGTTCAACGCGCGCTTCGGCGACCCGGAGACACAGGTTATTTTGCCTCGTCTCAAGACGGACCTGCTCGATATTTTCCTGGCGATCAATAACGGAACCTTGGCGGAGCAACCGATCGAGTGGAGCGACGAAGCAGCGGTGTGCGTCATCGTTGCCTCGGAAGGATACCCGGGGCCGTATCCCAAAGGGCTGCCCATCTCCGGACTGGATCAAGTCCAAGACGCCATCGTTTTCCATGCCGGAACTGCGCTGCAGGACGGACAGATTGTTACGAACGGCGGTCGCGTGCTAGGAATTACGGGCTTAGGCAAAGACATCGTGGAAGCGCGTCAAAAGGCATATGCCAATGCGGATCGCATCCATTTTGAAGGCAAGCATTACCGCACGGATATTGCCATGAAAGCATTGAAATAGCATGGATTGCACCATAAGCACAACCTTTTGTCATGAAAAGGTTGTGCTTTTTCTATTTTACAATTCCTCAATATCGAAATTTAAAGGAATTTGTCGAATAATATTTGAAATTCTTAGGAAAGAAAGATTCGATGAGTGGAGGGTCATGAAAATGAAGCTGAAAAGTATTCAAAGTAAATTTATGCTGCTACTAGTCCCGCTGATTGTGCTCACTTTGTTTGCTATTGTTACATTCGCTTACGATTACAGTAAAGGGCTGCTTACAAACGAAATTGGACAAAAGATGCAACATCAACTGGGTAGTGTAACCAGCACGATTAACGGCAAGATGCTCGCACACCGAAGAACAGTCGAAGTGCTGGCTAGAACGGTTGAATTCTCCCCGACGCAACTGACATTGGACAATTATAATAAGATGATCAGCAATGATTTAACCACGAATGAAGACACGTTCGGTATGGGGATCTTCTTTGAACCGTTCAAATACAATGCGAAAACCAAGTATTTCTCGACCTATGCGTTCCGGGATGGGGGCAAAATTACGCTAACCCAGGACTACAATGCTGCCGATTATGATTACCCGAATCAGGACTGGTATAAGGTAGGCCAAAATGCCAAGCAATCTTTTGCTTATTCCGATCCTTATTTTGACGAAACGACGAAAACCTCGATGGTGACGACGAGCATCCCTGTGTTTGATCAGAAAAAACAGTTTCTTGCCGTTATTACGGGTGATTTTAACCTGGCCAGCATGAAAAAGATGGTGGAAGAGACCAAGGTAGGCCGAACCGGTTGGGCGTTCATGGTAGATGCCAAAGGGAACTATCTCGCTCAGCCGGATGCTTCCAAAGTGATGAAGGTCAGCATAGATAAAGACCCGAACCCCACACTAAGCGCTCTCGCGCCTGCGCTGCTTTCCGGGCAAAGCGGAGAAGGCAGTATCTCGGATAACAACGGAGTGAATCGCATTTATTATCAAAAGGTGCCTGAGACCGGTTGGACGTTAGCGCTTGTCATGCCGGAGAAAGAACTGCAAGAGCCTGTGAACAAGCTGGTGATGTCGCTCTTCATCGGCGGGTTGATCGCGGTGATCATTATGGTGCTTGTTATCGTTGTATTCAGCCGCTATTTGGTTGGCCATATCCGCAAGGCGAAAGACATGGCGGGGTATATCGCCGATGGCGATCTTACACATCAGATTGAAGTGAAAACGAGCGATGAATTGGGACAAATGGGGCATTCCTTCAACGAAATGATCAGCAAGCTCCGCACGATGCTCGGTTCCGTCTCGATGCATACGCATACGGTCGCTTCCATGTCGGAGCAGCTTTCGGCCAGTGCGGAAGAAACGTCGAGAGCGACGGAGCAGATCGCTGATTCCATCCAGCAAGTCGCGGCAAGCGCCGATGAGGAAAGTCAGATGATTCATACGTCCAAAGAGACTGTTACCAATATCGCGAAACAGCTCGGCGCCATTGTTGACGGCGTACAGCAGGTGAACCAGTCCACGGAAAAAACAGCGGAAACGGCAGATAGAGGGAACCAAGCGGTTGAAGAAGTAACGGAACAAATGAAGCTCATTCACCGCAACATGGAGCAATCCTCGGTAATCGTGAATGAATTGAACGGAAAATCTCAGCAAATTGGCGAAATGATCACGTTGATCACATCATTATCCAGTCAAACCAACTTACTCGCCCTTAATGCGTCCATCGAAGCGGCACGGGCTGGCGAGCATGGCAAAGGCTTCGCTGTCGTAGCCACGGAGGTACGCAAGCTGGCTGAGCAATCCGCGCAGGCTGCTGATCGGATCCGCGGGTTGATTGGGGATATCCAAGACGAGATTAGAAGCGCAGTTGAGTCGATGAATAAAGGCAATCAAGCGGTGAACGATGGCGCTGTGATGAGTGAACGAGCAAAGACGGCGTTCCAGGCTATTCGCCAAGCGGTGGAGGATGTTTTTGGGCATGTGAAGGCGGTGTCGCAGTCCGCAGGCGTAATTCGTACCGATTCGAAACGCATGGTCGAGGTAGTCGAGCACATATCGGAAATATCCAAGAATTCGCTGGAAAGCACGCACGGCATCGCAGCGGCGGCTGAACAGCAGCTTGCTTCTATGGAAGAAGTCAGCGCTGCTTCCCAATCGCTTTCCAAAATGGCTGAAGAACTGCAAGAAGTCGTTAAAGTTTTTAAAGTTTAGAGTGAGTCACTTGTTGTCGTCGCTGCCCATAAGATATTTGTCCTTATGCTTGTAAACCGACCAAACGGCAACAAGTGCTCCTACGATCAACACGATAGATATCCAGTGGCGAGAAACGAAGTTCCAGAGAGTAATCATGATGGGTGATGTGCCTCCTTCTCTTACCTTTTGGGTAGTTTTGGCAGAAGGAGGCATTTTCATGCATAAGGGGAGTTATGTATGATTCTGTGAAATGGTTATGATGTTGCCGTCATCATCCCGGATGTTAAAGAACGAAACCTGAGGATACCGTGCGATGCCGTAAATAACTTGAAATCCGAGTTCCAATGCATGGCGGTGCGCACCTTCAATATCTACCGTGCTCATCTTGAACAGAACTGGACCGACTTCCGGTACCGGGATCTCGGACATGCCGTTGGAGTCAAGAATCAGGCCAGTGCCGTTAGATAAATTGAACATGTGCAGATGACCGTAACGATCCTGCTCGCGAATTTCCAGCCCTAATAAAGCAGCATATAACTTAACGGATTTGTCCAGATTTCTCACCCAAAGAAATACAGAGTCAACATGATCTTGTACAAAGGAATTAGCTTTGCGCCCATCCACACCGCCAAAAGCAATATGGTATCCATCGGGATCTTGCACGATAAACTCTTTCCAAGGGCCAAAATCGGGCATAACGACGGGCTCTCCTGAAATGACAGCACCTTTATTGCGAAATTCCTCATACAAGCTATCCAGCGAAGTCCAATCGTCCGTATAGGCGTACACGTCAAAAGCACGCGCTCCCTCATTCTCGGGTGGGTTAGGTTTCACATCTTGCGGTGTAGGTGCCTGCAAAAGTTTAAGCGCTAAGCCTTGCAAACCGTCCCTCACGGCCCACCAATCCGTTACATCGAAGCCGAGCACTTCCCGGTAAAATTGTTTGGAACGTTCAAGATCGGAAACCATGAATGCGGTTAAAGAGCTGCTAATTTGCCTGGACAAAGGAAGTCATCTCCTCAAAATGCGAATGTATATTCGTATTATACCATTAATTTCCTGTTTGAAAAGGGGTATAATAGGAAGATATATCCATGATAAGATGAGATTAGATCGAGGGATCGAGGGAGGAATGGCGATGTTGCCTTCTTTTTTTATCGCGCATGGCGCGCCGAGCTTGGCAATCGAGCAGCATGCATATACGGAATTTCTTCGAAAGCTAGCGGTCAGCATGCCACGGCCCAAAGCAATCGTGTTGTTCAGCGCGCATTGGGAGAGCAGGGTGCAGCAAATCAGCTCGGCGATTCAGCTCGAGACGATCTACGATTTTTCCGGCTTTCCGGAAGAACTTTATGCCATTAAGTATCCCGCCAAAGGGGATTTGACGCTTAGCTTGCATATACAGCAGCTTTTTCAAGATGAGGGTATTGATTGTGAATTAAATGATCACCGAGGATTGGACCATGGCGCGTGGGCGCTGCTGCATATCATGTATCCGGATGCTTCGATCCCTGTTGTTGCACTATCGGTGAATCCGAAGCTGACGCCAGAGGAGCATTATCGAATTGGTGCTGCCCTTGCTCCGCTCAGAGAGGAACAGGTTCTCATTATAGGCAGCGGAGGAACGGTGCACAATCTGCGCAGGCTGGACCGCCGGAATCCGGCGCCTCAAGTATGGGCGTTGAAATTCGATGAGTGGCTGGGGGAACAGCTCGAGACATGGAATTTGGAAGCGTTGTTCAGCTACGAGGACAGGGCGCCATTTGCTGCTGAAGCGGTGCCGACGCCGGAGCATTTTGCACCTTTGTTGCTTGCACTTGGCGCAGCGGATAGCTCGCATAAAGCGAGGTTGCTGCATCATAGCTTTCAGATGGGGACGCTTAGCTTAAGCTGCTGGATGTTTGGAGCGGAAGGAAATGAAACAGAGCCAGTAGTGGACGATGAATCGAAAGACTGAATAGGAATGAAAGAAGGAAGGGTGGAGTGCATGCAACTGGCAACTTTATTGCGTAGAAGATGGATACAAATCATGATGATCGCAGCAGCAGTAAGCTTGCTTAGTTTTGCGGCATATCAAGTCTACTTATTTCTAGGTCCTAGGCAGGCTTACTACACATTAGCATCGAGCCAATCCTTACAACATGAACAGTTGGGTGGCATCAATCTTGGGCAGAGCATCCAAAACATCCGAAACCTGCTGCCTACCCCCACACTCATGCGCCGGCAGGATAATGATAAGTACCAATATTTCAATGTCGATGATGGTATTATTGTCGCAACACAAGCAGGCAGTGATATTATCGTCCGCATTATGATCGCAGCGAATGCCGGTCCATCCCGAACAACGATTTGCGGAATCGGCATTAACAGCACGGAGGATGAGCTCAAGACAGCGTATGGGGAGCCAAGTTACCGCAGGAGCGAGCAAGGCGCTTCCATCTTTGGTTACCTGGACAAAACTGCGAAGCAAACCTTGGAGTTCTGGATGTTCGATAAGCGGGTCACGCTGATCCGTCTGGATATGGCTGAGATGGCTTAATCCTCCTAGTAAGCACGCACTAATCAAGAAAACGCTGCTTGTACTCAGGCTTAGGCAGCATACAATGCTCCGCTTGGCCGAACCAGCGGTAGCGGTTGCGCGCAATGAAGCGATAGGCGGCGTTTCGAATAGGAGCCGGCACTAGAATGGCGGCATAGGCCAGCCTCCAAGGGGAACGCAGTCTCCGGGCAATGCGAAGCGCAGCAGTAGAATGCGTAAAAGAATGTCCATGCTCGATCAGGACGATCGTGTTGATGACATCCGCCGGCAGCCGGTGCTGCTGGAGCAGCATTTGCCCAACATCGGATTGCAATGAAGCAAACCGAAAAACACCCTGCGGGTCGTGGCGGAGAATGAACTGCACAGCCCCGTTGCAGAGGTTGCAAACCCCATCGAACAGTACGATAGCCTCTTCATCCGAACGATTCGAGTACCGGTCGTCCATGCGAATCCCCCCTTGGTGTTTCTTAACAACTTTACCTCGTAAGCGCGTAACCTTTCCTCTACTATATCGAAAAGTCGTCTTGCCTCCAACACTTTGAAAAGGATTTCCAAAATTTGTCACGAAATAGTCATAAGAAGAAAATTGGCTAGAAGTCTTCTACATTGTTCTTCACTAGAATATACATTTTACTAGAACGAATAGAAGAAGAGGTGCAGCCTGCATGAAATCGTTGAAATGTTTTGGAAAAAGAACCCTTAGCGCCTGGCTCGTCCTTGGATGCTCTGTGATAGCTATATCCGGTTGCAGCAGTACGCCTTCGGCTACGTCAACTACGAGTCCAGCGCCAGTCACAACGTCTGCTGCAGCATCGCCTGATTCCAAACCCGCAGCTGTAGCGGTGGAAACAGAGTCGCCTTTCAAATTCCCGCTAACGGGACTCCCGAGCGATAAAGAAGTGAAGAGTCGGCCCTTCATGGTGATGGTCGAAAACGCCCCGCAAGCCAGGCCCCAGACAGGGCTGGATCAGGCTGATATTGTCTATGAGATCCTAGCGGAAGGCGAGATTACTAGATTCGTCTCGGTTTTTCAAAGCCATGAAGCGAAGACCATCGGTCCCGTGCGCAGCATTCGGCCTTATTTTGTGGAGATCGGCGATTCGCTCGATGCGGTTATCGTCCATGCGGGCTGGAGTCAGGACGCGATGAATATCATGGCGGGGCGCAAGCTTGCCCATCTCGATGAAGTCTACGGCGACGGCGCCTACTACTGGCGCGCAACCGACCGCAAAGCTCCGCACAATCTCTATACCTCTGTGGATAAAATGAAGCAGGGAGCCGAGGCGCGCAAATTCCGTTCCGAGTGGAACGGGCCGCTGCTCACCTTTGCCAAGGAAGGTCAAAGCAAGCTGACCGGGGCAGCCGCCACGCACATCCAAATTCCGTACATTCAAGGGTACTACGTCTCTTATGAATATAGTGCGGCCGAGGGCGTGTACAAACGCAGTATGGAAGGCAAGCCGCACGTCGATAAAGAGACCGGCAAGCAGCTGCAAACGACGAACCTGCTCGTGCTGGAGAGCAAGCACAAGATTTTGGATAAAGAAGGGCGGCGCACCGTCGATGTGTTCGGGCCTGGCCAAGGCCTCATCCTGCAGCAGGGCAAATCCCAGCAGATCACTTGGGAACGTAAGAACGGGATGATCCGGGCTTACGCCGATGGGAAAGAAGTGCCGCTTCTGCCTGGCAACACGTGGGTGCAAATCGTGCCGGAGGGCACAGAGGTGAAGATGGAGTAACGGTATTGAGACGAAAGGAAGCCGCCCGTTTAATTTTTCGACCCCGGCCGCTAAACTAACTGGCAGGATAGTTCCAATATGTGGTAATATGGGGGTAAGGGTTTAGGGGAGGCGTT